>CAZLKT010000006.1:0-17494 GCA_964560205.1 uncultured Holosporaceae bacterium | reverse complement strand
CCGTACGGCTGGATACTTGTGAGAAGCTGGTTTTTTGCTACACGATAAAGAATTTGTAGACGGAACACTTTGATGCCCCCCGCTGTAGAACCACTGCATCCTCCAATGAAACCTAACATGAGAAAGAAAATGTGCATAAAGGGGGTCAGGACAGCTCCCACGGAAAAGCCTGTGGTGGTAAGGGCCGACACCGTCATAAAAATGCTCGTGATTATGGGATCATCGTAGAGAGACCATGAAAAGCAGAAGGCCACAATACTGGCCACCACCAACATACGATAATAAAATCGTATTTGATCATCGCTCCAATATCTTTTACCCTCCCCTTTCACAAAAGCTACCAGCAGCACGAGGGTGGACCCTCCAAGCATCATGGCCATAATCAAAACACTTTTACAGTACCATCCCATGGAGGAAATGGGCACGAGTTTCTGAGAAATCCCCCCCGTGGATAATGCAGACATACTATAATACAAGGCATCAAAAAAAGGCATCTTCCCCGCCCACAGTAAAAACACAATGACAACAGTCAAAAATATATACAGCCCCATGAGGGAGGCAGCGACTTCTGATGTACGAGGCACAAATTTTTCCGTACGATCAGAAAATTCGCTAAGGACAAGATGTGCACCCCCAATTTTCAAAATGGGCAAAAGCGTAACAGCCATGAGAATAATACCGAATCCCCCAAGCCATTGCAAAAAAACTCTCCAAAAAAACAACCCTTTCTCCACATAATAGTCTTGAGAGAAAAGACTTATGCCTGTGGTGGTAAGAGAAGACACAGCCTCAAAAAGCGCATCGCAAAAAGAGACCCCCGCATGGGAAAAATAAAAAGGTAAACATGCACACAAAGAAATGGCAAGCCATGAAAAGATGGTCAATAAAAAACCATCTCGCAAACGAAGAGTGCCAATTTTTGTATGCCGGAAAAAAAATGTCGTTGCCCCTCCTAGGGTCATGGCAATAAAGAATCCATATAAAAATCCATGAAAATTTTCTCCGTGATAGAGGGAAACACCCAGGGGCACAAGAAAAAAAAGCCCCACCATACCCACGAGCCATCCGAGGGCCCATAAAATCATAGAAAAACTAGAAGTGCCATGCTGAGCAGAACTTAACGGGAGCACAGCCATACCTTCTCCTTTTTTTCCGTTCTCTTTTTCTTTTCTATAGATGAAGCCTTAACAAAGTGTAAATGGGATACCCCCCAAAGGTTCTTTTCATAAGAAGAATGCATTCATATGCCTGCCATGCAGTTTTTTGAAACCTCCATGAGCTGCGACCAAGCTTCTGAGAAAAAAAGAATATGGTCCTCCTCAGCCGGGCGCATTATGCTCCACCAAGGGGAAGGGACTCAATAAACCGCTCCAAGTGCTCTGGCGACTCAAAAAAAAGCTCCACACGAATCCCATGGGCATGATTCTCCACACGAGCTTTTGCCGGTATCAGGGTTTCAAGATGCTCCGCCATAACGCTTTCTTCATCAGTGACCCTATGCTCCTCACCACCTTTTTTGTGAAAAAGGGGCACAACAGCTTTTCTTGTATTGCTTTGACGCACAAGGCGTTCTGTTTCCCGCACATTCAAAGATTTTTTTATAATGCTTTCCGCAATAGCCAAAGGATCATCTGCACCTAAGAGAGCTTTTCCATGGCCAGAAGAAATTTTTCCCTCCTGCAGAAGATACTGCAGGGCCACCGGCAGCTGCAACAGACGCAAAATATTTGTCACATAACTTCGGCTTTTTCCAACTTTTCTCGCCACCACTTCCTGGGTATAGGAAAAGTTTTCCATGAGACTTTTATAACCAAGGGCCTCCTCCAAAGGATTCAAATCCTCCCTTTGAATATTTTCCAAAAGTGCTATCTCTAAAATATTTTTCTGCGCAGGAGACAAAACTCGACAAGGCACTTTATCGAGTTTTATCACGGAAGCTGCTCTCCATCGGCGCTCTCCCGCCACAATTTCATACCCCTGGGCAGACTTTTCTCGCACCAGGATGGGCTGGAGAATACCATTTTCTTTTATGGAGAGAGCAAGCTCCCCAAGGGCCACTTCATCGAAATGTTTTCTGGGCTGGTCAGGATTAGGATAGAGCTTCTCTGGAGAAACCCACAAAAGCTCCTCATCACCGTGATCCCCTTTGTCCCCCAAAAGAATCGACAGTCCCCGTCCCAAAGCCTTTCGAGGCAAAATTTTTTTCTCTTCCATAGAAAACTCTTGTGCGCAATAGTCTTTTTTAAGTGTAGGAATTTCCTCCCCCTTTGTCCATGTGATTTTCAAGCATCCCGGCATAAGAAAAAGTCCTGAAAATCACACACTGCTCAAAAGCTGCGACTCAAAATGCTCTAGGCATGCTGCACGAGAGGGAACACATCCCTGATGAATCCACCATTTTCGCAGGAGACTGTGGGCCCGTCCAATGGCGGCACCAGAAAGGTTGTATGCAAGAAAATCCCTTCCTTTTACAGGAAACTCTGGCAAAGAAGCATCCTGCATAAAGGAAGAAAATTCATGCATGAAAAACTCGTCCACACGATGGCTGTGGGGTTCTCTGGTCATAAGCATTGCTCCATGCAAGAGAAGGCGCTGGCGTGTGACGTCATGGGAAAAATCATATATGCTTTCTCTCCATTCTTCCCTGCTCAAACCTTTTAATGGAAGAGAGAAGGCAGCAAGAAGGTGTTTTTGCTCCCTGGACAACACCAGACGTGGAAAGGATCCACATGATATGCTGCGCAGGCGCGTAAGAGGGGAACTTTTCATATGATATCTCTTCTCTATGAGGGAAAGTCCAGAAAAAACGGGGTATTCCATGGGGGCTCCAAGCACATAGATCCATATACCACCCCGCAAGATGTGACCCACCACATCCCACGGATCCTGAGCATCCAACAGCATAATACATTCCTTCGTAATACGTTCTCCAGAAAGAATGGAAAGGCCCTCTTTGAGGGCATAGGCAGCCTGAAGGCTTTCCTCGTGCCACAAAGCCCCATAGTACGCCTGCATACGAAAAAAGCGCAAAATGCGTAAATAGTCCTCCCGAATGCGCTGGTAAGGGTCCCCAATAAACTTCACACATTGTTGCCGAAGGTCATGAAGCCCGCCAACATAATCATAAAGCCGACCACAGCTGTCCACATACAATGCATTCATGGTGAAATCCCTGCGATGCGCATCTTCCTCCCACGATGTGGTGTATCGCACCGTGGCAAAACGGCCATCGGTATGAATATCCCTTCGGAGTGTGGTGATTTCATAGGGCTTCCCCTGAACTATGGCAGTAATGGTACCGTGGGGAATACCTGTATCAACAGTTTTGATGCCATGGGACGCCAAAATATTCTTTGCATCGTGGGGCAGATGAGTGGATGCTAAATCAAAATCCTGCACTGGTTTTCCCAGAAGGGTGTTGCGCACCGCCCCCCCCACCACGCGCACCTCATCTTTCTCTGTATTCAGACACAAGAAGAGTTTTTGCAGAGCAGGACACTGAATCCAGGGAAAAGACTCACTCATCATCACTCATCCCGGCGCATCCAGAAAACACCTGGAAAAAAAATGGTTATATAGGCTAAGAAAAGCAGTATGGGAAGGGACAGGAAAAATGCAGCCCCCAAAAGAGCCTGAAGAAAGACCACTCCCACGCATCCATATACAAAAGGCATAAAGGATACCCTACGAGAGAAAGATTCTCGCAAGAAAACAAAGGGGACCCACAACCCATAAAAGAGTGGAACACATGACAGGAGAATGCGTTTATGGAACTCTTGGCTATAGATATTGCTTCCATCTTTTCCCATATGCCGCCACAATTCCCTCACAGAGAGCCCCTGAAGCGACAATGTGTGCTCATCATGGAGCACCGTTGGAAGAATATCAATGGCATACTGACGAAAAGTCATTATGGACGGGAAACCGTGGAAAGATGTTTTCTGATAGGTGCCATTCCACACAACAATACGTATTCCACCTTTATATGGCGCAATGCGTGCCTTCTGACCAGAAATAGTCTGACGATATGTTTCGCCATCATCACAGAGCAAAATACCCTCAAAATCTTGGGATGAAAGCTGTTTGTGCACATACAACATATAATGCCCAATTTTCGAAAAAACCCCAGGGCAAATAAGCGAAGGAGCAAAAGAATACGTCATCACATCACGTGTTTCTTTTTGCACCTGCTCCATGCGTGGCCCCAGATACATGCTGATCACAAACAAAAAAACCGACAACATCCCCGCCAGCACCACACTGGGATAGACAAAAAATTTCTGAGACACGCCACACGCATCCATGACAATGCGCTCATTGCCAAAAATTAATCGATGATATCTCCAAAAAAGCGCACATAAAAATCCAAAGGGCACCACAATCAAGAAGGTATGGGGCAGCACACTTATCATAAGAAGAAAAAAGTTTCCCATGGAGAACACAGAGGAAGAAAAAAACCGAATAAATTTTAAGGATTGTGCTATCCATAAAATAATGGTTAGAATAAGACTTACCCCAACGGTGGTCAGAAGAAGACCTTTAAATGCATATTTTTGGAAGAGTTTCATGTGTGAAAAACAGCGTTTCAAGATAGAACGTAAAAAGAGAGCATCGGCCATTCTATCAATTTCCTTTCTTTTCTGCAAGATTTTTCTTTTTTTCTTGCCTGTGGCACCTGTCGCCATGAGCTTTATGGAAAATCACTTGGTGGGAAAAATCCACAAAGAGAGTATTTCCCATGAGGATGTGTTAAATCGCATCCACTTTATTCTCCTTTCATCAGGACGGCCTTTGACAGCAGAGCTGATACAGCAGCTTTATGACCAAGTGCTGAACCAGCTGGTGGATGAGGCCCTTCAAAGACAGCTGATGAAGAAATACAAAATTACCGTTTCTGATGAGGAGCTTGAAGCCCATATACGTGTCATGGAAAAACAAAACCGCATGGCAGAAGGAGAATTTTGGCAGTTCTTTGAAAAAAATTCCATTCCACGGGAAACATTCTTAAAGCAACTTCGAACACAGATGGGCTGGGTACGATATATTCAAACTCTTTACGGAGGGCAGGTCAATATTTCCCCAAAAGACCTCCAGCGTGCAAAAAGAAAGTGGAAGAAAGAACACACCGGAATCATGTATCGTATGGGAGAAATTGTTCTCTATATACGACCTTCTGATAACCCAGAACTCATCGAGAAACAAGCCCAACATATTTTTTCACTTCTCAAGCAGGGGGCTCCTTTCATGCGATTGGCCCAGCAATTTTCTCAAGCGCCCAGTGGGGCTCGGGGTGGCATTTCATCCTGGATTCCTCTTCATCAGATTGATCATGACATGCAAGAGGCTGTGGAGAATGCGCCTGAAGGAGAAGTACTTCCTCCCATGGTGCTGCCTTCTCTTCTGAACCCCAAAAAAGCAGTTATTCTTGTGGTACTGGAAAAAAAACCTGCAGAGGAGCTGGACCTTAAAATGCCTTCTGATGAAGCCATTTATGCGGAGTTGCGCAATGAAATTTTAGAACGCTGTTCTCGAAAAGAATTGGAAAATCTTCGACAAAACTTCCATCACGAAATCACCACCTCTTCGGAGAAATAGGCCGTGCGGTTATGCTTCAGGCTTTAAAAAAAGAACTGGAAAAATATGATATATCTCCTCGAAAGGAACGCGGACAAAATTTTCTTTTTCATACGCCCACACTAGAGCACATTGCTCAACAGTGCCTCCCAGGGGAAAATATCTTGGAAATTGGTCCAGGACCAGGAACTCTCACAGCCCATTTGTCAGCTCATCAGCAAAGCTGCTGTGTGGTCATTGAAAAAGATGCGCGCTTCCTCCCCCTTCTCACGGAAAAATTGCCAGCAACGGCTCAAATATTCATAGAAGATGCCCTCACATTTTCCTGGGATCACCATCAAGCTCCCCCCGTCACCGTGCTCGGGAACCTTCCATATAATGTGAGTGTGCCAATTTTGTTCCGCTATCTCCAGCTGGGCCCCGCCTTCCCAAAAGCTATTTTTATGTTCCAAAAGGAGGTGGCTCAACGCCTCACAGCGGCCCCGCAAACCCCTTCCTACGGAAGACTTTCCGTCATGGCACAACATGTGACGCACATCACAGAACTTTTTTCCGTGCCACGACAATATTTTTGGCCTGCCCCCACAGTGGACTCCGTTGTGGTGGCTTTTCATCGACACCCCTGTACATTCCCTCCCCATTTCTTTTCCCTTATGGAGGACTTAGTATTCTGCTCATTTCAACACAGACGAAAAATGCTTCGAAAAAACCTCCTCGCCTTCGCCCACAAACACCGCATCCCCCATATAGATGACTGGCTTCTGCGCCACAACATTGCACCCACCTCCCGAGCCGAAGATATTTCCGTTGAAGATTTTTGTGCTTTGGCACAAAGTGTGGTACCGTAAAATCTCAATTCAAAGGAGGATGGACACCATGTGGGCACGCCTGAAAGAGGTTTTTTTTCAAAAATCCCAGTCTTTTCGTGAGAAGATTTCTTCTTTATGGACAAAACCCACCCTCACACCAGAGGAATGGGATGCCCTGGAAGAGGAGTTCATCAGTTGGGATTTTGGCGTTGCCTTGAGTCACCAGCTGTGCACCTGGTTACAAAAACAAAAAATACCACATCCCATACCAGAAAATTATCATCGCACCCTTTTGGCACAGCATCTTCTCTCCATGCTTCAGCCTTACGAAAAAAAGCTTTCTCCCCAAACTTTTTCAGAAAATGGAACCCCCTGGGTGCTTTTGGTCATGGGAAGCAACGGCTGTGGGAAAACAACGCTTTTGGGAAAGCTGGGGCATATGTGGGCTCAACAGGGGTATACTGTGCGTCTAGGGGCTGCAGACACCTTCAGAGCAGCAGCACCCGAGCAGCTGGCAGGATGGGCAGAGCAAAGCAACCTTTCCACCACCATTGGTCATGAAGGAGAGGATCCGGCCAGTGTGGTTTTTCGCACACTCCAAGATGCACAACACCACAAAAATGACGTGGTGCTCATGGACACTGCAGGAAGGCTTTCCAACAAAACAGATCTTCTCCAAGAACTGGAAAAAATCCATCGCATCATCCAACGTCACCACGAAAAGTACAGCTCCCATGAGCTCTATGAGCGAGTCCTGGTCCTGGACGCCACCACGGGACACAATACCCTCATCCAGGTGGAGGTCTTTGGAAAAATCATCCCCCTTTCAGGCATCATCATGAATAAAATGGATGGAACAGCAAAGGGCGGCATGGTTTTTGCTCTGACCCACACCTTTCACACCCCTGTTATAGGCTTTGGCAGCGGAGAAAAAAAGGAGGACTTTGCATGGTTTCATGCAAAGGAATTTGTGGATACTTTTCTATAGCCTGTTTCTATGACATTGTCCTCATGCGCCGTGCTCTTCTGAAAACACAGGGCAGCTTCAACAAAGGAAACAAAAATAGGGTGCGCAGCAAAAGGCCTGGACTTTAACTCCGGGTGAAACTGCACTCCAAGAAACCAGGGGTGGTCTGTGCGTTCGATGCACTCCAAAATATGCCCACCAGCAGATGTTCCCGAAAAAACCACACCTGCCTCCTGCACCAAACGATCTTTATATTTCTCATTCACCTCATATCGGTGCCTGTGACGTTCATGAACCAGGGGTGCTTCTCCATAAATGCGTGCTAAAAAGGAGCCAGGCTCCACCATACATGGATAGCTTCCAAGACGCATGGTTCCTCCAAGACCGAAGGACTCTTTATATACGTGCAATGTCTCCTCATGGAGCCACTCCTCCAAGAGGGCAATAACGGGATGAGCAGCATTTTTATTGAACTCTGAGGACGTGGCGTCAGGAAGGTGCAGCAAAGACCGAGCAGCTTCGATGAGGGCCAACTGCATACCAAAGCAAATGCCAAGAAAGGGAACTTTATTCTCCCGAGCAAACGTAATAGCCTTTATCATGCCTTCCGTACCCCTCTGCCCGTACCCCCCTGGCACTAAAATGGCATCCTGTTGGGCAAAAATTTCCTCACAAGACACATCTGGTGCCTCTAAGGCCTCTCCATTGACAAAGGTCAGTTCCACCCGCGTGTTATGGACCATACCCCCATGCACAAGGGCCTCGTAGAGGGATCGGTACGCATCCTGAAAGTCCACATATTTCCCCACAATGGCCACCCGCGTCACGTGATGCAATTGCTTTAAGGTGCATCCAATCTCTCTCCACGGGGTTAAAATCGGCTCCTGGGAAAAACACTGGAAATGTTTGCAAATCTGAGTATCCAAGCCTGCCTCATGGTACACCACGGGCACCTCATAAATGTGCTCCACATTGGGAGCATCAATGACATTTTCTTCCTGCACATTACAAAATAAAGCAATCTTTTTCCGAATCTCCAAGGAGAGGTTGCTGGAAGATCTGCACACCAAAATATCAGGCTGGATGCCAGAACGCTGAAGAGTTTGCACGGAATGTTGAATGGGTTTTGTTTTTTGCTCCCCCACCGCAGAGAGGTACATAATCCATGCCATATGTACAAAAATCGTTCGATGCACACCAAGTTCGTGGCGAAGCTGACGAATACTCTCTAAAAATGGCAGCCCCTCAATATCGCCAACCGTACCACCAATTTCGCAAATCATGAAATCCACATCATCACTGTCTTGCAGCATGGCTTTTTTTATCTCATCGGTGACGTGGGGGATCACCTGAATTGTCTGCCCCAGATATTCCCCTTGTCGCTCCCTCTCCAGAATGTTTTGATAAATTTTCCCCGTGGTAATGGAATCCACCTTATGGGCATTTTTCCCAGTGAAGCGCTCGTAATGCCCCAGGTCCATGTCGGTTTCTGCCCCATCATCGGTAACAAAAACCTCACCATGCTGGTAGGGATTCATGGTGCCACAATCAGGATTCAAATAAGGATCAAACTTTTTGATGCGGACCTTTGCACCTCGAGCAAGCAGCAAAGCCCCTAAACTTGCCGCCATAATCCCTTTCCCCAAAGAAGAAACCACCCCCCCTGTAATGAAGATAAGACGCGGTGCTATATCTTGTGTATGACCATGCATCATAAGGCCCCCTCCTTTTTAGATGCTTTTTTGCTCATAAGAAGGCTCCGGTTTTTTCTCCACAGGCGTGGTTGAAACCTTTTCAGCAGAAGAAGTCTTGCTCTCCACAAGCTTTGATTCCTTGCGCACAAGTATGGCAAGAAGCAGACATCCCGAAAAGAAAAGCACGGCCAAAATGGCTGTAACTCGGGTAAAAAGATTTTTAGAACTTCTGGCAGAAAATAACTGGTTCCCACTTCCCCCGGATCCAGCACTAATATCTTCTCCTCGCTGTAAAAGAATCACAATCAAAAGCATGATGGTGACGATAGTGTGAAAAAGCAAAAAAAAGAAATACACCACTCCCCCTTTCTTTCAAACATCCCTCCAAAGAGTACAGAAAAACGGGTTACGGTGCAACTCGAAGACTCTTTTCTGCAGCCATATAGGTTCATGGGGTCTGTACAGGGTTCTCTTTTTCAGGGGGGTTTTGTTCGTGAGCAGGTTTTGCGTCATCTTTTTCCGATATGCTCTTAGACGTCGACTCGGTATGAATATCCGAATCCTCCTCCTCCATGAAATCATCAAAAGAGTCTTCCACAATATCCTGCCTCACCACATAATAGCTGTGACGGAGAATAATGTACGGATCCGAAAAATTTTTCTGGATAGGCTCAAGAATATCCTTGTATTGCAAGCGAACAGACATATAATCACAGATATTTTTTCCGATGCTGTACTGCATAGAAGAGAAAAAGTCAAAACTATCGTCAATATTCTGAGCGACAAAGCCCAGGGGACTAAGGAAAAAGTCCACTACTTTTCCGGTCATGTCTCTAAGGTTTGTGGGGCCTAATATGGGGATCACAATGTAAAATCCGGGTGAAACATTGCCACACACTTTCAATGTTTTTCCAAAATCCTCTGAGGGGATGGTGAAACCAACGCATTGTGCAACATTGAAAAGACCACCAAGGCCCACTGTGGTGTTCAGCAAGAATCCTCCCGCGTGCATGGAAAACTTCTCTGGATCACACTGTAAAAGGGAGTTCACAATACTGGTGATGGCAGACAAATTTGCTAAAACACAATGGATCCTCTCCTGCAAAAAGGGGGGAATAAACCCATCGTAGAAAAGCAAAATGGGCATAATAAAAATATCATCTATCATCTGATTAAAAAGAAGAGTAGCCCTGTTCCAGTCCTCTAAAGGATCCCAGATTTCTTCTTCTTCAGCATCACCGTGGGCCTCATGGACAGGCACCTCTTTCTGCAAGACATGACATGCCGAAAAATGCACCATACAGAATGTTATCAAAAAGATTTTCCGAATTGGCGTGCTAGCTGACATATTTTGAAAAAATTTTCTTCTTATAAAAAAGATACCCGCTCAGGGGAAGAGAAAAAAGATAGAGGACACCAACCCCCAAGAGTGTTTCCCACGGAGCTATCAAAATGCCAATGACAACTATAAGCAAAACCAAAACCAGGGGCGCCCTATAATAAAATGGCACTTGCCACTTATTCACAAGAAAAGTGGGAAAGCGGCTCACCATAAGTGCAGAAACTCCCAGAGTGATTGCTCCAAAAACCCATGGAGATAGTGTACGGTGAAAAACAAAACTCATAATCACAGGACACAAAAGAAGAAATGCTGCTGCTGGCGCGGGAAGCCCCACCGAAAGAAGCTCGTGCCTTCCCGGGTTTTCCAAACGCTGAATGTTAAAACGAGCCAAACGCAACGCCATGCATGCAGTGAAAAAAAGGCAGATCCCCCATCCCACCTCGTTCCACCGATGCAATGCAAAAAAGAAGACCAGCAACGAAGGTGAGACTCCAAAATTGATAAAATCTGAAAGGCTGTCCAGCTCTGCTCCAAAATTCGTGCTGTTTCCCATAAAGCGCGCCAAGCGACCATCCATGCCATCTAAAATACCTGCCACCAAAACACTGGCCACGGCCTTCTCCCACTGAAGAAGGAATGCAAAATTCACTGCGGTCAGCCCCATACATAACGCCAAAAATGTGATCATGTTGGGAAGCATTTTCCCCATGTATACTGTAGATTGTTTCAAAGGTCTCATGTGCTGCCTCCAAAGGGCCTTCTTTTCTTTTTTCTCACTCTGAGAAGACTTTTTTGAAGAAAATATCCTTTTCATGGGGCTCTTTTCAAAACCATATAACAGGCTCATTGTGACGGAGAACATATGGCTGCGTCAACTGATATCGCATGCCTTTCCATGGCATAAGCAGGAAAATTTTATTGAGCACGTGGATAAAATGTGAGAACACCATGCCTTCCATCACTGGATTTTATGAAAAAAAAGAAATAGAATAAGGGACGGTGTTTTGATGGAAAGGGCTTGTGCCCCTCGCAAATTTTTTACAAACATGGGGATATTGGGCAGTTCTTTTAGGAGCCATGGTGGAGGGAGAGTCCGTGATTCTCACCGCAAGTGCTGCAGCTGCCGCAGGGTATCTTTCCATTTATAAAGTCATGGCTGTAACCTTTTTAGGAACACTTTTTGCGGATCAAGGACTTTATTTTTTGGGATTCTATTGGGGCAAAGACCTCATTGAGCTCATCAAGAGAAAGTTTCCACAAACAGAGCGGTACATGGAGAAAGGATTTGGTTTACTGGAGAAGTATAGGACCGCGTATATTCTCATTTTTCGCTTCATCTATGGCATCCGTATCGTAAGCCCCATCCTCATTGGAAGTCGCCACGTCCCCTTTGCCACCTTTGCATTTCTGAATTTTATTGCAGCCATTATCTGGACTCTCATAAGCTGTGGCCTCGGATATTTTTTTGGAGGTGTGATTCTGGGACTTATTCATCGCATTGGCTATGTGCTCTTTAGCATTTTTTTCGGTATCATCATTGTCGGGGGGACCACCATATGGTGGCGGCGACGTCAACGGAAAAAAAACATACCGAAAAATAAGGCTTTGGAGCACATACATCACGAGATACCGCATGAGAATGTGGTGACAAAGGATACGCCACAAGACCCACAACACCCCCCACACAAAAACCACAATTCATCATCATAAGGGAGCATACCATGACAGTACGCGGCATTCGACTTTTTCATCATGATCTTCCAAAGGAAGTTTTAGAGGAGATCCAAAAAGCGGGATCTGTAGCTGTTGATACAGAGGCCATGGGGCTTTCCTGGAGGGATCGTCTGTGCCTTGTTCAGCTTTCCACAGGAAATGGTGTGGCCTATCTTGTGCAAATTGCTCCCAAACAAAAGGAAGCACCACATCTGCAAAGCATGCTGATAAATGAAAGTATAGAAAAGGTTTATCATTATGGACGCTTTGATATTGGAATCATGTATCGCGCTTTTGGATCTCTTTCTTTTCCCAACTATTGCACGAAACTTGCATCGCGCTTTGCCAGAACATATACGGAACGCCATGGCCTCAAGTCCCTCTGTCAAGAACTTCTCTCCATAGATTTATCCAAATCGCAACAGTCCTCAGACTGGGGTGCAGACATTCTTACAGAACAGCAAAAACATTATGCGGCCTCTGATGTTTTGTATCTCCACGCCTTGAAAGAAAAGCTTGATCTTATCCTCAAGCGAGAAGGAAAATACGATCTTTTTCGCGGGACCTGTGATTTTCTCCATACCAGAGCACTCTTGGATTGCAAAGGATTTACAGAAGATCTTTTCGTATATATGTGAGCTTTCAAATGACCGACTTTCAGCATAGAAAAAAACCATGGGATATCTTATCCATTACCAACCTCACCGTATCCTATAACACGCTGCCTGTCATCGAGAATTTTTCGTGCTGCATTCCTCGCGGCGCCATGGTGGCCCTCATGGGGCCCAATGGTGGAGGGAAAAGTACCCTCTTAAAAACCCTAGCGGGATTTCATAAAGAGTTCACAGGGCATTGGACATGGTCCACGGACAGTGACTCCACAAAAAATTTTCATATGGCCTATCTTCCACAGCACCATACCATCCAACGAAACTTTCCCCTCACCGTTCAGCAGGTGGTGGCCATGGGCCGATGGAAAGCACGTTTTTTTCCTCATTTCGCCACACAAGAGGACAAGTCCCTCATAAAAGATGCTCTTTCCACGGTGAAAATGCTCTCCTACAAGGACCATCCCCTCTCCTCGCTGTCTGGAGGACAATTTCAACGGATGCTTTTTGCACGGATGCTGGCACAAGATGCCTCCATCCTCTTTTTAGATGAACCCTTTTCTGGTATGGATGAAGTCACCACTGATATTTTGCTCTCTGTAATGAACCAATGGCACCATCAGGAAAAAACCCTCATTGTTGCCCAACACGATCAAAAAAAAGTACGAGAGCACTTTCCTTACACGCTCCTTCTCGGACGTCACAAGCATTTTTGTGGCCATACCGAAAAAGTCCTTACCTTAGAACACTGGCAAGACGTCTATGAAGCCACGGCTTGTAATGGATAACATCCACATCTCTTCTATTTTCTTATGCCCCTGAGGCTGATGGTTTCGGATGAGGGACAAAAAATTTCCAGTACACCCTCCCCAAAAAATGAAAAAATCGATTTTGCGGAGAAAACCCAACCGCCTTACAGACCATCCCAATAACTTTTTGTATATGATGGAGCCTGTAATAACTTTGGGCTTTTTGCAGATAAACCTTACTGAAATATTTTCCGTTATATGCTTCCTGTGGAGAAATATTGGCAGCATAATACGCACTGGCAAGCTCGTTGCTGTCACTCTCCTTAATGCGCCCCAGAGCAATCCACAAACGAGCAACGCGCGATAAAGGCTTTTTTCGAAGAATTTTTTTCATGTGGCTATAAAAAAATTTATAATGACGAAACTCATCAGCCGCAATGGAAAACGCTATTTCCTTCAGAAGAGGCTCCGTGGTTTTTTCTGCAATGGCCGTATAAAAGCTGCTGGTACCTGTTTCCACCACACATCTCGCCACCAGCTCTCCTACCCTGGACCCGCGAATGGACTCAGACGCATCCACAGGTACTCGAAAAAGCTCACGAAACCTTTTTAAAGATGCCTCAAGGTCAAAATGGGGGTCTGCTTTTTTTACCCACTCCGCCAACACAAGACCATGCTTTACTTCATCCGCAGCCCATGCCTCAATATCCTCTGACGACACGTCCTCCCCTTGAAAAACATTCTCCAAGTACTGTCTATAGTCTGGCGCATTATACTCCACAAGACTTGCCGTTTTCATAATGGAGAGAATATCGGGATCCACCTTCTCTTTTTGAAAAGAATTCCATGGCATATCATCTTTTGTCCAAGAACCGTCCATCACCCTCCCCCATATTCATACCACATAAAAATCATATATCTTTATTCTAAATTTTAAGTAAAACAACAAAAAATGAGACTCTATAAGTAATTCCTTCGCCTTTTTTGTAAAAAAGAAGAGTCATAAGCCGGGTTCTGTTTATGTCGTCATTTCTCTGAGAGTGAAGTTACCCTCACCCTTTAGCAGCTTACCCGAACAAAAAATACAGCAGAAACCCTGTCCCAGTCTTGTGAACTGATTTTGTTCCTATTTAGCTTTGCTCCCAATGGGGTTTGCCCTGCCATGCCTGTTACCATGCACGCGGTGCGCTCTTACCGCACCTTTTCACCGTAACCACAATTCCTTGTGGATGTTTTTTTTCTGTGGCACTTTCCCTCAGGTCCTCGAAAAGAAAACTTCCCTCCGCATCCCTGGCCGGGCGTTACCCGGCATTGTGTTCCTGTGGAGCCCGGACTTTCCTCTGTACGTGATACAGCAACGACTTGACCCTCCTTCTTTCCCTATTTAAAATGAGAGCACAAAAAAATTCAAGGGGGGGGAGTGCATCTTGTCATATGAAATCTCATAATACAAAAATCTCTCCCAAAAAGTTTGCGTCATCTGCCCTTTGTGCAGCTTTTTTTCGATGGTATCACGAGGAGGGTTTTGAGGAATGGCCCATGGATCCGGATGTTCCCAGCTCTTTTCGTGCCAGTCCCCTCCACCCAACATCCCCTCATAAGGCACCACAAGAGCCACCACCAAGCATAGTGCCTTCATTGCCCACTCGAGAGCAACTTTATGAAGAGATGGTGTCCTATACCCTCTGTTCCCTCAAAGCTTCAGCCCAGAGCACGGTCTTCTCCGATGGAAACCCGAAGAGCTCCATTATGGTTATAGGAGAAGCACCTGGTGCAGAAGAGGATCGCTTAGGAAAGCCCTTTGTAGGCACAAGTGGAAAGCTTTTGGATGCCATGTTTGCAGCCATTGGTCTCAACCGCCAAGAAACACTCTACATCACCAATGTGGTCCCGTGGCGGCCTCCTTTCAATCGACAGCCCACCGCAGAGGAAATCAATCTTTGTCTGCCTTTTGTGGAAAAACACATTGCCATTATCCAACCAAAAGTCTTAGTACTCATGGGATCCGTTGCCTGCCGTGCTCTTTTACGCTCCACAGAGCCTATGGCGACGCTGCAGGCCAGGGAAAACATCGTCTATACAAATAGCTATTTACCTGGTACCGTTCCTACTTTTGTGTTTTACCATCCAGCCTATTTGCTTCGTTCCCCTGGTCAGAAAAAGAAAGCTTGGCAACATCTTAGAAAGCTTCGTTCTTATCTTCACAGCTCTGGAGTGTTTCATAAGAATGATCTATAGTTTCAGAATGATTTTTCTTCTTATTAACTTTTATGGGGGCATGGTCTTGATCACATGGGGGATCTATTAACACAACCTAGTTTCGCTTTTATTTCTTTTTATTGACAAAACAATTAAAATATGATACAATTTTTATTATGTTTTACATGTTTTTTTATTTAATTGTGTGCGCTTTATGAAGTATGTACGCAACAAGTATTTTCTTTTTATTATATTCCTTTCCGTGGGGGGGAAGGCTTTGCCTCTGAAAGCCCTGGATACGAAGCCCAGAAAAGCCGTTGCGGCTGTGCCCAAGAAGAATAAGGTTAATGGGAGGACTACCAAAGCAGCAACGGTCTCAAAAATACAAATATCTGGAAAGACCTCCCCAAAGTCTTCAAAGAAGCGTCAGGTAACCTTAAAGAAGGTTGAAAAGCCCTTGGAGGTCAATGTTCCTTGGTGGAACAAGCTTTCATCTTGGACCTCTTCTTTGCCCGCTCTATCACACGGCGATATGCTGGGCCTTGGAATCCTTGCCTTAGGCGGCTTGTATTATATGTATGGAGGTTCAACCTCACAGAACACGCAAATACCTGAAGGAGATGCAGGTACACAAAACAACGAAAGTCCAGCATCACAGGGTATACCATCCCATATTCAGCAAGAAAAACCCGAGGAACCCCCTGCCAAACCTGCGAAACCCCAGGTTAAAGAATCTCAGCAGCAGCAGCAGCGGCAACTTCCTGCCAAAACTGCGAAACCCCAGGTTAAAGAATCTCAGCAGCGGCAACTTCCTGCCAAACCTGCGCAGCCCCCTGTCGAAAATCCAACAAACTCCAATGTGACATTGGATTCTCATCTCAATAAATGGTTTTTTTCATCTGTGTTGATTGCGTTTGGAGGATTTTTGTCACGGTTCGACAAGAAATATTGCATGAGCCTTTGCGCCCTATCGGGACCGTTTATATATCAGACAGATATGTATCGTGATTTGCCACTCGGAGGATATTCAACTCTGCTCCCGTCTTTTGGGGCGCTATTGGGGGGAGCATATTTTTGGTATCACAAAAATCGGATTGACAAACTTTTCAAAGCTTTTATAGAGTGGCACTGCTGCTATGATTTTTCTCCTCGTGCTGTTTCTTCTGATGAAATGGATCAAATTATTAATATGCTTACGAAAGATCATCTGCAAAAAATGTATATTTGTTGTTTCGCGATTTTATACAAACGCAATAAATTAGATAAACTAAAAGAAAAAATAAATAAGATTGGATCTCCTGAAAAGGATGATCTTGTGCATAAGATAACGATGGCACAAGGAATTTGGAAGTTCATCCATGACGGTTACACGAAAAACAACTGGAAACGTGAATGGAGTCCATTTCTTTCAAACTATGATATCTTGAGAAACGCCGGTGAGTGGATAAAAAAAATCCCAGCGGAAGAGTTTGCTCAATTAAGTATAGGCACAATAGGTGCGATCTTGACAAAGTATAAATGCAGAGGAGAAGAGAAGTCAGATGAAGAAGTAAACGTGTTCTCAAAGGACCAGATAGGAGCAATCACACCAGATGCATTAGATTATCTCTTGAAAGGTGGGTGGGAGGGGGGTATCCATGATCGTTTCATCCCACATCTCTCCCTTGATGCAATAGAAGTGCTGTGGAAGCATGGTAAAGTACAGGACAAAATAGACAAGATGACAGAGGAACAAAAGAAGCATGTTGAAGACAAACTTTTCAAAGCTTTTATAGAGAACCCCCTCGACCATGATTTTTCTCCTCGTGCTGTTTCTTCTGATGAAATGGATCAAATTAT
>CAZLKT010000005.1:0-49551 GCA_964560205.1 uncultured Holosporaceae bacterium | reverse complement strand
ATGTATGAAATATCATCTGCCACACACCAGCTTTAGCCCAACGCATAAACCTTTTGTGAACTGTAGGCCATTTGCCGTACTCTAGTGGCAGCGCCCTCCATGGCGCGCCTGTTCTTGCAACCCACATCACGGCCCTTATGGTTGTCCAATCCAGTTCGCCCCCTGTCACCATCCTTACCTGGTAAGATATCTTTTATTATGTCCCATTGATCATCTCTTAAATCGTATAACATTCTAACCTCCCTTCTTTATGCTAAAATATTATAGCACAAAATACTAAATGTCGACACTACCTAAGAGCAAAGAAAGAAGATATGAAACAAAAATTTTTGAACGAATCTCCTGAAAAGATCGAAGAAAAAAAAGAACCGAGAAGCCCTCATCATAAAGAAGAAGAGAAAAAATCTCTCTAAGAAATTTTCCCCTTCTTGTCATGCTTTTCATAAGTGCGACAAGGAGGGATCATTTTTACGCTCCTAAAAAACCATAGAAAAATAGAAGACAGTATACCCCCAAAATGATTTCTACAGAGACAGAAAAGCCATGCCCGAAAAAAAGGCCCCCCTCTCTCAACCAATCTATATTTTTGAAGAAGACTAACGGGGACCTGTCAATAAAATAGTACTCCATGCAAAAATTATTATATGAAAAAATAAAAAAATTTTTTTCCTACCATTGAAAATTTTTTTAATTTATATAATCTTATTTTTGAAAAAACAAAAAAACAAGGAAAAACTATGAAAAAGCATTTAATACTTTTTTTTCTGTTCCTGTGCACAGAAGAAAGGGTCTTCGCCATGGAACGATCCTCTCAGATGTCTCATAACAACTCATCATCATCCAACGCACAAATATCATCCCACATCATGTCTCATGATGAAACCTTAAAAAAAGTATCCAAGATATTGGACGAGATATTTTCTGTCTCCACCATATTGGCAAGAATTGCAGATGATTTGCTCACTAAAGGAGAAGTAGCTGTAAAAAAAGAAAAAAGCAGCGATGAAAGGCTCCCTTTAGAAACAAGAGAGTGGATACAAAACACTGAATTCATAAACGATGAAGGAGTAAAACAGGAAATGATTCTTGCTTTGGAAGAAAAGAAAATGTCATTGTTAGCTTTGGAGCCATCACACAAAAATTCCATTATTGACACATTTAAGACCATCAACGAGAAATTTTTAAGAGTGTCCAAAAAGGAGCGAGATGATTTTTGGAAAGAAGCTGCCACGAGAATGGTGAAAGGCGAGATAACAGATGACCAACTTTTGCGTATAAAAAACAAAACAGCATCCACAACAGTAATGAAAAGAGAAAGCGATAAAATTTTAAAGAGGCTAGCATCCACAATATTAGAAGACTTTGTATCACAAAACTATAAAACACACGTCATGCATATGACAAACGACACTTTTGCACTGACTTTCCTAGATTTTCTCGCCCAAGCCCTCTCAGACGATTCCTCTCTTTCATCAGTATGGAATGTTTTTCCAAATTTGATGTGTCTATTCCCTCTGGCATCCAAGATCCCGTCCATGAAAAACGAGTGGCAAAAGATATTGATAGACGCGACGACTGTTTTTTATACAAAAGATTATTGCAGAAATCTGACAAGAGAAACACAAAATGATCCTGAGCTAAAAGATTCAATAAATGTAAACAAAAAACTCGTGACTATGGCAGGAAATAATTTGGAAATTCAATCACCTGATAATTTGCAAATAATAAATACTAAGCAGACAATGAAGAATGAAAAAGAAATGGATGAAAAGATATTAAAACTACCGTACTTTATTGAGTATTTTAAAAAATATATAGAAAAAAACTGTACGTTTTCCGCTTTAAAAGAATATGGGGAGAAAGATCATTATAGTCGCATCATTCAATGGGGACTTGACACATGGCTATCTCAGCCCCTAAAAGAGCAAAAAAATGATGTAACCCCACCACAATATATCATAAGAAGTCCATTTGTCCTTTTAGCCATAACGAGCTTAATGACAGCGCCCATGTATGAGTCCATGGATAAGAAAACCGGAAACGAAATACTCGAGATCGCAAGAAAAGAACTTTTCATTCCTGAACTGAGTGACATAAGAGAAGACATAGAGAAATTGTATGCGGAAATAAAAGATATATTCGATAAAAGAGATGAATCAAACGCAGTGTGTACTCAGCAGAAAAACACAGCCCATCATGACAGAACAAGACAAAATTTGATGCAGCAAGGAATAATCCTCACTCTCCAGGCAGCCGACATTGCACTCATCATAAAAAAAAGATGCGTTCCAAAGGTTCAAGAAGACTATATGAAGAAAGGATATGCCTTTTTCAGAGACAAATGGGAGGATGCGCAGCAATCAGAAAAAATCAGAAAAAGCTACGCAAAAGAGAAATTGGTGGAACACAACATACCAGTCTTCAAAAAATCTGCAGACCCTATACTCCTCCTCACCCTCATGGATGCTATCATACATATAATAAATAAAGTGAATGTGGATTCCCAAGATTTATCTGCAAAATCTTCACCAGAGGCAAAAAGTCTCTCTGTACCCAGCGCAAAGAACATGTGCGATATCATGCCAAGTCAAGAGGACGCCTTTAGAATGTTAGAGCAAAAAATCATGGCTCTTCTGTCGAAAGAAAGTGCTCTGAAGGATCTATTCACGGAGAGCACACAGAAGGATTCAGAAAAAGAAAAAATAGAAAAAAAGATTCAGAAAAAAAGAGAGGCCATCACAAAAGAAAAAGACAGGCTATTGGAGGTCGCTCGCACCTTAAAAGAAAACATTATGGAAAAATGTTCACCAAAAATCCTCAACGAGTACACAAAAAAGGGATATAAAGCATTGAAACAAAAATTCATGCCAAAAGACTGGGATCCTGCCAACGCAAAAACAAACGTCAACAAAAAAACTGGCATAACCACCTGGATACCGCTGTTTGCCATAGACAGGTTGCGAGTATTGGCTGTGAATCCTTATATGGAAGACAACCTCAGAAATAAGGTCCTAGCAAAAACAATAAAAGAGCTGACTGAGGCTCTCCCCAATAACAAAGACTTCATTGTATGGGCAGGAGACACGATAAAAAACATTCATTTCCAGAAGAACATATGGAAACAGCATTATGCCAAAAATAAAAATCTCGACCCCACGGTACAAGAAAAATTTCATGAAATATGCGACATATTAGACGGTAATACGGGCCATATTCTTCAGGAGATTGATACTATAAAAACCATGATCAAAAAAGAAACCTCCAAAAAGGCTTGCGAGGAATATCGCGCTATGGGTGGCTATGATGGTTGCAAAAATGATGAAGCAACGCTCATAACAAGCAAACCCCTCCATCAAGAAGAGGAAGAGAAAAGCGCACTCTAATGTGACACACCATAATCTATTTTCATAGCACTGGAGAAACTGTAAGAGGTTTCTCCTCACTTTTTTCCGTCCAAAGTGTAGAGCTCCCCCTGTCCTCTTTTATGCTCTCAAAAATATTTTCTTATAGGAATCCTTCCATGGGTTCTCAGGAGAAGAGAATACCAGAACAGACGCCACCTTGAACCATTGTTCGCATTGAAAAAAATTTTTATAATGCTATACTTTTTTAAAATACATAAAAGAACAAAAAAACTCAATGAAAAATATCTTAATTTTTGTTTTTATTTCCATGATCTGCACAGGAAAGCTGAGCTATGCCATGAAGCTGTCACAGAAAAAATCTATCCCCCATACCTTTGGAAATCCAAAGAACCCTGAGGGCACTGCCCATGCTCCTGTGAACCACACAAAATCTGAGGGCACTCCCGACCAAGAAACTCTCGCATTTTCTAAGGAAAGAGAAAAAAGTGCGGAGTTCATGAAAAAAATCATGCAAAAGATTAACTTTCAAAAACCATATATGATCTATTACATACAAAAAATATTAAAGAAAATCGTAAAAAGAGCAGAAATCAACCCAGAGATTACAGAATTCTTACAGGACCTCAACCAAAAGGCTATTAATCTTGCACCTCAGAAAAAAGAGAACATCAACACATTGTTTCAAAATATCGACAGTTTTTTACATCGCACCACAGATACTATCAGAACCCTAAGCGCGCTTAAAAAAATAAATGAAGCTTCAATAATAGAAAAAGAAGTAATAGAAAATCTTATAATAAAAGAAATATACACCTCACAAAATGCACAAAATCTCTCAAGAATTATACAAGAGATCTCACAAACTACAGAAACACCCTTACAAATTACAGAAACACCCTTACAAACTACAGAAACACCCTTACAAACTACAGAAACACCCTTACAAACCACACAAGATTTCTCACAAATTGTACAAAAGCTCTTAAAAGCTTTCAAAGAACGCTTAGAAATCGAAAAAGACCAAAAAAAAATTCAAGAAAATAACTTAATCGAAGCAGAAAAAAAACTTTTACGTATGAAAATAGAGGTGGTAAAAGAATCAATGAAAGAATGTTTTCAAAAACATTCCACTACCATAACAAACCCATTCCTTCTCTTTATGGTGGATTATATAAAAAAAAGGATCAAAGAGCACACATATCACCGCTCCCCAGAACAAGAGGTACTGGAGCTCATGCAAGAAAGCGAGATGGTGCCCAACGATTTCACCAGAAAAAGTGAGTATGGATCCGTGCTGCAGGATAGCATTATCTTCTTTTTTGAAAAGAGAAAACTATACGAAACCTTTGGTGAGATTGAAAAAATGAGGGATAGCTACGGTGCCATAGAACAAAACCTAGAACTCACCTGCGAAGAAAAAGCTCTTCTTCAACAAAAAAAACTTTCTCAGATCTTCGAAAAATCAGATAAACACACGGAAATGTTCAAAAAATTAGAAAAAAGAAAGAAACTTTTATTAAAAAAAGTTAAATTATTGAAAAAAGACATAAAAGCAAGATGCGCACCTAAAACTTTACAGGAATATAAAAAAGAAGGTTACAATAAATTTTTGTCCCTGTGGCAGCAGAAAAAAAAACAAAATATACAAGAAAATTTTTCAAAAGCTGCACGTAAAAAAGGTCCTAAAAAACCCATCACAAATTATTTTGTTCTCTTTGCCATAGATCAATTGCTCGCATCAGTCATGAATTTTAGCATGAGCATCAAAGATCTTCATAACGTCATGCAAACAGCATCTTTACTGGAACCACGAATTTCCCATCAAAGTCATATCACCCTGCGCGTGTTTGAAATGGCAGGCATCTTCTATCGTCTTCATGAAATAGAAGAACTACGTGCAAAATATAAAGATAAAGACCACCAACTTTTTCATACATTAGATACCAACTTTATGATAGAAACCTCTCTGCTCAAAGAGCTTGCATATAAGCTTTTTCGCAAGTTCTCCACCATCAAAAATAATATCATGAAAAAATGTGATAAAAAAACTTTGGAAGAGTACGTGGGTATGGGCGGTTATGAAGGGATTTCAGAGAAATTTGGAAAAAAGAAAAGAGCAAAAATCGCAATAGAACTCGATGATGATGAGTGACAATACGTTCTCTCGACAGCACAAACACATACGGTATGCATGGCTTTCCCTTCTCTTTGCAAGGTATCCTTGGAAATAATGATACAGTGCATGAACGCATCAACGCAGAAACAACAAGAACTCTCCACAAGATAGACCACCTTATGGATACCTTAAAAAATCACTACAAACAGATGATATGCTCAATGGAGACATGTCTTTGTGAAAAAAAGTGAGAACTTCGCATGCATGCTGGATCCAGACAATAAAGGGAAACTGAAAAAATTTTTTAGCACTATGAAAAAAGGCAGAGTACATATTGCTATTGGCCATGCCAGATAAAAAGACGATATTGAGAGTCTTGTAAAAAAATACACAGCTTCTTTTTTCCAACGTTATACTCATAAATGAAGAATGCAGAAAAAATAAAAAAATAGGAGCACGAATACGAGAGAAGCATAACGAACTAAAAGAAAGAGCAGATCACCTCTTCAAGAGGTTTGACAACATAAAAGAAGATATGAAACAAAGGTGCGATCCAAAAGTATATGAAAGGTACAATAACCTGTGGGAGGCTATGGCAAGCTAGCAAAAAAGGCACACCGGATTGCCTACGAAACAACCCCGCCCTGAATATGAACACAACACGGCCCACGAGCACCGCATATGACACCAAGAAAAAAAGAGTTTTATCTCATTGAAAAAATTCATTTTTTATATTACCATCACAAGAACAAAATATAATCGTGGGAAATTTATGAAAAAAGCTTTCATTGGTATGATGATCTTGGCACTGTGCACCAACACCACGGGACACGCCATGATGAAGGAAACAGTCCCGGCAACATCCACCAATCCTGCGGCTGATAAAATCGCTAGCATATGTGACTCACTAGAAGTACTAGATGAATTACTAGCTGTTCTCAAAGACCCAACTCGTACACAGAAAAATATACCATCGCTGAAAGATTTGAAAAAGCAAGCACCAAAACCATTCCATCAAGAAAAAGCATTTGAAAATTTATATGAAAAAGTAAAACAACTCTTACCAGAAAACGACTCTGAAAATTATGAAAAAATGAAAGAACGTGAAAAAACAAGACTAATAAATACTATGTACGGCATAAAAATTGATTTTCTCAAAGCGCTCAACGCAATGAATCCACCCAAAGGGACTGGTCCGAGTGAAGGAACCCTTGAGGAGTGTACCTCAAAAACCATTGATAAAAAAGACTCAGAATCACCCATAAATTCTACCTTGAATAAAATGGATGTCTTACTGGAATCACTATCGAATCTTCATCCTGATAAAAATGACAGAGAGCCGCCCATAGAGAATGTTTCTGCTTTGTATGCAATGGATATGTTGCTAAAATCACTTGTGGACTGTGACAAAAAAGATGTAGATATAGATCAACTGATGTCCACAATGGAATCACTGCTCAATGAATATAGAGACAAAAAAGAAAGAGATCACGTGACGCATCTTATATTTTGCACAAAGAACGTTCTCGAGAAAATGATCTCTTTGCAAAGAAAAAATCAAGAGATTATTTCCAAGGAGATCTTGAAAAATTCCATAGAAGAGGCTTCAAAAAAAGACCCCTCAGTAAAAGGCTTCTTAGAAAAAGGAGAAAACTTGGAAAAAGCCCTGACAAAGTGCTTTGTAAATCACTTCCTAGACCCATTAAGAGTACCCATAGGAAATATTAATGATTTCATGCGTAAAACAAATAAATATGTTATAGATTTTTTGAATAAACTTACCAACGATGCAATAGAAAGCGAAGGACTTTTCAATAAACTCAACAAAAATAATGACTTTGAAATCCCTAAAGAGTTACGAGAAACATTAGGAGATCTCAAGAAAAATATGAATGAATTTTCTCTCCTCATTAAATACTGTGAAAGATTGGAAGAACTATTAGAGATAATCAAAAAAAATGATGATAAAATTTCTCCATCCGCTAACCTCTCTAAAAACTCAGGAGAAACATTAGAAGAACTCCCAAAAAATATTGAAAATATAGGATTATTTAAACCTATTGGAGAAGAAAGAGAAACATTAGAAAATATCCAAAAATATATTGATAAAATCCCCCACTCCATTAACCTCCCTAAAAATTCACAAAAAATACTCAGTTTGCAAGAAACATTACAAAAAAAATTAGAAGAAATCCAAACGTATATTAAAACTATAGGTGCCACTGAATTCTCTGAAAAATCAAAGACAAAATTAGAAGAACTCATAACGCATGCTGAACACATAACTTCCTTGGATTCCCAAAAAGAATTATTTGGAAAAATGAAAGAATTCAATGAATATATTGGTAATGGGGATGTTATACTCCCCCCTAAAGTCTTTAACAGATTGATAACACTCACGGAGAAAATCTTTAAAAAATTGATAACACTCACGGAGAAAATCCAAAAACAAGAAGAAATAATACGTAGGACGAAAGAGCTCCAAAAAGGACTCGATATGAAAGAATACTTCTATTGGAAAGAAGATCTCTCCTGTCTGCAGGAGAAGGAAAAAGTAAGAGAAGACTATAGGAGAGAAGAGCGAAATGCACAGAAGCTTTTTGAGGATCTCATGGCTGTCAAAGAGGAAATGAAAAAAAGATGTTCAGAGAAAGTTGTGAAGGAGTACATAGAACGTGGCGGATATGAGGGGATGACACGGGAGAAAATGATGGCACAGGAAAAAATGGTGGCACAGAAAAAAACCTTCCACTCTCAGGAGGAAACGAAGGAGGGAGAATAGACCCTCTGTGGTCATACCGTGGGGGGCAGAAATCTTCTGCCCCTTGCATGACATGGGTACCGCGTGTGCACCATTGCAACAGACCCTTGTATTCCCCTAAGGTGCACGATAGAATTTCTCTCATGGAAAAGAAGGGATAGATGACATTTCTACCACAGAGCGCTTTCTTTTTTTCAGCTATGGTGTCTTTTTTCACCAAGACAGGGTTTTCCTTCTCTATACAGCACAGTATGATGACACGGGGTATTACGTTCTTCCTGGGGGAGCGGTGGAGCACGAAGAAAGCCCACCTGTTTTTTTGAAGAAATATCTTGAGAAAGACCTGGGATACAAGGATGCTTCCATGGATGGAGTTCTAGGCGTTCTTCGCAACACCCATGAAAAAGAAGGAGAAATCATCCACAACATCTCCTTTTTCTTTCTTCTTCTCTGTACGGAAGTGCCCTCTTTTCATTGCTATGAAAACACTATTTTCCCCATGTGGGTGCCATTACATGCTCTGACATCCACTGATCTCCGCCCCCCTGGCACAGGGGCCTATATCATCTCCTGCCTTGAAAAAATGGCCCATACTCCAACGTTGTAAAACATACTGTCAAAAGCTATCCTGGGGAAATTTTCATTGTGTCTGTTTTTTTTTTCATTTTCGCCGTATAATTGCAGCGTACAGTTTCCTTTTTTTTCTCATATGCTCACATCGCTTTTCAAAAAATTTGCTGAAAGATATTCCAAGGACAGAAGATATATCCGCACTTTAGCCCCCATCATAGATGCCATAAACGCACAGGAAGCGACCATGACTCTCCTGTCCGATGAGGCACTTAAAAATAAGACCGAGGAGTTTCGTCAGCGTCTGAGAAAAGGGGTCCATTTGGACAGCCTTCTGGTGGAAGCGTTTGCTGTGGTGAGGGAGGCATCCAAAAGAGTATTGGGTATGCGTCCCTTCGATGTGCAGCTTATGGGCGGCATTATCCTTCATCGAGGCATGATTGCAGAAATGAAAACCGGTGAGGGAAAGACCCTTGTGGCCTCCCTTCCCGTATATTTAAATGCTCTTCTAGGACGTGGTGTCCATGTGGTCACCGTCAACGACTATCTTGCACAACGTGACTCCACTCACATAGGGCATATCTACAATTTTCTCGGTCTTTCGGTGGGCTGTATTATCCAGGACCTCACCAACAATCAAAGACGGGAAGCATACCATGCGGATATCACGTACGGCACCAACAATGAGCTGGGCTTTGACTATCTTCGAGACAATATGAAGTTTTATGAAGAAGAAATGTGCCAGCGGCCTTTTTACTATGCCATTGTTGATGAAGTGGACAGCATTCTCATAGACGAAGCACGTACCCCCCTCATCATTTCCGGCGCTGCGGAGGATTCTTCTGATTTGTACCATGCCATAGATAAAATCATTGATGACCTGGTACCAGAAGATTACGAGAAGGAGGAGAAGACAAAATCCATTGCCTTCACAGATACGGGGTTTCAACACGTGGAGGAGCTTATATCCAAAGCTGGCATTCTCAAGGGAGAGCTTTTTCATCCACAAAACAGTCTCCTCGTATACCACCTGAACCAAGGCCTTAAGGCAAAAAAGATGTTTTACAGGGACGTGGACTACATCGTAAAAGATGGAAAAATTATTATTATCGATGAGTTTACTGGTCGTATGATGAAGGGACGACGCTATTCTGACGGCATACATCAAGCGTTGGAAGCAAAGGAAGGTGTGGAAATAGAGGCTGAAAACCAAACCTTGGCCTCCATCACATTTCAAGATTATTTCCAAATGTACGAAAAATTAGCAGGCATGACGGGAACAGCCCAAACAGAAGCCCAGGAATTTGATGCTATTTATAAGCTCTCCACCATCACCGTTCCCACCAACGTGGCTGTTCATCGTACAGATTTGGATGATGAGATTTTTCAAACCTTTGACCAAAAACTTTCAGCTATTATCAAGCTCATTAAAGAGTGTCATGACCGCAAACAACCGGTGCTGGTGGGTACCATTAGCATTGAAAAATCAGAGGTCTTTTCCAAAGCTCTGTTCAAACAAAACATCCCACACAATGTTCTCAATGCTCGTCATCACGGCCAAGAGGCTTCCATCATTGCAGAAGCAGGGGCTCCAGGGGCAGTAACCATTGCCACCAATATGGCAGGACGAGGCACAGACATTAAGCTCGGCGGCAATGAGGATGCTCGGTTGGAAAAAGAATTGTATGGAGTTGAATCAGAGGACCAAAGAAAAATCATCGAAGACCGCGTTCGACAGCAGATCAAGGAGGAGCGAGAAGCGGTAAGAGCAGCAGGAGGCCTCTGCGTCATCGGCACAGAACGCCATGAAAGTCGACGCATCGACAATCAGCTTCGAGGACGATCGGGTCGTCAAGGAGATCCAGGAATGTCAAAATTTTTCATCAGCCTGGAAGACGATTTGATGCGGATTTTTGGCCCAAACTTGAAACTTTTGAAATACTCTCTCCAAAACAGCAGCGATGGCGCTGATGCTGACGAGCCCATTACGCACCCATGGATTACTCGCTCCATCGAGAAAGCACAACAAAGAGTGGAAGCTCAAAATTTTGAAACCCGAAAACACCTGCTGAAATACTCTGCTGTTTTAAATGCGCAAAGAAAAGCTGTGTACGGCGAGCGCATGGACATTATCCGCAACGTCAACGTGGATGTTCTCATCACTTCCATGATACGAGAACTTTTGGAAATTTTAAAAGAAATCTGCACAAAGGATAAAACCATTGCGGACCAATGGGACCTCTCCTTTCTTCATGACGAAATCCTTCGCATTTTCCATCATTCCATAGAACTTTCTGATATCCTCCTGGAACATCGAGATGCCACAAGCTTTTTTGACACCATCAATCATATGCTTGTGAAACTTCTCGACGAGAAAAAGGAGGTCATGGGGAAAGAGGCATTTTTTTATTTGCAAAAATCCGTTTTGCTGCGAAATCTAGATACCGTGTGGAAAGAGCATATCAATATTTTGGATCACCTACGTCAAGGCGTGCACCTTCAGGCCTATGGTCAAAAAGATCCCCTCAATGAATACAAGGCGGAGGCTTTCATCCTTTTCAAAACCATGATTGCCCAATGGCGCGAAACAACGTTATCGTTTCTTTTCTCCTTCCAACCGGAAAATAATGAGCAAAAACGTCTGGAGGAATTTTTTGAGGAAACAGAAATTAACTTTTCTGATCTTTCCTTTCTCCACGCCCATGGAAATAGTGAAGCAGACGATGATCTGGACGATGATGATCTGGATGATGAGGAGCATGATCCAGAGAAGGATCTTTTTTCCCTCATGAAAGATCTCCACCAAGAGACAGCAAAGGAAAGCATCATGTCTTACCTGGCCAGGGCAGGGAGTAATACACCACCCTCCCCTCACAAACATAATGACACAGAAGATGATGTGTCTCGTGGTTCAGAACGCGGGCGTCAAAAACATGACGCTATAGAAAATAAGGTTTCCCGTGGTTCAGAACGTAATCGTCAAAAACATGGTGATACAAAAAACAAGACTTCTCATGGTTCAGAACGTAATCGTCAAAAACATGGTGATACAAAAAACAAGACTTCTCATGGTTCAGAACGTGGGCGTCAAAAACATGGTGATACAAAAGAACGTGGGCATCAAAAACATGGGCGCAAAAGCTCCTCTGACGAGCTCGGTAAACTGATTTTTCATGACACTCCTGATCGCACAAAAACATATAAGGAAAAAACATCACGCTCTGGATTTGCTTCAAAAAAATCTGGACGCACATCTTTCACCGCCAGCGGGAAGACATCCCCTGATAGAAAACCTCGTGCACTGGGAAAAACAATGCATGGAGAAAAGAAGGGGGAGCCTTCCTCTCAAAGAACCAGAACTCAGACATTTCGTGCCGCTTCTCACAAAAATGTGCAGAAAAATAGTGAGACCGAACCAAGAAGATGGACCTCCTCTTCATCGAAGAGAGCATACTCCCCGTTGGTTGATGGCTCTTCTCCCGCGAAAACCAGCAGGGGGGATAAAAGCAGAAACCCCCATAAGAGCGGCCCCAATGCAGTCAAAAAAAGTAGGGGAATGGATACAAGAAAAGGCAGAGATGCCCCACATCACACGTCCCTTACGCAAAAAACAAGAAACATAAAAACATCCAGCATCAAAAAATTAGAGACGAAAAAGGTCAGCCCAAAAAAACCACCCCCACGGAAACCTCTTACTCCCAAAAAATAAAACTGTGAGGAGATCATGATTTCATATTTTCGTGGAGAGCCCGTGTACTATCGTGAAGACTCCATCATCCTTCGTGTGCAAGATGTGGGGTATACGGTTTTCATGACGGAAAGAGACATGCAGAAGGCAAAAGAGCACGCCCCTGTGGATATATGGGTGGAAACCATTATGCGAGAGAATGGATGCACTTTTTTTGGCTTTTTATGCATGGAATCCCTCCAATGGTTCCGATATCTTCTCCTGGTGCCTGGTGTAGGAGGCAAAATGGCACTCAGCCTCTTAAGCTTTTTTCCCCTAGAGGAACTTTTGCTTCTCATAAAAGAAAAAAAGATTTCTTCCCTATGCCGAGCAGAAGGCGTGGGCACAAAGTTAGCCCAACGAGTGGTGCAGGAACTTTCTGCCCGGGTGGAAAAATGGGAACATAAAAAGCATTTTTCTTTGCTCCCCTCTCAATCTGAAAAAGTAATACAAGGACTATGCGCCCTGGGATATACCCCAGGGGAAGCACAAAAAGCATGGGAAGCCCTGAAAACATCCCCCTCGTTTACTCCTGATATGGTCGTAACAGATATGATTCGTATGGCACTTGGTCACTTGTCCCCTGTACTCCTCTCAGGTGAAGGGGGCCGACGCTGATGTCTTCCCGCATATTCTCTCCCCAAGCCCTGCAGGAGGAGCACGAAGAAAAAAACTTTCCTGAAAAAAATTCCCCCACCAATCGTCCTCGCTCTTTCCATGATTTTGTAGGACAAAAACCCCTGCGCCATAATCTGGATATTTTCATCCAAGCCGCAAAAAAACGTGGTGACCCGTTGGACCACACACTTTTTTCTGGCCCTCCAGGACTTGGGAAAACCACTTTGGCATGGCTTATTGCCACAGAAATGGGGACGCAATTTCGATGCATTTCTGGCCCAGCACTGCAAAGACCAGGCGATGTGGCCGCGTTGCTGACCAATCTTCAGCCCTGCGACATCCTTTTCATTGATGAGATCCATCGCCTGCCCATTGCCGTGGAGGAGGTGCTGTATTCTGCCATGGAAGATTATAAAATCGATCTCGTGGTGGGAGAAGGTCCCCATGCCCACACACTGCATCTTCCTGTGCATCCCTTTACTTTGGTTGGGGCCACCACCCGATGTGGACTTTTATCGGCACCATTGCGAGATAGATTTGGCATCACCTTCACCATGGAGTTTTATACCCCCGATGAACTTGTCCTTATTTTGCAAAAATATGCCCATCGCCTTCTCATGGACCTGCCAGAAGATGCAGCCCAAGTACTGGCCGCTCGATGCAGGGGAACACCCCGCATTGCTTTACGCATCCTCCGTCGCATACGGGACTTTGCCTCCTCCCATGAAAACGGATTCACCGTAGAAAATGTTCACAATGCACTCAAACATCTTGGCATCAGCCCCCATGGCTTGGATCCTCTGGATCAAAAGTATCTTTTTCTCTTATACGACACATTTCATGGAGGACCGGTGGGGGTGGATACCCTAGCCGCAGCCCTCTCGGAAACTTCCAATACCATAGAAGATGTCATAGAGCCATACCTCCTGCAACAAGGTTTTCTCCAACGCACTGCACGAGGTCGTATACTCACCTCGAAGGGAACGGCCTTGGGTGCATCCCTCTTCCCCCCGGATGTTGCCCTATAACTCCTGGGATGATTTTTCAGAAGATGTATCTTTTTTTTTCTCCAAAAGCTTGGAAAAAATCCTGTCATGCACATGACGAAGATTTTCTGTGGGCACTTTTGTATACCACTGGGTGGAACTGAGAGAACTATGACCCAACAGCTCCTGAATATGACGAAGATTGGCGCCATTTTCTAGAAGATGGGATGCAAAGCTATGTCGAAGACTGTGTGGCGTTGCAGATGTTGGTAAAAAATACTCCTGACGCCATTCCCTCATCTTTTTTTGAAATACCACGGGATGGAGAGGTTTTCCTCTCACACTCCAGAAAAGCGGATCATGGGGGGCACCCTTGTGATACGGACAAAGCGCAAGATAGTCCATAATGACAGCATGCACCCATGGCAAAAGAGGCACATATCGCTCTTTTTTTCCCTTACCCAGCACTTTCAGTGGTGTGGTAATTGTAGAGGGCCACTGGGAAAACGTCAGTTGTAATGCCTCCTGAATACGAAGACCTGCACCATATAAAAGCGTGGCAAGGGCCTTATCCCGAACATCAGTCCATGCCCCTGACGATGTGGTATCACTATCTCCAAAAAGCCCGGTGATATTTTTGTGAGAGAGGGGACGAGGAACTTTTCGTGACAACTTGGGACGACGCAAAAAACGAAGAGGAAGGGTCACCACATTCCCCCGTGCCTCCAAAAAATTATAAAAAGTTTTCACGGCGGAAAGGGATGCGGCCAAAGATGCCTTCTGAAGCCCCTCTTCAGACCGATGGGCTAAAAATCCCCGTATGTCTTGCAAAGAAAGACCCAACAGAGCATCTTCATCAACCTTTCCCCCACGATTTTTCACAAAAGAAAAAAACTTCTGCAACACAACGCAATAATTTTTCGCAGTGAGGAGAGATGCGCCCTGCCCTCTGTGAAGCCAGTGATGAAAATCATGAAGAAGAGCGTGTTTTTTTGCCATCATGCAGCAGAAGCGCGATCATCATGGGCATGGTACTGAAGAAACTTCTCATAAAAATGCAAAATACTCTCTAAAAAAGATCGAATCTCGTGGCGAGCCGCAATATGGGATAACGTGGTTTTGCGCTCCTCTTTATCCAAAAAGGTCAACCCCTCCCCGAAAAGCTCTCGAAAAATAACACGCTCTCCCACACCATGGGAGATATGAAACCCTATTCTCTTGGACAAATTCTCCACAAGGGTATCAATGTACTGATGGTTTCTCGAAATCACGGTGTGAATACGATTTCGAAGAATCATCCACTCCAAGGGCCCATCCTTTCGTGCAGCTTTTTGCACACGCTGTTTCCATACCATGTTCGCATATGTGCTTAAAGGAAGACGCTGGTCAGAAGCAAGGGCTGCAGAAGCTGCAGAAGAAGACATAACACTCTGGGTCATATTATTTTGGATATTAATGAGCAAATCCAAATCAATATAACTGTCGTTAATAGGCGTAATGAGCAAATCTGCCAAAGAGTGCGTATACTGTGAAAAAACCGAATCATTTCCTGGCGTATCAATGACAATAATATCCTGAGTGCTTTGCGCAATAATCTCATGAAGTTTTTCTTGCAAAGGAGCCATATCCTCATGAAGCACTGGAGAAATGCGATGATGAGTTTCTGGAACAGGAATATGGGGAAAGTGTTGTTTATATGCAAGACGGTTTTCTAAATATCGAGAAAAAGTCCCCTGGCTTCCATCTATATCAATGGATGCCACCGTTTTTCCCTGATATAAAAGCGCCGTCATCACATGAAAAGCCAATGTCGATTTCCCAGTCCCCCCCTTCATATTTCCAAAAACAATGAGAAAAGGTCGCGATGCTTTATGTGTCACAATGTATCTCCACTTTTTTTTCTTTGATAAAAAATACCAGCCATCATAATCAAAAGGCTCACAGCCACAACAATACATGTGGCCAACGCATTAATACGAGGACTGTACCCTACTTTTAAGCTGGAAAAAATGAGTAATGGTAAGGTGGTAGTACCGGGTCCCGAGGTGAAACTTGCTAAAATCACATCATCAAAAGAGATAATAAAAGCAATAAGCCAGCTGGCAAATAACACCGGGGCTAAAATTGGAAACGTAATAAGAAAGAAAACTTTATAGGGGCGAGCCCCAAGATCAAGAGCCGCTTCCCGCAGGAGAGAATCCATATGCACCATTCGAGTACGCACAATGGTTGTCACATAAGCAGACCCAAGAACCGTGTGGGCACTTATAATGGTCCACATGCCTCGCGGCGGCCACCCAAAGGATGCTTGCATGCTAAAAAAGAACAGCAAAAAAGATAATCCAAGTACCACCTCTGGTATCACCAAAGGCAGTGTGGATAAAAAGCTGAGGGTACCATGGCGATTCATCCACCCACTGGCACACATGGTGCCTAAAATAATGGAGAAGGTCGCTGATATAAATGCAATATTCAAGCTTGTCCACAAACTCTTCTGGATGCCCTTGTACTGTAGGAGGCTGTAGTACCACTTCAGCGAAAATCCCCCCCAGTCCGTGCTGGAAGACTTATTGAATGAATACAACACCACGAGAATAATAGGAAGATAGAGAAACCCATACCCAACATAGAACAACATACTCATAACCTTGTTTTTCATGTACATGGACCCACTGCCCCCAGGAGATATTACTCTGTCTACCTTGCAAGAAAAATTTTATAAAAATCCCTCATGAAATACAACTTGTTATACTCATGATTTGCAGGCCAGAGAGAATTTCGCTATGGTGGAGAAAAGGTTTTTTGTGAAGGGAGCTTCTCGTGGAACATCATACACGTGGACAGAAAGCACGCATTGGACTTGTAGGATTTGGTCATATCGGGGGAACTCTGGCTCATATTCTTCTGTTGAAAAAAATAGCCCACGTGATGGCTTATGACATTCACGTCAATCCTGCTCGGGGCAAATGCAGAGATATGACCCAAGGGCTTTCCATGGTGGGGTGCCATGAGCCTTTCTTGCATGTGGTGGACGACATCCGCCATTTAGCCTCCTGCGACATTATAGTGGTCACCGCAGGCATGGCGAGAAAGCCAAACATGGAACGCGAAGAGCTTCTTCACCACAATGCACGGATTATTCAGGATATCGGCACATCCCTGGCAACAATCCGTGCCCAAGGCATCATTCTGGTGGTAACAAATCCAGTGGATATCATGACACGATGGATGCAAGAGGTCACAGGCTTTCCTCATCATCGCGTTATGGGCATGGCGGGAGTGTTGGATACGGAACGCTTTCGCATTTCTCTTGCTGAAATGCTCTCTGTGGAGCCTTCAGACATTCATACCTGTATGCTGGGAGCCCATAATCCCTCCATGATCCCCATCCTCTCCCACACAACAGTACAGGGCACACCTATATATGAATGGATTGGCACCCATAAAAATCCCACCGAAAAGTTTCTTCAGATGCTTCATGCCTGTGTGGAGGCCACACGAAATGAAGGTGCCACCATCGTACAACTCTTGGAAAACGGATCGGCCTATTATGGTCCGGCCCACAGCATTGCTGTCATGATAGAAGCCATGCTTTCCCATACACCACGAATTTTACCTGCTTCTGTCTGCGCGGAAGGAAAATATGGCATTGTATCCCCTGTCTATATGGGAATGAACGCCCTATTGGGAAAAACAGGCGTCATGGAGGTTGTCAGCCCCCCCCTCACCTCAGAGGAGCAAAAAGCCCTTCATGATACCGAGAAAGCTCTGGAGAAAAATTATAAGGCATTTCATGAAACTTTCTCTTCATAAGTGATGCCCCCATTGTGTTTTTTCACATTTTATGGAATAGTTCCCAGTGTGAAAGATGGGAGTGTAGCTCAATTGGTAGAGCGTCGGTCTCCAAAACCGAAGGCCGGGGGTTCGAGACCCTCCACTCCTGCCATTTCTCCGGGGCGACGCACTTTTTTTAAAGGAGACAGGTCATCCACTCTTGCAGTGTTGCGAGACCTGTGTCAGAATTTGCGTGTGTACGGAAAAAATATAAACCGATTCTTGTAAAGAATAAAAAAAGAGAGTTTCAATGGGATTGTCAAAAAACGATATAAATGCAAGCGTTGCGCTTTTGGGCGAAATCGATAGCTTAGCTCGAGAAAAGCTTTTATCAGAAAGCGATGTTTTCATGGCCTTTGAGCATGCACTTCAAAAAGCCTATGCAGAGACCTATGGCGCATCCAACGATATTCGCGTGACCATCCATCGAAAAACAGGAGAAATTTCTGTACATCGCCATCGAAAAGTTGTGGAAGGAGACATCGAAACGTGTCCTTTCAAGGAAATCACTTTATCAAAGGCACAAAAAATTCAAAAGGGAATCGAGCTCCATGATGATCTGGTGGAAGAGCTGCCGCTGATTCACTTCAGTCGTGTCATGGTACAGAACATTAAGCAAAACCTCATGCAAAACATTCAAATGCTGGAGCGAGACTCGCGATACGCTGAATTTAAAGATCGTGTGGGGCAAATTATTTCTGGTACAGTGAAAAGCGTCTCTGAAAGAATTCGTGAGGACTCTTTCCGGGGAAGACGTGGAGAACGACATAAGTCAGATCGCAGAAATGGAATGGTGGTGGATTTAGGAAAAGCAGATGGCATCCTTTTGCCAGACGATATGATCCCTCGAGAAAACTATCGTGTGGGGGATCGCATAAAAGCATATCTCTATGATGTGCGAAAAGAGCCCAACGGGGTGTTCATCCTGCTTTCCAGGACCCATCCGGAGTTTCTTGCAAAACTATTCGCTCAAGAAGTCCCCGAAATTTATGATGGCCATATTGAAATTAAAGCGGTGGCCAGGGATCCGGGCAGCAGGGCAAAGGTTGCCATTTTGTCTCGAGAAGGACGAAATGCTCGATCCTTTGATCCCGTTGGTGCATGTGTGGGTGTACGGGGAAGTCGCGTCAATGCCATTACCCAGGAAATCGCAGGAGAGCGCATCGATATTATTCTGTGGTCTTCGGATCTTCCTATCTTTGTGGTGAATGCTCTCACACCAGCAGAAGTCACAAAGGTCATTATGAATGATTCCAGAAAAAGTCTGACGGTGGTGGTGGAGGACAGTCAACAAAGTATCGCCATCGGACGAAGAGGGCAAAATGTTCGTTTAGCCCATGAGCTTACAGGAGCAGATATTAAAATTGTCACAGAATCTTTTGATGCAGAGCGGCGACAGAAGGAGAGCCAGGATAGCATTGCCATCTTTGTGGAGAAACTAGATTTGGATGACATGATGTCACGATTTTTGGTTGCAGAAGGGTTTCATACCATCCAGGATATTCTCGACACTCCCTTGGAAGAACTCTCCTCCATGCAAGGGTTCACACCAGAAATCGCAGAGGAGCTTCATCAACGCGCCCAGGAAAGCATCGCTGCTATGCAAGAGGACGCGAAAAAAGATTTTCTTGCAAAAGGTGGAGAATCACAGCTTTTGGATATGATAAAAAATAACGAATGGATTCCATTGTTGGAAAAACATGCTATTTTTACCTTATCGGATATAGCAGATCTGTCTCTGGAGGAACTGAAGGACATTCTCTCTTCGGAACAAGGTGACAGTGTATCTGAAAAGGATTTAGGACACATAATTATGGAGGCACGTCGTGTAAAAATGGGCGCTTCTATGGAGTAGATTACTTTAATAAGGAGGAAGAACTTTTATGATGGATGAACAGTCTTCACATAAGGAAACGTCAGAATCTGAAAATACTTCCCCACCACAGAAAAAAAACGACGGGGATGCACCTGTTGTTGCAAAAAGAAAGCCTTTGGGGCTTAAGGTGCCCGATTCCAGCACCCCCGAAAAGACAAATGCTGCCCATATTCGGCAAAATCTTTCCCATGGTCGCTCAAAAACCGTCATGGTAGAAGTACGACACCGTCGCCTTCGAAAAGACGCCAACCAAGAATCACAACTGGAAAAAGATGATGTTTCAAAACTTACCACGGAGGAGCATGCTCTCCGCTTAAAGGCATTACAACAGGCCATATCTCTTCAGGCTGAGGAAGAAAAAAGACAAGAAGAATTGGCCACCACCATTTCCATGGAGCCCGAAAAAGAAGAAGAAAAACAAAAAGAAAAAGAAGAGGTACACAAGAAAGAAGAGGGAGACGTTACATCTTCTGCCCTCGAGAAAAGCCCAGAGCACACCACTCCCCTTGCCGCAAAAAAACAAGATTTCCATGGAGAAAGAAAGAAAGAATTTGATGGACGACGATCTTCAAAAGATTCCTTTGAGGAAGAAAAGACGGAGAACAAAAAAGCCCGTCTTCTGGCAGAAACATCTAAACGTCGTGGTAGTGGTGGCACATCCTCCCACGATAAAACCATGGATACATCAGGTTCTGAAGAAAAAAAAGCCATTATTGGACTCAAAAAACTTCGCAAGAAATCCAGCGGTCGTCACAGTGTGGTCTCCTCTGTGGTATCCCGTAAGATTCATATTCCTCCTCACATCACAGTACAAGAGTTGGCACGGCGCATGGCATATAAGGCAAGTTTTCTCATAAAGGCCCTTCGTCAATTGGGAGAAGAAAACGTCTCGTTTCATCAGGTGCTCTCCGCAGAGACAGCAGAGTATTTTGTCAAAGAACATGGTCATGAAGCCATCTTGCTCATGAATGTGGATAAAGAGGAAGAGCTGTGGATGCACAATATGCAGGACGACATCAAGCCACGCCCACCCATTGTGACGGTTATGGGACATGTGGATCATGGGAAGACCTCTCTCTTGGACGCTTTGCGAAAAACCTCCGTTGTACAAAAAGAGGCCGGTGGCATCACTCAGCATATTGGTGCATACCAAGTGGTGCTGAAAAGTGGAAAAAAAATCACTTTTATTGACACACCAGGCCATAAAGCATTTTCCCAGATGCGCATGCGAGGCGCTCACCTCACCGATATTGTGGTACTGGTGATTGCCGCTGATGATGGCGTCAATGCACAAACTGTAGAGGCCATTACCCATGCCAAAGAAGCCAACGTACCCATCATCGTTGCCATCACAAAAATGGATAAACACGGCGTCAACCCAGACAAGATCCGAGAACAGCTTTTATCTCATGATGTCATCGTGGAAAAATTGGGAGGAGATGTTTTGGATGTAGAAGTCTCCTCCACCACAGGAAAAAATCTTGATCTTTTAGAGGAAACCATTCTCCTGCAAGCAGAACTTCTTCACCTTGACGTGGGATATGCGGGATATGCCCGAGGCATTGTCCTTGAAACCCACATGAAAAAAGGCTATGGACCAGTGGCCACTGTTATGGTGCAGCGTGGCACTCTGAAAACAGGGGATACAGTTGTCATGGGAGATATCGGAGGAAAGGTGCGTCTTCTTTTCAACGATCTTGGGCAATCCGTGAAAACAGCAGAACCTTCTACGCCGGTGGAGGTGTGTGGCTTGGGGGAGCTTCCTCAGCCTGGAAATCGGTTCATGGCTATTGAAAGCGATGCACACATGAAAGAGTTTTTAGCCTGGAAAGCAGAATATCAACGAGAGAAGGATTTGGCGCCCCGCACAGGGCCGGAGGACCTCCTCTCCATGGAATCACTCTTTTCCACCTCTCCCAAGGAGTTCCCCATTATTATAAAGGCCGATGTGCAGGGCTCTCTCGAAGGCTTAGCCTACGAACTCTCCCACATCACTCATAAAGAAGTGGCCATTAAAATTGTGCACCAAGGCTTGGGCCCCATCACAGAAAGCGACATTCTTCTGGCAAAGGCATCCAATGCCTGTGTGATAGCATTTAATGTGGGGATACTTCCTGCTGCAAAAACACATGGAGAACGAGAAAAAATTTCCCTGATACAACACAAAGTGGTGTATCACATTGTGGACGATATAAAGAAAAAACTGTCTGCCCTTCTTGCACCCGAAGTGGTGGAAACCTATGTGGGAACATCCACAGTATTACAGCTCTTCATCATGAGTCGTGGAAAACATCCGTACATTGCAGGAAATATTGTCAAAGATGGCGTCATGCGTCGTGGAGAGAAGATTCGTATTCTCCGCAACGGGACCCTCATCCACACCGACACCATTGAAAGTCTTTATCAAGGAAAGAATGAAAGCAAAGAGGTGAAGGCTGGACAAGAATGCGGCATTGGCTTTCGAGAATTTAAAGACATCCAACCAGACGATGTGATTGAATGCTTTCATACAGAGAATGTCTATCGCACAATACTCTGACCTTGCGGCTCAGATTCATGTATTGGCAAGGACTCATAGGCAAGATATACTGGACAGATGGTGTACGATGAGGATGAGGAGTGTGTCATGAATATCAGAAAAACCATTACAAAAATTGCAATTGTGGCCGCAACCCCTCTGTCCCTTCTTTTTGGCCATATTACGGAGAGCTATGGAAAAGAGCCTCTCAGGTTTGCGGTGTCTGCGGACTATCCCCCTTTTGAGTATTATGAGGATGGCAAACTCCAAGGATTCGACATCGAACTTGCACAACTTCTTGCCCAGGAGCTTGACAAAGAAGCGGTCTTCGAGGATATGCAATTTAACACCATTTTCCCTTCTTTAGAAAATGGTAGTGTGGATGCGGCCATATCCACCATAAGCCTCACAGAGCAAAGAGAAAAAGCCTTCGATTTTTCCACGGCCTATCATCACATGGATGCCGTTGCCATTGTCCATCGAGAAGAGGATCCCCTCACCAGCGAAAATCTCATGGAAAAGAAAGTTGCCTGCCAGATGGGCACCACAGTGGAAATATGGGTTCATGACAATGTGCCGCAAGACCATGTTACCAGCATGGACAACACAAATATGGTCATCGAGTCTCTCAAAGCAAAGCATGTGGATGCTGCAGCCGTTGATCCCGCACAGGGAGCTGCTTTTTGTACAAAAAACCCAACATTACGGTTTTTCATTGTGAAAAAAGAAAATGAGAAGAGTGGTTATGTCATTGCGTTTCCTAAGGGGTCACCATGGCGGGATAAAGTCAATGCTGCTCTGGAAAAACTGAAAGCCAATGGAAGCCTGCAAAAACTCAAAGAAAAGTGGTTTGGGCACGAGGTATGAGGAGTGTACTCTCAGAATTCATCATTATTGGAAAAGGCACTTTCCTCACCCTCACCCTCCTGCTGTGTAGCATTGTTGTAGGATTCTTTTTAGGCGTGACCCTCAGTTTTTTAAATTATTGCAAAAGAATCTCAGGTCTCGTGAGAGCATGGATTTCAGTTATCCGAGGCACCCCTCTCATTTTGCAGCTGAGTTTTTTCTATTTTACATTTCCATCCCTCTTTCATCTTCGTCTCACTGTTTTATCCGCAGGCATTTTGGCCTTTGGACTGAATAGCTCTGCTTATATTGCAGAAATTTTACGGGGTGGCATTGACAGTCTCCCCAAGGGGCAGTATGAGGCTGCACAAGCCCTTGGAATCCCAACATTTTATATGTGGAAAGATATTATCCTTCCACAAGTGCTTCGCAACATTCTCCCCGGACTTTTGAATGAGATCATTTCTCTGTTGAAGGAAACGGCCATTATTGGTGTTATTGGTGGCATGGATATTATGCGCATGGCACAACTCTCTGGAGCTCAGAGTTTCACGTATTTCTTACCCCTTTCCATTGCTGGTTTTTATTATTATACACTGGTGCTCCTCATCACCTATGCAGGAAAAAAAATAGAAAAGAGATGGACCTATGACAGATTTTAAAAAAAATGACCCCATAGTAGCCTTCGAAAATGTCTGTAAAAATTTTCATGATACCCCCATTTTAGATCATGTCAGCATGGAGATTGATACATCTCATATTTTAGGCCTCGCAGGTCCGTCTGGAGGTGGAAAATCCACCTTTCTCCGCCTTATCCAAAGGTTAGAGCAGCCCGACACGGGGCTCATCCACTGCAAAGCTGCCACAGGGTTCATGTTTCAAAACTTTTGTCTTTTCCCCCATATGACGGTGTGGGACAACATCACCTATGCCCCCAAAATTCATAAAAAAGAAGGTTATGAGAAAAGAGCCCACGCCCTCCTCAAAAAATTGGGCATCACTGCCTACACGCACCACTATCCCGGAACTTTGTCTGGAGGACAAAAACAACGCGTTGCTCTGGCCAGAAGTCTCATCATGGAACCTGATATTCTTCTCTGTGATGAACCCACCTCTGGTCTAGACATCGCCACCACAAAAGATGTGGTACGCCTTTTGGAAGATGTACAGAAGCTGGGGGTCACCATGATCATCGCATCCCATGATTTGGATTTTCTCACAGAGGTTTCCCACAGAATTATTCTGCTAAAAAATGGAAAAATTGCCATTGATATGGACCCCAAAAAAGAGCACAATCCTATTGAGATGCTAAAAAGATTCTATTGAGAAAACACCTTTTATCCGCTTGTTTTCCTTGCCATTCAAGAAAAAATATGAAAACGGCACAAAATAGAGCAAATTTCTTCTTGAAAATTATTAAGAAAAGCTGTACAATGACAATGTTCATCTTGATGAACTATGACGATAAAAACTTTATGAAATAAACGGAGTGGACCCGGGGGCAGAACCCGGCACCTCCACCGAAGGGCTTTGGAGTTTTGGTGGGGGTGACTTAGAATCGACACACGTAATAAAGATAAAGCTTTCGTCCGGGATGGTACCGACGTATTGGGCCATAAACATAAATGCGAAAACAGAAAACGCATTCAATCAGATGTCAGGTAAATTTGCAAATATTGCAAATGGCTCTGACATGCTAAGAAACATAAAGTTGGCTGCCTAAGGCGCTCACTTTAGTTTTTAAACTGATTGGCGGTTTGGAAGGCACCGGGCAACAGAAGCCTTCCATATAAAAGGGAGAAGACATATGTACGAAGAATTGATGGAAGAAGGAAAAAGAAAAGTTGTCAGAAAAGCATTGCAAAGTGTGGAGGAGAAAGGTCCAAAATCCCCCCACCAATTGCTTCTCACTTTTCGCACACAATTTCCAGGAGTCGTTTTAGGAGATGGTCTCTTGGCCTCTTATCCAGAGGAAATGAGCATTATTCTTAAAAACGTTTTTTGGAACCTCGTGGTACAGGAAGACTTTTTTTCCGTGGAGCTTCTCTTTGATGAAAAAAGAAAGACAATTAAAGTACCTTTTAAGGCCCTTGTGAACTTCATGGATCCTGATGCAGAGTTTGCCCTGCAATTCAATTGGGAAGCATCCCTTCCAAAACATGAAGACAATGTCATTTTCTTAGATCATTTCCGCAAGCTTAAAGGAGACTCCGATTCTCCCATCCCTTGAAAGCATCTTCTTCTCAAGGAGATCATATAAAGACAGTCATCCCATCGAAAGCCGGGATCACGTGGGATGGGAGCATATTGCACAGCATATCATAATCTAACTCACACGACATATGGATAAGGATGGCCTTTTTCGGCTTGACTTTCTCAATCCATGAAAGGGTTTGCTCCAGATGGGAGTGGGTATTGGATGGCTTCACACTCAAACAATCCACAAACCACACATCTAAATTTTGTAAACAGTCCTCCACATCACCATCCAAGGCCCAAATATCTGTTGAGTATGCCCACTGAGGAAATCGAAAGCCCAACGTGCGGGAATATCGGTGGTTTTGAGAGAAAAAATGCACTGGAGTGGATCCAATACAAAAATCCTCATGAAGAATATGCCCTTTGATAAACGGACTATAAAAGTCCGCCGATCTTTCTTCTTCACGTAGGTAAAAAGCATAAGGATAACATTGGTGAAGAATTTTCAAGGTTTCTTCATCAGAATACAAAGGAATATGGCCTTCTGACTGTATAGCAAGGGGCTTAAGATCCGGAATGCCACCAATATGATCAAAATGCGCGTGGGTACACAACACGCCATGAATTTTTGTGATGCCTTCTCGTAAAAGTTGACTACGAACATCAGGAGAGATATCTATGAGCCATGTTTCTCCTTCCATGAAAATGGCTGCCGAACACCGGGTACGATAATTTTTCGGATTATGTTGGTCGCAATCCCCCCAATTTCCTGTAACGAGAGGAACACCAGCGGAGGCTCCACACCCGAGAATTGTTACTTTTACATCTCCGGACATAAAATCTCCCGAAAATTGCGTGCATCCACTCGGGAAAAAAGCGCGAAAAAGGACGATGATGTCTTGGATGCAAGCTCTGCAAGAGGGATATCATGAAGCTCAGCCAGTTTTTGAGCAGTATGCACAACGTAAGCAGGCTCATTGACATCCCCCCGATGGGGGCATGGGGCAAGCCATGGTGCATCTGTTTCAATGAGCAGATCTTCCACAGACAAGACGGACGCCACCTGTCGCACAGAAACAGCTTTGGGAAAGGTAAGAATGCCTGAAAAGCTCACCTTCCATCCATGGGCCACCACATATCGTGCCAAAAACTCCTCCCCCGAAAAGCAATGTAATACTCCCGTGGGAAGTTTTCCGTGGTGCGTCAGAAATCGCTCTAAAATATCCTGTAAACGCTGACAGGTATTCCGTGTATGAATAATTAAAGGCAGCCCAGAGGCAAGTGCCACTTCCATATGCGCCCACAAATATGCTTCTTGAAGCTCCAAAGGTGGAGCATGCTCCGAACATTCCAGCCCTGTCTCCCCAATACCAACAACTTTTTCATGGGCCACATGAGCCAAAAGCCATGCTTTCACCTCCTCCACAGAGTACCCATCAGAAGAACGCGCCACATCCATGGGATGAATACCAATGGTACAATAAATGCGCGGCGATGTCTGGGAAAGGGCAAGAATTCCCTCAAACTCTTCCATTTTCGTGCAAATGGACAACATTCCAAGCACCTTCGCCTTTTCAGCTCGAGCCATCACTGCTTCTAAAGAAAAATCACGCCCCCCCTCTTTCTTTACTGCCACCACATGGTCCAAATGGCAATGACTGTCAATAAACATCCACCCCCCTCACCATACCTTTGCCCCCATTCTATCATAAAAAATAAGACGGAGAGATACCTTGACTCCATGAAAGATAGTTTTGCACAACCGAAAAGAAATTCTTATAAAATGTGCCGAAAAAACCATGAGCCCATGAATGAGCCCCTCTCTTCCTTCAGCACATCTGCGCTTGTAATCACCAGCTGTCCCATAAAGGACAGCGAAACACGCCACAAGTACGCACACCCCTTGGAAAAATGCCCTCGTACACGAGACCATATCCCATCAACAGATTTTGCAAAAAAAATAAGGAAAAATCCCCAAAAAAAAGCATTACCGTCTCTTTCAACGGTCAACAACATGAGGCTTTCTCATAAAAGCCTCAAACTTGTGCTCTCCTTGTTAGCCCAAAAGCTTAAGGTTTACAGCAGAAGACTTTCCTCTGTTCTCCTCCAATTCATATGAGACTCTCTGTCCATCATTAAGGGTGGAAACACCAGCTCTCTCCAGAGCACTGATATGAACAAAAACATCGGGTCCACCACTCTCCGGAGCAATAAAACCATATCCCTTCGTTGGGTTAAACCATTTCACGGTACCATTAGCCATAATATCTTGTCTCCCTTGTAATTAAAGTCATTAACGCAGCAAAGCCGAACGAGTCCTTCACTGCAAGAAGACAGAGTCAACTGGCTGCAAAGATGTTGTCTCGACGACAAAAACTGAGATTATAGTGATGTCATTCGTTTGAAAAGTCAAGGGCTGTTTTTTCCCTTTCACAGGCCCCTTCTGGATTTATTTTGCAGAAAAGTGCCTTTACCCTTGAGAGTAATAAGAGTACACTTCTGAGAAAGGGGGGCCTCATGAGCAGGAAAAAAGTACTAAATAAAGATTCTTCTCCATATGATATTTATGAAGGTTCCTCATTTCCCATCTGTTTTTCCCTTCACCATGTGCCAGAGCAGCTTTCTGAAGCGGAGCGGATGAGGCTTTTGGGAGCTAAGGGTGCTGGCATAGTAACTCTACATGAGATCGGTCTCCGTGTACCGCCCGCCTTGATCATTCCCACCACCATATATCCTCTCTTTCAAAAGGATCCAGAAAAAACTCTCCACGACATCATGACAGTTTTGAAGGAGAAAATATCGTACCTCGAAGAGGCATGCGGAAAAAAATTCGGAAGCTCTTCCGGATCTCCACTTTTGGTCTCTGTACGCTCCGGAGCGGCCACATCCATGCCAGGCATGATGGACACCATTTTAAATGTGGGGATACAGGAGGAAAGACTTGAAGACATGAGACGTATGGCCGAAGCACAGGGCGGAAGCTCTTCCTTCGCATACGAGATTTATGGACGATTCCTCTACCATTATGGGACCTTAGTTTTGGGATTATCAGAGGAAAAGCTCCCTCGATATTCCACCTCCGCCCAGCAGGATCTTTACCTATGGCAAAGCTATATCCAGGATATAAAACATCATATCTCCCTCCACACAGGCAAAGCGTTTTCTCAAGATGTGTGGGAACATTTGATGGCATCCATTGCTGCGGTTTTTTCCAGTTGGAATAACCCAAGAGCTCGTGTTTATCGAGAATTTCATAACATTTCTCCTGACGAGGGTACCGCAATTATTATTCAGGCCATGGTCTTTGGAAATTTCAATGATCGGTCAGGAACCATTGTGGCTTTTACACGCAACCCCATCTCTGGGGAGTCACATCTTTTCGGAGAGTATCTTTCCAAGGCCCAGGGGGAGGACCTCGTCTCAGGAGCAGCCACACCCTTTTCCCTCACGGAAGGAAAAAAATCTTTTGTGACTCTTTTTCCAGAACTCTACAACACCCTCAAAAATATTGCAGAAAAAATAGAAAAACATTACGGAGACATGCAAGAGCTTGAATGTACTTTTGAAGACAGTGTGTTATGGATTTTGCAAACTCGATGGGGAAAGCGTACTCCCCAAGCAGCCGCGAAAATTGCCTGGGATTTCATTGTGACTGGAAAGGCCCTTTCTCACCACATATTGAGTCTTCTTGATCCCCTTCTCTTTGAGAAAATGCTCCATGGTCAATTGGAGGGTGAAGAGGATCTCCAACTTTTCACCACAGGTCTTCCAGCCTCTCCCGGTGTGGCTGTGGGGCGAGTTGTTTTTGACTCCATGGGGAGCATAGCCGCAAAAAGTAAGGGCATTCCCACAATTTTTGTGCGAAACGAAACAAGCCCGGAGCATATTCAAGACATGGCTGTGTCAGAAGGCATGCTCACAGCCCATGGAGGCGTCACAAGCCATGCTGCAGTGGTGGCACGAGGCATGGGTATCCCATGCATTGTGGGGGCAGATCATCTCCAGGTTCTTGGGAACGAAGGCATTATGAAGGTACGAGATCAGATCGTAGAGGAAGGGGATTGGGTAAGCCTTGATGCGACTTCTGGTAAAGTTTATTTGGGAAAAGCTCAGAAAATCTCTCAGGGCCTCTCCTTGGAAGGCGCATTTCTGCTGAAAACAGCATGTCAGGCAAAACGCATGGCAATTTATGCCAATGCAGAAAGCCCAGAAGAAATTGAGCGGGCATTGAATTTTGGTGGAGAAGGTGTGGGCCTCTGCCGCACAGAGCACATGTTCTTTGCAACAGATGCCCTTCTCGCATTTCGGCAAATGATTTTGGCTGAAAGCCTGTCCTATCGCACAAAAGCCTTGGATTATTTGCTTCCCTTACAACAGAAAGATTTTTTTGATATCCTTCGACTTCTTCATGGGCGCCCCCTCATTGTACGTCTTTTGGATCCGCCCTTACATGAGTTTCTTCCCAAAACGGAGATAGATCTTATCGAGTTTGCCAACACGGTAAAAATGTCATACAAAGATCTGGATGCGCATATGGACAGCATTAAAGAAAGCAACCCCATGCTTGGTCATCGCGGCTGTCGTCTTGCGGTAACTTTTCCCGAAATTTATACCATGCAAGTTCAGGCTCTTTTTGCAGCAGTGGGGCGATGTCACAAAGAAAATATCCCTGTGGATTTAGGAATCTTGATTCCTTTTGTGTCCTCTGAAGAGGAATTACTGTGGGTGAAAAAACAAATCATTTCCCAGGAGGTCCATTTTCCTTTTCCCCTTTCATACAAAATAGGAGCAATGTTGGAAACCCCACGGGCTCTTCTTTTGACAAAGCACATGGCTCGTCATGTGGATTTCTTGAGTTTTGGCACCAACGATCTCACACAAATGACTTTCGCCCTTTCCCGAGATGACAGTCAGAAGTTCCTCTCACAGTATGTGGAGAAAAAGCTCTGGCGAGGAGATCCCTTTCAGAGCATTGATGTGGAAGGTGTAGGAATGCTCATGAAGATGGCATGTGAGCAGGCACGTCACGTCAATCCATCTGTAAAGCTTGGTGTATGCGGGGAGCATGCCGGAGATCCACAATCTGTTCGGTTTTTTGAGTCATTGCAGATGGACTATCTGTCGTGTTCAGCTTTTCGCCTTCCCACCGTCCATTTAGCTGCCGCACAAGCCTTCTTAGGCGCCACGGCCAATGACACTGTATTGACCACGTAAAGATGCACGCACCATAAGCACTGCATAAAAAGCAGCTAAGGTACAGACTCCCATAAACCCATAAAGCCATGACCAGCCCAACTGGTCCACAATACGTCCAGACCAGCACCCAACAGCACCCATGCTCCCCCAAGAAATGGCCCCAAAAATAGCAGAATGCGTCACAGCATGATGCATATGATGTCGACACCACAAAAGCTGACTGGAAAGCAACGCCACCGTGGAAAACCCTTTGGCTAATTCCTCCACACCATTACACACAATCCACAAAGACCCGCTGTACTCCCATATCCCTTGAGTACCAAACCACATCATTCCATAAGACAGCCCATGCAATACAAGCCCCCACAAAAGAGGTGGGAAATACCCATACTTCCTGATGCACACGCCCCCCACAACACCACCAATGGCTAAAGCAATCATGCCAGGAGTTTTAATCCACACCCCCAAATCTATAAGCGAAAAACCATAGTCCATATAAAAAAAGGAACGCACTGGATTCATCATGCCATCAGAAAGCCTGTACACTATAAGCACGAAAAGGATCCATCCCCATTGAGGTTTTTCCATGAGAGATGTAAACGGATCTGTAAAAAAAGCAAACGTACACATCCGAGGTGGCTTGTTTTCCGGATGAAGCATTGTCTCCTGATCCTGATTTTTTAAAAAATGAAAAAAAGAATGCTGAGAAAAGAAAAAACAAAAAAGGATAATCACCCCTGCTACAGTCCATAAAATGGAAGATAACGATGCACCCTTTTCCATGGCCCATAACGCCACATTTGCACTGCATATGATGCCCAAGCGATACCCATTCACATAAATACTGTCCCCTATTCCCCAATGAGAAGAGGGCGCCACCCTCATTTGAAATGTTGTGGTGAGGCTGTCATAACTCTTGGAGGAAATCATGCACAGGGCTGCTACACACAAAAAAGCCGTGCTGAAAAAAGGTATGGTGGGTAAAATGAGAAGTCCTATGATTGTGAGAGTAAGCAAAAAAAGAATCCATGCTCGATACAGGCCATATTTTCTAAAGAAAAAAGGTGGGAAAAAAGAAAAAAATGGTGCCAGAAGAATCTGAATGAAATTTCCTCCCACATTGAGAAACGTAAGAAAATCTAGGCTGGTGAGGGATAACCCCGCATGGCGACCCCATAACCGAAGAATGTCCGGAAAAATTTCATACACAATCCCACCGCAGAGCGACAAAAAAGCAAGACCAAAAAAAGGCTTAAGAACAGATGGTTGCTGTGCGGAGTGTGGAGGGTGCTGAATCATTTCATACCTCGAGAAAATGTCACAAGGTTTTCGCATAAAAACCTATGAGAAATATGGCGAAACCCTATTTTTTCCATTGTGTGAAGAATATCACGACCATGAGAAAAGGCAAGAATACTCTCCGATAAATAATTGTATGCGTCTATATTTTTTGCCACACGTTCCCCCATCCATGGCACAATTTTTTGGATATATTCCACGGGAAAAGAGCCGTTGGGCGAAGAAAATTCTAAACAGGCAAAGGTGCCCCCTGGTTTGAGAATGCGATATGCCTCCTGCAATGCCTTTTCATGGTCCATGTTGCGAATTCCAAAGGATACGGTGTAGAGATGGAAAAAATTCTCTGGAAAAGGAGTACACTCCCCCAGGCACTGGATCCATGTCAGAGACGATGCGGCCCCATGGGATGTTCCCCGAAAAAGCTGCTCATGGTGGCAGGGTGGCGGAGTGGAAGCCTCTTCCCATCTTTTTTTCCCCATTTCCAACATAGCCTCCACAGCATCACAAAAAAAGGCGTGCACAGCCATGTCTCGGGCCTCTGCAGTGCGCATCACCACACTGCCAATATCACCACTTCCACAGGCCATGTCTATATATGTCAAGGATTTCGGGAAAGTGTCCCATGGAAGTGTGGCAATAAAGCGCTCCTTCCACCATCTGTGAAGGCCAAGGCTTAGCACATCATTCATGACGTCATACAGGGGCGCCACCCCACGGAAGAGACGGAGGGTCTCTTTTTTCATCTACTACTCACAGGCTTTAACACACAGCCTCAGCATACAAAAAATCCACAGACTTTAAAATGGTGCGAAATTTCTGTGCGCAATATATGTGACCACAACATCCTGGAAGAAAGACAACAGGACAAGAAACCTTGGGTATTATAAGCAGTGCGTTAAAATTCCCTTGTGAGTATCATGGACGTTCTGTGCACCATCAATTTCCACCAGCATATCACGATAGTATGCCAAGACGTCCCGAGAATTTTCCTCATGAATTTTCAATCGATGACGAATAACGTCGGAAAAATCATCTGAACGACGAGAAAACTCATGTCCTTCTGGTCGCAAACATCCATCCACAATATCCTCCACGGAAACACGAGAGGAACATGACACGCCGCAATGCTGGCAGCACAGGCGATCCATCATGCGGTCCACCAACACATCGGGATCCACCACAAAGGAAAAAACTTTTTTCAAGAAAATTTTCTTAGAAATTTCCTTGAAAATTTTTTCTAGTGCAAAAATTTGCTCCAAATTTCTTGGCACACCATCCAGAATCACATCTCTTTCCACATCTGAAGGCCAGCTTTTTCTCAAAACTTCCATGGTGAGTTCACATCCCACCAAGCCACCCTCTTTGATAACGGACCACAACGTATTACCAATTTGCGTACCCTTGGACATTTCCTCTCGAAGAAGTTCTCCCATACCCAAGAGAACGGTTCCCTTCCCTAAAGAACGTGCTAACAAGCGGCCCTGGGTCCCTTTCCCTGAGCCTGGCGGACCCAAAAGAATAAAAACACCCACAACTATCTCCTTTTCTGATTTCTTTTAATAAGAGCCTGATACTGATGAGAAATAAGATACGCATGCAACTGGGAGATAATTTCCCAACTGACACTCACCACTATAAGAAAACTTGTTCCCTGGAAAGGAAAATTAAGATGAAAAAGTCTATTCAAAATATTAGGCAAAATCACCACAAAAGCAATGTATGCGGCCCCCACCACCGTTAATCTGGTCAGCAGATAATCCAAATACTGCGCCGTCACAACACCAGGCCTGTACCCAGAAATAAAAGCTCCATTTTTGCGCAAATTTTCTGCCGTTTCTTCAGGATTAAAAACAACAGATGTATAGAAAAATGCGAAAAACACAATGAGAAAAACTTTTATGCACATGTACACAATGCTGCCATCGGAAAGAAAGAGTGAAAAAATATCTTGCACAAAAGGCACATGGGAAAGCATACTCCAATTCCCCAGCATGCCGAAAAAACCAAGCACAGCCATGGCAAAAATAGGAGGCAACACCCCTGTGCTGTTAAGTTTTATAGGCATATAGCTCTGCTCTGCGCCCATGACCTGCTGTCCCACTTGACGTTTTGGATACTGCACCACCACTTTTCGATATGCACGCTCCATAAAAACAACAAATGCAATGATGGCAGCCACTCCCACAATGCTGGCCAAAACCTCCAGGGAGGACACACCGCCCGTGCGGCTCAGCTCCAGAGTATTGAACACAGCCATGGGAAGGCTTGCAACGATTCCCGCATAAATTAACATGGAGGAACCGTTGCCAATACCTCTGGCCGTAATCTGCTCTCCAAGCCACACAAGGAAAAGCGTTGCTCCCACCAAGGTCACCATGGTGGTCAGATGAAAGAGAATGCCTGGATCAAAGACCAAACTCGGTTGAGAAGAAAGCCATGTGGCCACTCCCAACGCTTGAAAGGACGCAAGCCCAACAGTCCCATACCGAGTGTACTGATTGAGCTTTCTTTTCCCAGCTTCACCCTCTTTTTTTAAGGCCATGAAATAGGGGAAAATAGCTGTCATAAGCTGTATAAGAATGCTCATGGAAATGTATGGCATGAGGTTAAGAGCAAAGACGCTCATACGCTCCAAGGCACCACCAGCCACCATATTGAACATGCTCAGAAATCCCCCTGAGGATGTATATCTTCCAGCAATGGATCGCATGATTTCTGCATCCACGCCTGGTATGGGGATATATGTACCAATGCGATACACAAAAAAGACCCCCAGAGTAAAGAGAATGCGCTTATGAAGGTCCGATGCCTGCGCCCAAGCTTTCCAACTGAGATTTGCTAAAAGCTGTTGCGATACAGAGCTCATCCCACCCCCTTCTTTTTCTGAATTTCCGCTGCACTTGTTTTCCCTATTTTAGGACCCCTTACTCGTGAAGGCTTTTGGGAGGACGCGGCATACAATGCTGCAGTTTTGTTTTTTCTGACTTCACCACCCTTTAAAGGAAATGGTTCCACCAGCGAACATGTGCCACCGGCTGCTTCCACCATCTTTTGAGCGGAAGCGCTGAGTCCAGCAACATGCACATGAATTTGAGAGGTAAGAGTACCACCACCCAGAAGACGAATGCCTTGTTGCGGATTTTTGACCAAACCTGCCTTTTTCAAAGCCGCAGCATCAATGGCCTGGCCGGAAGATAGGCGCCCCTCATCCAAAGCCCTCTGCACAGTTCCCAGATTTAAAACAGAGAAATGCATACGATGAATATTGGTAAAGCCCCTTTTAGGAAAACGACGGGTAATGGGCATTTGTCCACCCTGAAAACCATTAATGGCAACACCAGATCGCCCGTGCTGACCCTTTCCACCTACACCAGCTGTCTTCCCACGACCAGAGCCAATACCTCGCCCCACCCGTCGCGATTTTTTTCGCGCTCCAGGGTTATCTACAATGTGATGCAATTTTAAAAAAGTCTCTTTCTGTGTCATATAACCTCTCCTATTCCTTTACAAGTCGCACCAAATGAGAAACTTTTTTCACCATGCCCAGCACAGATGCATGTGCCGGCAAACGCTTCGAAGCACCAACTCGGCCCAGCCCCAAAGAATGCAGCGTGTCCTTTTGATCTTTTGGACGACGAATACCACTGCGCACCTGAGCGACAACAATATACTCACCATCTTTCTGTGCAGGATTTTTTCGATCTCCAGCTGTAGATGCCCTCCCCCCCTGCACAGCGGCGGCAGGATTTTTTTCAGCGGCGGCACTCTTTTTCTGATCAGTCCCAGCGGTTTTCCTTTCAACACCCGCACTTTTTTCACCTGCAGGTACAGCAGTCGCTTTCTCCGACACAACAGACTCTTTCTTGTTCTCCTCAGAAGGTGTAGTATTCCGTGTCATCATTTTTCTCCATGTCTACGTTCTTGTCCTTCTCTTATCCAGCCACAGCGGTACTATCCTGCAACGGCTCACTCTTCAGGAACTGACCAAAAATTTCACTGGGCTTTTTCCCTCTTCTCATGGCCACCATACGAGGTGTTTCAATCTCCATCAAAGCGGATACCGTGGCCTTCACCAAATTTCGTGCATTGGAAGAATTGATGGCCTTCGCCACCACGTCTTGAACGCCAGCAGCCTCAAAAACCGCGCGCATGGGACCACCAGCAATAATGCCTGTTCCTTTTTTTGCAGAACGCAAATGCACTTTTGCTGCACCGTAAGTTTTCGTAATATCCCTATGGAGAGTGCGTCCTTCTTTCACATGAATCTTCACCATGTTCTTAGATGCCCTTTCCATGGCTTTTCGAAGAGCTTCTGGTGCTTCCTTTGCTTTTCCAGACGCATAGCCTACTTTTCCTCGACCGTCTCCCACCACCACCAAAGCAGAAAAGCTGAATCGCTTTCCTCCCTTCACGACTTTGGCCACACGATCCACCGTGACATCGCGGCGTATAAGCTCTTTTTCTGCTTTTTGTACCTTTTTCACCATATGATCATTTCCTTTTTACAAAATCTCTCAAATCCCTGAGAGTATACTAAAAATTTCTCCACGTGACCAGCCCCATCAGACAACAGATTTTCTTTTTGTGAAAATCTGTCTCAGAAAACAAGTCCTCCTCGTCGTGCAGCATCGGCTAACACCTTAATACGCCCATGAAAAAGATAGGAGCCCCGATCAAAAACAACGCACTCCACACCTGCTTTTTTTGCGCGCTCCGCAATTTTCTCCCCCACCCAATCTGCAGCAACCTTGTTGTTACCAGACTTACGTGGCTGTCGGATATCTTTCTCGATGGATGATGCAGAAACCAATGTATGATGACGCTCGTCATCAATGATTTGCGCATAAATATACCGACCAGAACGGAAAACGGAAAGCCGAGGTTTGCCAAAGGCTCTTTCTCGTATTTGACAGCGTGTTCTCCACTTCCTTCTCTCTGAAGAAGATGACAGATATCTTCTCATAGCCCCCCTCCTTTACGTAATGTTACTTCTTTGCCTCTTTTCGATACACAAACTCACCCTCTATGTGGAAACCTTTTCCTTTATATGGCTCAGGAGGGCGATAGCTCTGCAGCTCAGCCACAACTTGGCCGACACGCTGTTTATTTTCACCCCGAACAGATAAAAATGTCACAGGAATGTCTCCCTGCTTTTTCGGTGCCTCCAGCTCCATGGTGATATCAGAAGGAATGGGATAGGAGACCTCGTGGCTGTAGCCCAAAGACATTTTGAGATCTTTTCCTTTAATCTCCATCCTATATCCCACACCCACAAGCTTCAATTTTTTTTCAAAACCTTTAGAAACGCCGTGAAACATATTGTGAATAAGACGAAAATAGGTTCCACACAATCGAGAGGCCGCTTGGGAGGATCCAATACCAGAGCACTGAACCATGATGCCATCATCCGTGGAGTCAAGGATAATCTCCACAGGAATGGAAAGTGTCATAACACCCTTTTGACCATACACTGAAAACGTTCTACCCTTGATGTCCCACTTGATATTTTTTGGAACCACAACAGGATTACGACTTAAACGAGACATAACACATCCTTCTTTTTAAAAAACAAAATCTTCCTCTATGCAACATAAAAAAGAACTTCACCACCCACACCTTGGCGGCGCGCTTCCATATCAGATAGAACGCCCTTTGATGTGGATAACACCGCATTACCGAAACCGTTGGCAACAGGCAAAATCTTACGAATAGGCATATATTTACGGAGGCTCGGTTTGGAAACCCTCACCAAGCTTCGAATCACTGGACCAGATCGCACATACTTCAAGCCCACTTCCATCATAGGTGCTGCCCCCTTTTCTCTGGGTTTGTCAGCATAACCTTTAATATATCCCTCCTGCTCAAGCACTTGCAAAATGGAGCGTTTCAAACGGGAAGAGGGGATCAGAACAGTGGGCTTTTGACGCATCTGCGCATTACGAATGCGCGAAAGCATATCTGCAATGGGATCAGAAAAAGACATAATACCTCCTCACCAGCTAGATCGTGTTACACCCGGAAGATGACCTCTCATGGCCTGGCTCCGAAAAACCATACGTGCGAGCTGAAAAGCTCCATAAACACCTCTGGGGCGACCAGAGATGGCGCATCGAGAACGAAAACGAACAGGGGATGCATTACGGGGCAGCTTTGCCATTTTAGCAGAAAGCCTCATGCGCTCTGACAAATCCATGTCCGCATTTTTATCCATGAAACTTTTTTTGAGTTTCATGCGCTTGGCAGCATACTTCTGCTCCAAACGCTTTCTTCTGTTATTTGTTTCAATTGAACCAGTTCTCGCCATAATACTAACTCCTAAAGGGGATTCCAAAAAGTTCTAACAATTTTTTTGCATCTGCATCGGTCTTCGCACTGGTAATAATGGAAATATCCATGCCGAAGGATCCCATGATTTCCTCCTTCGTGGCCTCTGGGAAAATATCGCTTTCCTTCAGACCAAAGGAAAAGTTACCATTTCCATCAAAGCTCCGGGACAGGACCCCACGAAAGTCTCTGATACGGGGCATGGCCACCAGAATAAGTCGCTGCAAAAAATGATACATGCGGGGTCCACGAAGGGTTACCTTCAGACCCAAGGGCACACCTTCCCGCAAACGAAAAGCAGCAATGGATTTCTTTGCCATGGTCATGCGAGGCTTTTGTCCAGAAATGGCTGCCAGGCCTCTCATAATGGATTCCATAACAGACTTATCCTGCATAGACTTGCCCACACCCATGTTCAACACAATATACCTCAAACGAGGAACCGCATGAAGGCTGGACAACTTCTCTCTCTCCTTCCAAGAGGGGCGGATGCTATTCTCATAATGTTCTTTCAAACCAACGCTAAACATAACGTGCTCCTATAATTTTTTTCCTGAGCGTTTAGAAAAACGCTCTTTCTTTCCATCGGAGGTTATGCGCATTCCCACACGCGTACCGCCTTTCCCCTTATCGAAATCGTCCTCTGATGCTCCCGGATTCACCATCATGACATTGGACACATGAATGGGTGCCTCTTGTCTGATGATACCCCCTTCTGGATATTGTGCAGAAGGTTTTGTGTGCTTTACTCTTATGTTTGCTCCCTTCACGAGAACTTTTTCTGCCTTCCGCAGAACGGACAAGACCTCTCCACGATGCCCTCGGGAGCTTCCCGCGATGACCACCACTTGGTCTCCTGTTTTTATTCTCCATCTCATTTCAGTATACCTCTGGTGCTAAAGACACAACCTTCAAATATTTGCTCCGCAACTCACGGGGCACGGGTCCAAGAACACGTGTGCCAATTATATCCTTGTTTTGACCTTGCTTCAACAGCACCACAGCATTATCGTCAAAAGAAATGGTGGTACCATCTTCCCGGTTTAACCCTTTTTTTATACGCACAATAACGGCTTTATAGACTTCGCCTTTCTTGACCTTGGAACGAGGAATAGCGGACTTAATGGAAACAACAATGACGTCCCCAATGCTGGCAAACCTTCGCTTTGACCCGCCCAATACCTTAAAGCACATCACCTCTTTTGCTCCAGAGTTATCTGCTACTTTAAGTCGTGTTTGCATCTGAATCATAATGTTCTCCCTCTAAAACGGCACACCTTATATGCCGGCGCTTCCTGTAACATTTTCTATTTTCTCCAATACTTCCCAGTGCTTTGTTTTGGAAAAGGGACGCGATTCACGGATGCGAACCCAATCTCCCTTGTGAAAAGCGTTTTCTTCATCGTGGGATGCATATTTTTTATAGCGAATAACATTCTTACCATACATGGAGTAATGCTTGATTCCTTTCACACGCACCAACGCCGTTTTGTCAGAGTGACTCACCACTTGTCCTACTAAAACCCGTCTTGGCATAAATTATCTCCTCACTTTTTCTGCTTTTTTTGATGGCGTCTTCGTCGTGGTCTTTTTCACAGTCTGGGGAACAGGCGTTTTTTCAGATACCATGCGTTGCTGCAAAACAGTTTTCAGCTGAGCAATGGTACGTCGATGAAGACGAATATGATGTGGCTTCACTGCCGATGCATCGGAGCGTTTTTGAAGGCGAAGATGGAACATGGCCTTTCGGCATGTCACAACCTCCTTTTGCAAAGACTCCACAGACAGATTCTGAAAATCATGAAACTTTTTTTTCATCTGGGATCCCCCCTCATTTCTCTATCAATGAACCGCACAGAAATAGGCATTTTTGCTGCGGCCAACAATAAAGCTTCTTTCGCTAACTTTAGTGTTGGACTGTTAATCTCAAACATGATTCGTCCGGGCTTCACACGGCATACCCAGAAATCTACGCTACCCTTTCCACTTCCCATGCGGACTTCAGCAGGTTTTGAGGAAACAGGTATATCTGGGAAAATGCGGATCCACACGCGACCCATACGACGCATATGACGCACAATGGCACGACGAGAGGCCTCTATTTGTCGAGCTGTGATCCGAGCGGGCTCCAAGGCCTGCAAACCATAGTTTCCAAAGGCCAGGGTATTACCGCGCGCCGCTTCCCCATGGATACGCCCCTTAAACATTTTTCGAAATTTTGTCTTCTTCGGCATCATAAGCATGATATTCAGTCCTCCTTCCGATGTTCTGTTTCGAGTTCACTGGCAGAGGGTTTTCTTTCTTCACCCAAGGAGAGCACATCCCCTCTATAAATCCACACCTTCACACCACACGTTCCACTAGAAGTTTTGGCCGTACTGCAAGAAAAGTCAATATCTGACCGCAGAGTGTGAAGGGGCAAACGTCCTTCCAAATACCACTCTGTTCGTGCAATTTCTGCACCACCAAGTCGACCACCACAATTAATACGAACGCCTTTTGCCCCAGCTTTCATAACATTTTGAACAGCTTTTCTCATGGCTCTTTTATAAAAAACTCGACGCTCCAACTGTTGAGCAATGTCATCAGCCACCACCTGAGCATGCAGCTCTGGCTTTCGAAGCTCTATGACATTAAAGGCACACTTAATGCCAAGGCTCTCTTCCATTTTTTTTGCAAGAGCCTCTATACCAGAGCCTTTCTTTCCGATGACCACGCCAGGGCGGGCCACAGAAACAGACACCTGTGGGATGGCCTTTTCTGCGCGAGAAATTTGGACATTGGCCACTCCGGCATTTCCAATGGTGGATTTTATAAAGCTGCGAATTTTATAATCTTCCGCCACAAACTGTGCATAGTTTTTCCTGGAGAACCATTTAGAGTCCCACGTGCGATTAATCCCCAGACGCAATCCAACAGGATCAGATTTTTGTCCCATTTTCCTTCTCCTTTTTCTGTTTCACGGGTTGAACGGGTGTAACTTCCACCACATCAGAGACTTTTTCTTCCACATATTGATTAAGTACCACACGGATTTGGCTGAATTCTTTGCGCACCCGCCCCATACGGCTTCGACCACAAAATTTCACCCGCCGAAGCACAAAACTCTTGCCCACGGATATTTCCCCAAGCCACAAATTATCTCCATCCAACCCAAAGTTATTCTCCGCATTGGCCATGGCAGAATGCACCACCTTATATACATCCACAGCGGATCGCTTCCTCATACCTTGCAAAATCCGAAACACCTCTCCCAAGGGCTTGTTTCTCAGGGGGGCCACAATGGAATGCAGCTTCTTACAGCTCACTCGCAACTTTTTAGATGATGCCTCCGCCGCGTACGTACTCGTCATAACATTCTCCCTTTATTTCCTTTTTGCCTTACTATCACCGGCATGGCCAGTAAACGTTCGTGTGGGGGAAAATTCCCCAAATTTATGCCCAATCATGTTTTCCGTCACTGCCACGGGAATGAATTTCTTTCCGTTATACACATGAAAATGCAATCCCACAAACTGAGGCATAATAACAGATCGCCTGGACCATATTTTAATAGGGTCGTTGAGACGCCCTGATTCTTTCACCTTTTCAGCTTTCTTTAAAAGATAAGAATCTACAAACGGTCCTTTCCACACTGATCTTGACACAAAACGCCTCCCTTCTTTCTTAAAACAACACGAGACAATAGATATTACTTCTTTTGACGACGATAGACAATGAGCTTGTTCGCTTTTGCACGCTTTGATCGCGTCTTCTTACCTTTAGCAGACTGCCCTGTGGGAGACACCGGATGGCGTCCACCAGAAGTACGTCCTTCGCCGCCTCCATGGGGGTGATCCACAGGATTCATGGCCACACCACGAGTATGAGGGCGGCGCCCTTTCCACCGATTTCTCCCAGCCTTTGCAAGCCGGCAGTTCTTATGGTCTTCATTGGAAACAATGCCAATGGTGGCGCGGCAGTTTTCATGAATCTTTCGTGACTCCCCCGAAGGCATGCGTACCAAGACATACACTCCATCTCGCCCCATAACCTGTATAGAGGATCCTGCTGAACGAGCAAGCTGCCCCCCTTTTCCGATCTTCAACTCCACATTATGAATAAAGGTACCCATGGGAATGTTTTTAAGACACAGGGTGTTTCCATCACGAATTTCTGTTTCTTCGTGAGAATGGATACGTTGCCCCACCGTCAATCCTTGGGGAGCAAGAACATAGCGCACCTCATCCGAAACAGTGTCTTGCACTAAGGCAATAAAGCCTGTGCGGTTGGGATCGTACTCCAGGCGCAGCACCACATACTCGCCCACTGGGAGGCGAAAATCAATGCACCGAAAAGATTTTTTATGCCCACCGCCATGGTTACGTGCCGTGAGACGCCCTTGGTTGTTACGTCCACCATTGCTTTTTTTCCCCACAGTAAGCTTTTTCAGGGGCGCCCCCTTCCACAAACTAGATCGATCTACAAGAACTAATCCCCTTTGTGAAGATGTAACGGGACGATAGGATTTCAAAGTCACGATATACTCCCTCTCTCAAAAATTTTACGACATCCATTACCAGTTATTGTTGCCCTCTGGAAGGATAGTGACATCACCATAACACTCACGATGCGCCTCCCATGGCCTCAAGATCCAAAACAGCCCCTGGCACCAAAGAAACAATGGCTTTTTTTCTATCTGGTCGAGTCCCAAGGCGCCCACGAAAGACCTTTTTCTTACCCTTCACTCGAAGGGTATTCACCGATGCCACCTTCACGGAGAAGATTTTCTCCACCGCACGGGCAATTTGTATTTTATTGGCCCACGACTCCACCTCAAAGATATATTGACCCATGGCAGAGGCTGCTGTGGACTTCTCGGTCATGAGGGCACGCCTGAGAACAGACCACACCAACTCTTCAGACAGAATCTTCTTTTTATCTCGCTGTACATATCGATGAATCATGTAAACCTCTCTTGCAAAGACTCCACCACGTGGCGGGAAAGAATAAGATACTCGTGCTTCAGAATGTCGTATACATTAATGCCAACGTGGGGCAAAAAATCCACTCGAGCAATATTACACAAGGCATTCTTTACAGAGTCCATACCGTCACCCTCAGCATCTCCTACCACCAAAGCAGACGTCACACCGAGGGCTTGCAAACCACGAAGAGCCTCCTTCGTTTTCCCCTGAGAAAAGCGAAGGTCATCCAAAATCATGAGGCGCCCCTCAGAAAACTTACAGGACAAGGCGGTCTTAAGACCCAACTGACGAACTTTTTTTTGCAAGGAATATCCATGGTCACGCACAACTGGGCCAAAAACAGTCCCACCACCTCGAAACTGTGGAGCACGCAAGGATCCTGCGCGAGCTCGACCTGTTCCTTTTTGCTTCCATGGCTTCTTCGTGGTACCGGACACCTCCCCCATACCTTTTGTCTTATGATTTCCCGACTGCCTCTTGGCCAACTGCCAATGAATAACACGAGCCAAAATATCTTTTCGCACAGGCAGAGAAAAAACCGCCTCAGAGAGCTCCATATCTCCCACTGACTCCGCTTTCCAATTTTTCACAACAATTTTCATTCCACTTCTCCCTTTTCTTCATGGGGTAATACGTCAGAGCCTTCAGACACCTGAGATTTCTCATGGTGATCCACAGCTTCACTCTGAGGAATTGCCTCACCACCAGATGGCATTTCATGATGATCATGGTCACAGTGAGCACCATGCTCATGTTCCACCACAGGTTGCTGATGTGCAGCGTGATCTTCAGCGTGTTGGTTTGTACTATCTTGACGTGCGCTTTTATTTTCATGAGCCGCATCATGCACGTCCTCAGAAGTTTTTGCATCAAAAGAAGAGGTCATTTCTTGAAAAACACCCGGAAAAGCACAATCTTTGCCGAGGGGTTTCTTTAAAGCATCTCGGATCACCACAAAACCTGTTTTACATCCAGGAACGGCTCCCTTCACCGCAATGACTCCAAGCTCTCCATCCGACGCCATCACCTGCAAATTCTGCACAGTGACGCGATCGCATCCCATATGACCCGCCATCTTCTTATTTTTAAAAACCTTCGCAGGACTTTTTCGGTTTCCCGTAGATCCATGGCTTCTGTGAGACACAGAGACGCCGTGGCTGGCTCGAAGTCCACCGAAATTATGTCGTTTCATACCACCAGCAAATCCCTTACCAATGCTAACACCGGTAACATCCACGTATTGCCCCACACAAAAATGCTCTGCAGAAAGAGCAGATCCCACGGGCAACACCCCATCATCGCTGACAAAAAACTCCTTCAAAACCTTCAGAGGCTTCACACCTGCCTTCTCAAAATATCCCTTCAGAGACTTAGAGACCCTCTTGACGTCACCAAACCCCATCTGAAGTTTGTTGCCTCCATGGACTCCTTTTTTCTGTGCAACCACTTGGCACCCTTGAACCCTTAAAATAGTAACAGGCACACGAACGCCCCCTTTCAAAAAAAGAGACGTCATTCCTAGCTTTTCCGCAATGGCACCCACACGTTGACGTTGCATTTTTACCTCTCCTCAAAAAACATAGCTACACAAGAAAAAAAAGGAACAAGGTAAAAGAAGCCATCAATAACCGCGCGCACTTTCTTACACTTGAGGTCCCATTTTCCACATTTCATAACACGCGAATCTCCACACCCACCTCTGTGGTCAAATTAAGCTCATGGAGAGCCTCCACAATGTGAGAGGTGCAGGAAAGCTCAAGCACCCGATTATACTGAGAAAGCTTGAACTGATCCCTCGCCGTCTTATTTATGTGGGGAGAACGCAAAACCGTCAGCTGCATCTTGGAGCTGGGAAATGGAATTGGTCCACAAATCTTTGCGCCAGAGCGCTTTGCAACACCAAGAACCTCCCGAACTGCTCGATCCAAAACATGGTGATCATAGCCACTGAACCGTATGCGAATTTTTTGCTCCTTCATAGTACTCCCCACATAAAACGTTCCTCAATCAATAAAAATAGCGATGTCCACATTATGCCAAAATTTTTGTGATAACACCAGAGCCCACCGTACGTCCACCCTCACGAATGGCAAAACGAAGAGCATCACTCATGGCAATGGGCTCAATGAGATTCACCACAAGCTTTTCCACAGTATCTCCAGGCATGACCATTTCCACACCAGCAGGCAATTCGATGGAGCCCGTCACGTCCGTGGTTCGAAAATAGAACTGGGGACGATAGTTTGCGAAAAATGGGGTATGGCGTCCACCTTCTTCCTTTGTAAGCGTCACCACCGTGCACTCAAACTTACTATGGGGTGTCACACTTCCCGGCTTTGCCAAAACTTGACCACGCTGCACATCTTCCTTTTTAATACCGCGCAAAAGGATACCAACATTATCACCCGCCTGGCCCTTTTCCAAAGTCTTTCGAAACATCTCTATGCCCGTCACCGTACTTTTTTGCGTCTCCTTCAGACCGACGATTTCTACTTCGTCTCCTACCTTTACAGATCCTTGCTCGATGCGACCAGTTACCACAGTTCCTCGTCCAGGAACAGTAATAGAGTCCTCCACAGCCATAAGAAATGGCTTATCAAGCTCTCGCACAGGAGTTGGAATATGCTCATCCACCGCCTTCATGAGATTCTCCACAGCACTTTTGCCAATGTCTTCCCCCTTATCCTCAAGAACCGCCACGGCGGATCCACGGATAACAGGAATTTTATCTCCAGGATAATCATAAGAAGACAACAGTTCTCTTATTTCCATTTCCACCAAATCTAACATTTCCTCATCATCTACCAAGTCCACCTTGTTCATGAAAACCACCAAAGAAGGCACACCAACCTGACGAGCCAACAAAATATGCTCTCGAGTCTGCGGCATAGCTCCATCCGTAGCAGACACCACAAGAATAGCGCCATCCATCTGTGCAGCACCAGTAATCATGTTCTTCACATAGTCTGCATGCCCAGGACAATCCACGTGCGCATAGTGACGCTTATCCGTCTCATACTCCACATGGGATGTTGCAATGGTAATACCTCTTGCCCTTTCTTCTGGAGCATTATCAATGTTAGCATAAGAGCGAAACTCCGCCCCGCCCCTTTCCGCAAGAACCTTTGTAATAGCAGCCGTCAACGACGTCTTCCCATGGTCCACATGCCCAATGGTTCCGATGTTCACATGCTCCTTATTTCTGTTATAAACGCCTATAGCCATACTACCCCTCTTCCAAAAAATGAAGTTACACATGTAGGTCTTTTCATAACATACTTTCCGTAGAAAGACAATGGCCACCCCCAACAAATTTTCACAAAAACCCTTTTTTTCTCACCACCCACAAAGAAGGCACAGATCCTTCTTTCCATGGCGCCACAACTATTCCCCATCATCCACACCCTGGTTTTCTTTTTTCACGTTTTCTGCACGCATCTCCTCTAATTTCTTTTTCAATACCCCCAAAGAGTTGCACCTTGTCCTTATATCTTTCCTCAGACTCCTCCCTTCTCTGCTGGAAGAGCGTATTATAGTATTCTCAGCTTCTCGCAATGAGTCGAGTTTGTCATTGTATCTTTTCTCTTTTTTTTCCAGTTTCTTGATAAAATCTTCTTCTTTTTTCGTCTCAGCATCATTTTTAGCAAAACACTTCTGAGTTTCTTTTCTTTTTTGAAAAAAATCATTTGTAATCATTTCTATTTCTTCATTCATTTCTCTTTCTATTTTTTTATTATTTTTTTCTTGATTATTACAATGGAAGTTTTCCCAATGCAATTTTGCATCGTCCTTTATTTTAATCAATTCCTTATAATACTTATCAGTTTCTTGAGAAAGCTGCATATAGAAACCCTCAGCAAAAGAGCCATGATCCTCTTCCCCACACCTCTTAACCACACGATTCATTTGACACATTATTTCTCCTATCAGACTGTCAAAATCATCAAAAGAACACTTTATTTCACCATAACCCTTATTTACTTCATTCCTCTTAGAAGCATATTTTTCCTTAATATTACTTTTGTTTTCTAAAAAAACTGTACCTTCTTTCTCAACAGCATCGTGCAACAAACTTTGCTTTTCCTTCAGACGCTTAAGCATCTCTTTTGAAACACGTCTCGCCTCATGAACTTTGTTCTGCTGACTCAACAGCCTCCCCTGTTTCTTCCTCTGAAAATCAATAAACTCTTGACAGCTATCTTGATTCAGAAAATAATTCCCATCTTCTTGGTTCTTCAGCGCACGGTCCATTTCTTTTTTATCTCGATTAGAGAACCCACCTGCCGAATATGCGCTTTGTGCGAAAACAACAGTAAAAAAAATTGCAATACAACGGGATATGTTATTCATAGAAGCCTCATTAGTTATTAAACAATAATAAATAATAAAGATCAACGCAAGAGGTTAAAAAACATTCCCACAAATCACACATACACAAAAGGGAAAAAGACAACATGAAGCGCACCCCATGAAATCCTCTTCCCTCTCATCATCTTCTCTTCTCACCGCCTATACATCAGCCTTACTGACACACTTCCGAAGCTTCTGCTGACGAAAAAGAAGAATTGTGTCCGCTCTTTTTTGCTTCAACATCACAATTATCAGCCGAATCCTCCCTGAGCGACGCCCTCTTCATTGACTTCGAAGCAGAATTGCTGGGAGGTTTTTGAGCACTAAAAAACTTCTCAATTGCCTCAAAGGGTCCATCAAGAGCATTGAACTTTTTCAATACAGTCTGAGCTTTCCTCATCTTCGAGCGATTTTCCTTATCTGTCCCCATCTTCATCTGAGCAAAAACCTCCTTCAATTTCTCATATTCACCATTCATCCTCTCCACATGTCCACAAAAAGCACGTAACACTTTCAATTTATTCTCAACTTCACTTATCTCAGTAGGAATCATCTCATTCTTCATCTGCTTCAACCATCCATCAGCAACAGTGAGCACTTTCAATTTACGCTCAACTTCACTTATCCGAGCAAGAGTGTTTTCACTCTGCTCTATATAACGCTTCGTAGCATCTTCTTTCCGCGTCTCAGATTCTTTCTTATCGGACACAGAAACCCGCCGGGGGTCACCATACTCACGACATGTCAACCTGCAAGGATATGTACGCAATGATAACAGTGGATTTCCACAGTCCCCATATTTCATACCATTTATTTTGTCTCCAATCTCCTTCAATTTCTCATCGATTTCTTCTATGGCTTTTTTTGCCTCGCCTATGTCACTCCTTACTACGAAAGCTTGCAAGTTTTTTTCTGTATCTGACTCATCATAACCCTCTTTTTCTAGCTCCTCTATCTCACCCTCATAACCCTCGAGACACATTTCTTCCAAATATTTTTCTTCTTGCAACTCGTGAAGCTGTCTCACGAGCAATGCTCTCATTTCCCTCTTTAACTCCTCCACCTCAACCGAGCACTTATTACACTGATTACTCATGCCCTCAAAATTCTTTTTTTTCTCCACAAACCCCATTTCTTTCTGTGCAGCCCCATTGCACAACTGTTTCGTCTCTATGTACGCATCTCGAGCATCTTCAAAGCGCCTCTCAATCTTTTTCCACTCTTGTAACACGTCCAAATTATCCGCTATGAGCCCCTCATTTGCATACCACCTCCTTATCTCATTCTCCACCAAGATTTCTCTCTTCCTCCTTGCACCACCATCTAAAATGCTGTTGTCCACAAAAGACTCATTGTTCTCCCTCCGCGTCATCCTTGATGGCAAAGTCATCTTGTCAGGATCTCCACCTAGCAACCTTATTCCCTCTTTTATCTCTTGCAATAGCTCATCTATAGCGTTGGGCACATTATAAGATTTTATACACTCCTGCAATTCGTTCTGAGCCTTCTCTATGGCACTCTCCAAACCCGTGTTTTCTTTTTCACCCCCCTCCTTAAGCCTCTCTTCAATCAGGAATTTTATTTGCTGCCCCTTATCCTGCGTTTGCTCCTCATCGCCCTTCAACCTCTTAAAAATCCGTTGTATGGCCTCTTTTATTTTCTCAATCTTGGCCACCCCTTCTGTCTTCCCTTGTATGCAAAGCGATTGCTTCAAACAAATATTTTCCAAAGACAATTCCTCCCACAACATGATCCATCTCTTTACTAATGACTCCACTACACTATCCTCTATTTTCCGTATGCTGTCTTGACATATTTTTTTTGCTTCATTAACCACCGCATCTTCTTCCATTTTCTCGTTAAATGGCGACACCACACCTTCCATCTCTCCATGGTAATCGTGAAGCAATGCATCAGAACCGCCAGACGCAAAAGTGCTCTTAGAAGCAGCGGATCTTTTATTAGTAGAAGAAGCCTTAGCTCCTTTGAAGTCACTAGA
>CAZLKT010000004.1:0-64781 GCA_964560205.1 uncultured Holosporaceae bacterium | reverse complement strand
GTTAATAGCTGACAAAGGTTACGATGCGGATTATATGGTACAATTTGCAAAAGATACTGAGGCGGAGGCAGTTATACCTCCAAGATCCCGAAGAAAAATAGCAAGAACCTATGACCAAGAATTATATAAAGAGAGAAATGTAATCGAAAGGATGTTCAATAAACTCAAGCATTTTAGGCGTGTAGCAACACAATACGACAAGCTTGATATTTCCTATCTCTCTTTTGTTTTTCTTGCTGGAATTTATTTATGGCTAAAATAAATGTCGACACCACCTAAGATTTTCAAGAAAACAAGAAATAGTTAAGATCCTCTCGCGAAGGTCTCTTCCCTAAAACTCCGAAAAATCACTCTCTAGGGGAAATGAGGAGTCCTGAAGAGCATACTGAGAAACAAGTCGAGAATATGCTCCCTGCTTCGCTAAAAGCTCCTCATGCTTGCCGTGCTCCACAATGGCCCCATTTTCAAAAACAAAAATTTCGTCCACAGACTCAATGGTGGAAAGACGATGGGCCACAATAAACGTTGTGCGATTGTCCATAAGCTTATGCAGTGCTTCCTGCACATTTTTCTCCGCAATGGAGTCCAGAGACGACGTGGCTTCATCCAAAAGCAAAAGAGGACTGTTGCGCAAAAATGCTCTCGCCAAAACCAAACGCTGCCTTTGTCCCCCCGAAAGTCGCACGCCGTTTTCTCCAATCATAGTGTCATACCCCTGGGGAAGCTCCTCTATAAAAGTATCAGCGTAGGCCATGGCCGCAGCCTCCCTCACCTGATGATGTGTGGCATCCTGCAGACCATAGCGAATATTATTAAAGACCGTATCATCAAAAAGCATGATATCCTGACTCACAAAGGCAATATTGCGTCTCCACTCCTCCAAAGGGATGGTGCGAATATCGTGATTCCCTAAAAAGATTCCGCCCTTCTGTGGATGATAGAAACGCAGCAAAAGGTTAAGAATTGATGTCTTTCCCACACCACTGATGCCCACAATGGCAATGCGTTTTTTCCCCTCAAAGGTTGCAGAAAAGTCGTTGAGGATATTTCGCTCTCCCTCGGGATAAGAAAAAGTCACCTGACGAAATATAATGGGCTGACCAAAATCCAATGGAACATGAGGGACAGCACTATGACCAGAAACATGACTACGAGCATCCACCTCCTCCGGCGCTGTCTTCTCCAGAATGGAAAAAAGACGTCGAGCCACCGCTAAGCCCCCCTGTAATTTCGTGCTTAGAGAGACCATCTCCCGCACAGGCGTATAAATAAAAATAAGTGCCGTTAAGAAAGAGAGGAAACCACCGGGCGTCTGGTTTTGATACAAGGCACTATACAAAAGCGTAACAAGGATGGCCACAGTTGCCAAAAGCTCTACCACGGGATGGATAAGCGCACGAAACCGAGAAATGCGCATATTTTTCAGAAAAAGCTCATTCACTTGAGAATCCATGGAGGCAATCTCCTGATTTTCCATATTTGACGTTTTCACCAACATAATATTCTGGAAAACTTGATGGAAAAAAACCTGAAGCTGTGCAGAATACGCTTGAAGCTTTCCGGTAAGCTTGTGCACTTTCTTTCCAAAGTATGTAAAGGGAAGCAAAATGAAAGAGAAGCTCAGAAATGTGACAAAAGCCAAAAAGAAATTGTTCCGCATCATAACAATGAGAAGAAAGAAAACGCACAGTCCATGGTTAATCATGGAAATCAAGGCGGAGGCCACAGAGGTTTTCAACACATTCACGTCTTGCAGAAGAAGGGAGCTGATATTCCCTCGATGGTTGTGGTAAAAAAAATGCAAATCCAGGGAAAGGATTTTACTGAAGAGGTCCTTCTGAAAAGATTGGCTGATTTTATGTTCAAAATATTCCACACACAAAACGGAGCCATAGCCTGAAATCCCCTTCATGAGGGAAAAGCATAAAATACCCGTGCACACAAACCCCATGCGTTCGTGCTCCATGAGCAAATTATCAAAAAGAGGCTTAAGATAGGTGGTCAACATAGCCGTAGACGCCCCGGAAAGTGTCATGGAAAAAGTTCCTAAAGCAAGAACCACATAATGGGGCTTTATGTACCTATTCCATAACAGAGCGAAAATCTCCCAGGACGACATGGGCAAAGCATGTATCATGACTATCCACGATAACCATTTTTAGGGCAGCGCTGAAAAATCCAGTCCAACGCCTCCATCTGGGAGAGAAAAACTCGCTCCCCCGTGGCACGCTCTTTAATCTCAATAAACCCATTCTGAATGGTACGATTGCTGATAAAAACATGATATGGATACCCAATGAGGTCCGCATCTGTAAATTTTTCCCCTGGACTTATGGAGCGATCATCATAAAAAGTATCCACCCCCCCTTGCTGGAGCTTCTGCCAAAAATCCTCTGCCTTTTCCAGAACACTATGGTCCTCTCCCACGCTCATAACACAAACTGTAAAAGGTGCCACACTCACCGGCCACTTTATCCCATATTCATCATGAAAGACCTCAATGAGGGCTCCAAATAAGCGGGAAACACCAATGCCATAGGACCCCATTTCCGCGGGAATCCTTTGACCAGATGCCGTGGTAACCATGGCTCCCATAGCCTCTGAATATTTTGTTCCAAAGAAAAAAACATGCCCCACCTCAATACCACGAGCCATCACAAGATTCTCTGACAAAATAGGACACTTATCCGCAATATGCTTATCATCAGCCATGGCATAATACCCTAAAAACTCCTCCAAGGTCTTGCCAGAAATTCCATTAATGGCACGATCATAGTACAACTTGCTCTCCCCCATTTCTGCTATCACATGAAACTCGTGGCTTAAATCACCACCAATGGGCCCAGTAGTGGCACGCACAGGAATCGCACGAAGCCCCATACGCGAAAAAATACGCAGATATATATCCGAAAAGATTCTATAGGACTCCTGGGCGGCTTCCTTCGTAAGGTCAAAAGAATACCCATCCTTCATCAAAAATTCCCTCCCACGCATAACCCCAAATCGCGGTCGCACTTCATCACGAAATTTCCACTGGATGTTATACAGCTTCTGTGGAAGCTGACGATAGCTCGTGACATGGGTTTGAAATACTTCTGTGAAGATTTCCTCCGCCGTTGGACCATAAATCAGCTCTCGCTCATGACGATCCAAAAACCGCAACATCTCCTTCCCATAATCATCATATCGACCACTTTTTTTCCAAAGAGTGGAGGGCTGCAACGTTGGCGCCAAAATCTCTACACAACCTGCTTTATCATGCTCCTCCCGGATGATAGCTTGAATTTTTTCTAAAATACGAAAGCCCATGGGGAGCCACGCATAAATTCCAGAGGCAATCTGCTGCACAAAACCAGCTTTTATCATCAGTTTGTGTGAAATAACAGACGCCTCCTGGGGAAAATTCCGCACAGTGGCTGAAAAATACTGGGAAGCTTTCACGGAAGAAAAAAAGGACACAACACCCTCCTCATCAAAAAATCATTTCTTAGAAATCACGTATGCAACATCAGCATTCTACAAGAAAAAAAAATCCCCTTCCACTCTTTTCTCCTTTTAGCACAAATAAATTTGCATGTGGAAGAAAAATTGATTTTTTCTTTTTCATTCATTACAATGTGAGAAACTTTTGGGGGATAGTGTGACTCATAAGGAAAAAAAGGTACTATGACCTCTTTGTTGCTTTTCTTCATAAAAGCATGGATCTTTGCATGCTTTTTTTTTCATATTCCATGCATCTCTCACGGAAAAAGGGCATCGAAGCACCAGGAAAAAGCTGTGGTGGTCCTTATGGATCCCAAAAGCGGAAAAATCATTGATGGCCTTCGTTATGACGAACGCATTTATCCCGCGTCCCTTACAAAAATCATGACCCTCTATCTTCTCTTTGAAGATCTAGAAAGAAAGCGATTTTCTTTGAAAACACCATTTCATGTCTCTGTTCTGGCAAGCAAACAGCCTCGCTCCAAAATTGGGCTGAAGGCAAAAAGCTGTGTCAGCGTACGTGATTGTATTCTTGCCCTGTCTTTGCGATCAGCAAACGATGCGGCCATGGTGGTGGCACAAAATTGCAATGGTTCCTCTGCACGATTTGTACAGCGCATGAACCAAATGGCAAAAAAGCTTGGAATGCATCACACAGTTTTTCAAAATCCCTCGGGACTTCATCATCCGAAGCAAATCACCACAGCCCATGATATGGCCTTACTTTTAAGAGCCCTCTGGCAGAGATTTCCAAACTATGCAAAATTTTTAGGCATACAGTCGGCACAAATTTTGGGCAAAACTGTACGAAGCACCAATAAAACTCTTATGAGGGTACCAGGCATGCTCCTAGGGAAAACAGGGTACACGGGACCTGCAGGATTTAACCTAGCCACCCTCACAAAACGTAACGGAAAAGAAGTGATTGTGGTGGCCATGCGCAATACAACCGCTCACAAAAGAGATCATAATATTGTTCTTTTAACGGAAACGTATTATCGAAATCCATGCTTGCTTTCGTCCCTCTTAGAATTGGAAAACTTCTCATCCTTTTCCCTTTGTCAAAAAACCCCACAAAAGACTGTGCAGAAAAAGGTTATAAGGCTTGCAAAAATGGTCCCAAAACCCGCCTTACGTGCCGCAAAGACATGTCCCAAAAAGCTTTTCAAAAAAGCAAAGAAGTGTTAAGGCCCATGGATTTTTTCTGGGAAGAAAAAATGTGTGCCACCCATGGAGTTCAGCATATTGCTGGCGTAGATGAAGTTGGATATGGAGCGTGGGCAGGGCCTGTGGTGGTAGCTTCTGTGGTTTTAGCACGAGAAAAAATCCCCATACATCTTTTGTCATCCTTACAAGACTCTAAAAAACTTTCCCCTCACAGGCGACAGTTTTTCTATGATGTTTTTCTTAACAACCCTGAATACGCCTCCTGGACCATCGCCCATGGCACCGTGGAGGATATTTTTCAAACCCATGTACTTCATGCGACCCTTTCTGCCATGGAAAAAGCAGTAAGCGCCTTGCCCTTTTCTTCCGTGGGAATACTCCTGGATGGACGAAATACTTTCTGCACTCCACACCCCATTCTTCCCATCATCAGGGGCGATACACAAAGTCCCTCCATTGCTGTTGCATCCATTATTGCCAAAGTCACACGGGATGCTCTCATGGACCAGCTTCACCAGGAATATCCTCACTTTGCGTGGAACAAAAACAAGGGATACGGCACCGCCGCCCACAGTTCTGCATTAAAAATCCACGGCTTCACCCCACACCACCGTCAAAAATATCGCATTTCATGCCTTTCTGGCATATGACACCAATTCCCGCTTACCTGTCATGAAAAACAACATGCTTCTGACACAGTAAAAAAGCCTCCATATCCTGCGCATCCACCAAAAGAATTTTACGGAATTTTTGGTAAAAAGCGAAATCAATGATTTCAGCAGAAAAAGCAGAGCGATGCATGATCCATTCTCCAAAAAAAATCACTGTGGCCATACTGTAGAAGAAAAAAATAAAAAATCCGTTGATAGAAAAGGAATAAAAAAGAACCCCGACCATCTTTGAGACGACCAGAAGTGCGTTCTCCACAACCAACGCATTCCATAATGATTTTTTTCAGACAGGAGCCATATCACACAGCACAGTCTTTTTTATGCAACACTCCCTTTCGTTTCTTCCGTGCTCGTCAAAACATTATTGGAAGATTCTGTGCTGCTCTTCTCAGCCCTTTTTTCTTCTTCTTTCTTGGCTCTCCGTTCTAAAGACAGGCGTTCACATTTTTGCAAAAACTCGTCCATCTTTTTTCTTCTTTTTTCATGGAATCGACTTGTTTTTGCAGAAGATCTTTCTTGAGAAGATAGGATGTGATGATAGGTTTTTTCTTCTTGTCTCAGCTTTTTTCTCCCTTCTCGTTGAGTGCCTTTTTTTATACATTTTTCCACCTGTTCGTCATCAGATAAATAACCTCCGAAACAATATTTATGATATTGAAAAGAAAGGAAAAGTATTGTAATATTCAGAAAAATAATATTTGTTTTCATAACCATGCCTTTTTCCTAAGAAAACTTAGAGCCATTCTATGCGAGGAAAAAAGAAATTACAATCCCAAAAGCGTTGTAAAGCCACAGTGCATCCACCCTGGAATGGAAAAACTCCTTGGGCTTCGAAAACCAATGCGCACATTATAACCGAACGTCGAAGGAAGTGATCATGACGTCTTTGCTTCATCATCCTTAGGTTTTTCTGGGGGAAGCTCCCATTTTTTTGTCTTTTTCTTCCAGGAGGTGTCCCTTTTTTCAGAAGGTTTCTTCGTAATATTTCTTTGCCCAGAAAATCTCTTTTTCCCAGAGAATTTTCCTTTCTGAGATGACAAGGGCTTTTTTATAACCGCTTCCCTTTTCTTATGAATATTCACAATTCTGGGCCTATCTCGGACACTCTTTGGAGGGGATATCTTTTTTATGACTGCCACAGGAGCCTGAGTGTTACTCTGCACCTCTTCTTTTTTCATAATAGGTGGTGGAACCTTTTGGTCATTGGATTGCTTCACCACAGGAGCGGCATCAACTTTCTTCTCCTCAGGTCCTTCCACCACCACAGGAGCGGCATCGACCTTCTTCTCCTCAGGGCCTTCCACCACCACAGGAGCTACATCGACCTTCTTCTCCTCAGGGCCTTCCACCACCACAGGAGCGGCATCAACTTTCTTCTCCTCAGGGCCTTCCACCACCACAGGAGCAGCATCGACTTTCTTCTCCTCAGGGCCTTCCACCACAAGGTTTGCATCATCTTTTTTCTCGTCCTGTCTCCAATGGAGTGCCGTACCCTTATTCCATGTTCGCGTGAAAGCTTTCTTAACAGGCTTTCCAGAAAGAGACGGTCCACTTGAGCGTCTTCCCTTCATACCTCCAAGTGATGTCTCATTTTTATCTAGTGGTGCAAGTAATTTCATCCTTAACTTATGTGCAGGCACATCAGGCACATCATCCTCTTCATCATCATCGTATTCGGAATCATCGCCATCCTCAGACTCATCATCATCTTCCATCACTTTTTGAAAAGTCATCTGGTTCCTTCCATCAGCATCACAAAAATAACCAAGAACAAAGAGAGCCATAAGTAATACATAAATTTTTTTCATGATTCCTCCCATCTCATCTTCTTTTATAGTAAAAAAAAACTCTTTATTTAGTATAAAAAGCAAGAAATTGTATGAACTGAGACGAGATGGAGGCTACGACAAAGAGAAAATCTTTCAGAAATTTGAGATTACCTCCATGCATTCCGTATACTACACAAACAGGATATGCCCCAGACATTTTCTTAGGATATTCTATGATTTACTTCTCATGGATTGAACAATATGAAGAATTTACAGAAAAAGATCATCTACGGCATGACATCCCCCTTGTATCACTCTCCATCACACAAAAAGAGCACAGCCCGCCACAAGCAGAGGCATACATATATGCAAGTCATCCCTTTGAGGATTTTGCACATCACTCTTGGGGGATTTTTTCCTATAAAAGCCCCCATGAGCTTTCTCCGGCACAATGCCTCCTGAAGGGAAAACTGCACAGTGTCTCCTCTCATAAAGAAAATATTTTTCTTTTGGTGTTCACCGTGACCTCTCTTTCTGTGGAAGACACTTTAAAAACCATGGAACAAACGAAGCTTTTGCACAACGATAATAAGACAGTGCAGGATCTTTTTTACGGGGACCCACCCGCCATAGAGCATATGTTAACCCTTAGTGAATATGCCCTTCATTGGCATCGTGCAACAGGTGTTCCATCCCTTTCCCATGGATTAGATGGCACACATCATCATACCATTACCCATGAAGAGCTTTTTGGACTCTCCTACACAACTCATACACCCATAACGGAAATATCCCTTTCTGTCCAAGCCCAATGGATACAAAATTCCTGTGGAACCTTTGATCTTTTTCCATTGTTCGCACAAGAATTTCCAGAAAAGCGGGTGAATTCCTACACCCCTTTTCACCAATGGCCTCAGTGGGCAGATGAGGTGGGAGCAGACTATACCGTGGCCTACAGCACACTTATTTTTTGCCCACCTCCACAAGCTTTGCCTTCTTTCTGGGCGTCCCATACCCACGGTATTCTTTTAGAACACCTCATAAAAAGCCCCCATAACCCACACAAAAAAATAAAGGAGAGATTGTGGTTGAAACGCTTTTGGTTTCAGGGGGAGTTGGCCCTCTTCTGGAATGTTTCTCAAAAAAGAGAAGAAACCATTTCTGCGGTCATGAACAGCATGGTGCAAAATCCAGAAAAAAAAGAGGCCACCGCCCTTTCTTTTTTTCTTCAGAAAATCCCACACACAGAGGACATACCCTTTTGGCGTGCAAAATGCTTTTACCCACTCAACGCAAAGGTAGAATATAAAAAAACCATTTATACATGTACAGAAGAGCATCTTTCCACAGAATGTTTTTCACAAGATCAGTGGACAAAAGATCTTTTGTCCACAAACATTCTTCAGACTCAACCCACCGCATCTTTTTTTCTGACATCCCTTGGATATAAAGCCTTTGATTTTGCTCTGGAACGTGCACAGTCTTTGCTTTTCTGGGGCGCGCGATGCTTTCATATCACTCTTCGAGGGGGAATGGAAAGTTTAGCACACATCACGTTAGACCACTCTCTCACCATACACCATTCCTCACTGCCTTTGGGTTCTGCCACAGGCAAAGTGATTTCCTACAGCCTTTCTGCCACGGAAAAGAAACAAGAGGTGGAAATTGTGGTGGCATGCAGCATTGGAAAAGCCCCACTTGAGAAAAAAGAACGCCATCCTCCCCAGGGCTCCTATAGTCATGGCTATGCAGAAGCACGCTATCACATACATCTTCATGAATTTTGCCATGCACAGCAGATTGAATATCAGTGCTATGATGACCAATATCCCACAGATTTTCATGCCACCATAGAACATGCTTCCCCCAGAGACATGGTGCAAAAAATCCATATCACCAATCTCCCTGCAGCACAAGAAGAGTATGTTTTTTCTTTGGTGCCACCATATCCAAAAAATCCCTTGAAGGATCGGGAGACCTCCCTGCACATTACCTTAAAAAAACTGGGAGGATTACCCTGCATACAACACACCATTACCCCAGTCCTCTGTAACGCATATTATCCTCATAAGGGCGTGGAGCTCTCCACATCTCAAAAATAACCTGCACCCAGGATCTCCATGAAACGACGCTTTTCTTCTTACACAGTAAAAGTTCGAAACACCTTCATCATTCCCTCAGAGCCATCTTCAGAACCACTTTTATGCATTGAAGGTGATGACACAACATCTTTTTTATCCAGGCAAGATATTTTCCCAGAGAAAATCATTCTTCCCATGCGCCCCGTTTTAAAACGTCATATGCCAGATCTCCACCTGCAAGTCAATCAAAGTACACCGTGCCCTTTATATGCTGACAATCTTGTGATTCTCGACTCCATTACATTGCGTTATGACGGAGACGGAGGGGTATATTATAAAGATGGCACAAGCTACTCTTTTGGAGATGTCTCCTGCCCGTACACCATTTCTCCAGAGAGCTTCTACTGTCACGAATTTTTGGTGCTTTCTCAGAATATCACAGAAGTTTCCTTCGCACAGGAGAACAAAGCCCTCTACTATCCCTACGGAGGACTTTTTCAGAAGGACCCCATGGCATGCCAACAGCTCTACATCCAGGCCATTGACCGAAAAACCCACAGCGACTATCTCCTCATTGAAGGAGAACATTTTGACACACGAGCCCACGCCCATCGCATTTCCTTTTTTGGCTCCACACCTGAGGAACAACCCGTATCCTTAGGGAAAGCCCTCCTCCAGGGTGCATGCCTCATCACCATGCACTGCGACATGCAAGAGTGTACCTACACCTCCTATGCATATTCAGAGTTTTTTCATGGAACCCTTCATGTATCCTTCACCGCAGAAGAAGATATCTAACCTCTCATGGGAGAATTATCATGGCAATTACCTTATGGAAAAATAAAAAATCCCCCCTCAGCATTGAAGAAATGGACAACAATTTTGAAGAACTGTGCCAGCGCATAGAATCATTGGAAAAATCCCCACATATGCCACCAGAAGGCATCACCTCTGTGATACAGAAGGACCAGGACCTTTTTTTCATGGGCTCCCGAGGCAGCACCCTTGGCAAAGTCTCCATCTCTCAGCCCCAATGGACCCCCAGAGGAAAATGGGAGAAAAAGCAGGAATATGAAAAATACGATCTGATACAGCACGACACGGGTTTGTACCTCTGCCACACATCGCATACAAGTGAAGAATTCTTTGTGGAGGAGCACTGGACCCTTCTCTACGAGAAAAAAGATGAGGACAAAAAACCCATGGGGAATGAATCCGACAAGGCACACATCTCTTTTCTTCCCAAAGAACATTCTGAGGAATCTCATGACGAGGAAGATGACGAAAAAGACGAAGAAGACGAAGAAGACGCACAGGAAAAAAAGAGCCAAGACCATCCAGACCCGGAACATGATGTGCACCCAAAAGATCAAAAATAAAGTACGAACAACCCGGTGAGCGTATGATCATCCCTCCCCTTTTCTCCAAATATTTTTATAAGCATTTTCCCCATGCTCCAAAAAACCTTACACCCGAAAATTGGGCCCGTATTTTTCGTATAGCTCAAGAGCTCACTGGAAAGCGGTCCAGTGGCCTCATATGGAAAAAACTTGAAGAAAACGCTTTTCTTCTTGAATACTTTCACAAAATTTTAGAACATACGTGCAAAAGCTTCGTGCACAAAAAAATCACCGTAACGGCAGCACTGCCACTTCTGCTGATTTTAGTCTTCTTGCTCGCAGTAAAATCATATGACCAGCATTTTCCGCCATGGTTTCTCAAAATTTTGTCTCTTCTCCTTGGAGCATTCACCACGTTTCTTCAAAAAAAACAGAGGTAAACAAATAAAATCTTTGAAAACAATGGGATGACCTTCAAAAAAAAGCTTTTGATCTTGTGGAGAATATGGTATCTTTTTCTAGAAACATTCATCTCTCACGCAGGGCGATTTCCGGTGATTTTTCTTGGCTCTGCGGCGGACTAACTGGAAAGGAACTAGAGCTATGTCAGAATTTTCATTACCACCCATATCAGTAGAAATGCTTTTGGAAAAAGGCGTGCATTTTGGACACCAAGTGTCGCGATGGAACCCGAAGATGGCTCCATACATCTATAAGTCTTATAACCGAGTCCATATTATCAATCTTCCTCAAACCCTCATCTGTCTCAAGCGTGCCTTGGAGGCTTTGTTCACAACGGTAAAAGAAGGGGGACGGGTCCTTTTTGTTGGCACAAAAATGCAAGCAAAAAACGCCATTCAAGAGGCTGCACAGCGATGTGGACAGTACTATGTTAACCACCGATGGCTCGGAGGCATGCTCACCAATTGGAAAACTGTTTCTCAGTCCATAGGTCGCATGAAGGAAATCGAAAATATTATTGCCTCTCCGGATTTCCATAAATATTCTAAGAAGGAACAGCTGGATTTTCACAGACATTTGGAAAAACTGAACCGCTCTCTCGGAGGCATTCGGGACATGGGGGACCTTCCTGACATTATTTTCATCTTAGACACCAATAAGGAAGTATGCGCAGTGGAAGAGGCAAAACACCTCCGTATTCCCATTATTGCCATTGTGGATACAAACTCTAATCCTGATGGCATCACCTACCCCATTCCTGGTAATGACGATGCATCAAAGGCCATTGGCTTTTATTGTGATATCCTGTCACAGACTATTTTGCAGGGCATCCAAGCGGAGGTTCAAAAATCCGGTGCAGATGTTGGGACACAGAAGGATGTGATTTCAGCAGATGCCATGATGGCAGACTTTCAGGATTTTCAAAAAACACAGGGATCCATGGAGGATTCTGAAAAGAAAAAGGATATCGAAAATCAGGACAAAGAACTAGGGAGGACCGTGCTATGACAACCATTTCTGGAGAGTTGGTAAAAAAGCTGCGAGCAGCAACGGATGGAAAAATTTTGGATTGCCAAGAAGCCCTCAAGCAATGTGATGGTAACCTCGAGCGTGCTGCAGAGTGGCTTCGAACAAAGGGCATGCTTGCCGCAGGCAAAAAATCTTCCCGGGCCACGGGTGAAGGAGTGGTTGCGGCGGCTTCCTATGGAGAGTATGGGGTACTCCTTGAGGTGAATTGCGAAACAGATTTTGTGGCTCGCAATGAGGAGTTCCAAAAATTTTGTCTCCATGCCCTCTCCGCAGCAGAACAACATCGACCAGAATCTCTGGACTCTTTACAAGCACTCTCTTCCACAGACAAGAAGGAGACCCTTGAAGAGGAACGTTTAGCTCTTATTGGGAAAATTGGGGAAAACGTTGTGCTTCGTCGCTTCTCTTCCCTTTTTGTGGCACCCGGTGTAGTGGCTTCCTATACCCACAGCCCTGTCGGACCGTCCCTCGGAAAGATGGGAGTCCTCGTGGCAATAAGTTGCACCGACAAAAAAGAAGAGGTGGCGGAAATAGGCAAAAAAATCGCCATGCATATTGCAGCCATGGACCCGAAGTATATCTCTATTTCTGATGTCCCAGAAGAGGCTATTGCCAAGGAACGCACCATTCTCAAGGAGCAAGCCCGCACAGCAGGGAATCCCGAAGAGCGCATTGATCAAATTGTGGATGGGAGAATCAAGAAATTTTTTGGAGAATGTGTTTTGGAAGAGCAAGCTTTTGTGTATGACTCCTCTAAAAAGGTCAAGGATTTTTTGGAGGAACAACAAAAGAATCTTCAGATCTCCTTTAAAATCAAAGACTTTGTCCGCCTCATGCGTGGACAAGACGATGCTCCCCTTTTGTCATAGCAGAAAAGATGAGTATCAATACTCCCACAACAAGAACTGTATCACAGAAAAGGTGGTTGGGAGGGGATATCCTCCGTGATCATCATCGCATTCTCCTCAAAGTCTCTGGAGAGCTTTTAAAAGACACCTCCGCAGAGGGGAAGGTGGGCTTTTGTCAAGAGCGTGTTCATGCCCTCTGTCGTCAGATACTTTCTCTGAAAGAGAACAAGAGTATCGTTTTGGTGTTGGGAGGAGGAAATTTTTTTCGCGGGAACATGTGTCCGTGGATGGCTCGCGGCACCGCGGATAATATTGGCATGCTTTCCACGGTAATGAATGGGCTTGCCGTGGCCTCAGTGCTACAGGAGTTGGGTGCATGTGTTCATGTGACTTCAGCTCGTGGCATTGATGGCATAGCACCATCGTTCTGCATCGACAAGGCCCTTTACGCACTCCAAAAAGGAAAAATTGTCATATGCCTTGCAGGCATAGGCAATGGTGCTGTCACCACTGACACCGCAGCTGTCATACGCGCATATGAGCTGAACTGTGATCTTGTGCTCAAAGCCACCCATAGCCATGGCTTGTATGAAGAGGATCCAGCAAAAAATCCCCATGCCGCTTTTTGTGAATTTGCAACCTATGCCCATGTATGGGAAAAAAAGCTGGAAATTATGGACCTCACCGCCATCACCCTGGCATGGCAAAAGAAAAAAGATATTCTTATTTTCTCCATGAAGGAGAAAAATGCCCTCGAAAAACTCTTGGCAGGGGAACTTCCCTGCAGCTATATTTCTGATTCGCCCTATAATCCATGAGGAAAGTCCTCATATCTCAAATTGCGAAAATTCTTTCATGGCAAAGCTGCCTCAAGAACCAAAAAGAGGGAGCGGTACAACCCTCCCCCCCTTCACATTGGCAAAATACCCTTCCCAAAAAGAATATTTAGGATTCTTTCTTAATTTCCTCCAAAATATTTGGCGGCACAACCTCATAGTGGGCAAAGTGCATGCTGTAGGTTGCACGCCCCTGAGACATGGATCGAAGATTTCCAACATAGCCAAACATGCATCCCAAAGGCACCGTGGCCACAATAAGCTTTGCATTGGCTTGCTGATCCATGGAAAGAATTTGTCCACGACGACTATTCAGATCACCGATAATGTCCCCCATGTATTCCTCTGGAGTTACCACCTCCACACGCATAATGGGCTCAAGCAATTTTGGAGCGGCTTTCACAATACCCTCTCGGAAACACGCACGGGCAGCTACCTCGAAGGCCATGGTGCTGGAGTCCACCTCGTGGTACGCACCATCCAAAAGCGATGCTCGAAAATCAATGACTGGTGCCCCCACCAAAGGTCCGGTTTCCTTAGCCATGGAGATTCCTTTTTCCACGGAAGGAATGTATTCCTTGGGGACAGAACCTCCCACAACTTTGCTCTCAAATACAAAGCCAGACCCCGGCTCCAGAGGCTCAAAAAGCACCACAATACGTGCAAACTGCCCAGCACCACCTGTTTGCTTTTTATGCACATAATCCAGAGTAAAGGATTTGGAAATGGTCTCACGATACGCAACCTTCGGCTTTCCTGTGTTTGCCTCCACCCCGAACTCTCTCTTCAAGCGATCCACAATGATTTCCAAATGCAATTCTCCCATACCAGAAATAAGAGTCTGACCTGTTTCAGCATCTGTGGAGAAACGAAAAGATGGGTCTTCTGAAGAGAGTCTCGACAGGGCAACTCCCATTTTCTCTTGGTCCGCTTTGGTCTTTGGCTCCACCGCAATGGAGATAACGGGCTCTGGAAACTCCATGCGCTCCAAAATAATGGGATTCTGCACATCACACAGTGTGTCTCCCGTTGTGGTATAGCGAAGCCCCGCAAGAGCAACAATGTCACCAACCCGAGCTTCCTTCACATCCTCTCGTGTGTTTGCGTGCATCTTCAACATACGCCCCACACGCTCTTTTTTATCCTTTACTGCATTCAGCACCTGGGTCCCCGCATCCAGCCTTCCGGAATAAATGCGAAAGTACGTCAAAGATCCCACAAAAGGGTCGCTGGTAATTTTGAATGCTAAACCAGACAGGGGCTCTTTCTCCGATGCCTTACGAAGGATTTTTTCTCCATCTATATCATCCGGATCAAGGCCTTCAATATCTGGCAAATCTAAGGGCGATGGCAGATAGTCGATAATGCCATCAAGCAACGTCTGCACCCCTTTGTTCTTAAATGCAGACCCACAAAACACTGGCACAAAAGCAAATTTTAGTGTTCCTTTCCGAAGGCAGCTTTGAATTTCCTCTGGAGTCACGGCTTCCCCGGAAAGGTACTTGTTCAACACAGCATCATCTTGGTCTGCCACCACTTCAATAAGCTTATCATGATATTCCTTTGCCGTGGTCATCATATCTTCCGGAATATCCTCGTAGGTAAACTTTGCCCCTAAATCATCAGTATGCCACCGAACGGCCCGCATGTGCACCAAATCCACCACACCCACAAAGCTACTTTCTATACCAATGGGAAGCTGAACAACGGCGGGAACACTTCCAAGTTTTTCTTGGATCATATCCACACATCGAAAGAAGTTTGCTCCAACTCGATCCATTTTATTGACAAAGCAAATGCGGGGCACCTGGTATTTGTTGGCTTGTCGCCACACGGTTTCTGTCTGAGGCTCTACCCCAGCCACACCATCAAAAACGGCCACCGCTCCGTCTAAAACTCGCAGAGAACGCTCCACCTCAATGGTAAAGTCCACGTGTCCTGGTGTGTCAATAATATTAATTTGGTGCTCTCGCCAAAAGCAGGTTGTGGCAGCAGAAGTAATGGTAATACCCCGCTCCTGCTCTTGCACCATAAAGTCCATAACAGCAGTCCCTTCGTGGACCTCACCAATTTTGTGACTTTTTCCCGTATAGTAGAGGATGCGCTCTGTGGTGGTGGTTTTTCCAGCATCAATATGAGCCGTAATCCCAATATTTCGATAACGACTCAGTTCGATAAGCATATCAGTTCCTTCATTTTGAGGTTAATACATAAGGGCGACAGATGGAGCCATGACATAAGGCACATGAATCCACCTCTTTTACCAGCGATAATGGGCGAAAGCTCTGTTGGCTTCTGCCATGCGGTGAGTATCTTCATGCTTCTTCATGGCGGCTCCTTTGCGTTCAAAGGCACTCTTCATCTCTTCCGCCAAGCGAGCAGACATGGTCTTCTCAGAACGCTTCCGAGCTTCATGAATAATCCAACGAATAGCCAAGGACTGGGAGCGAAACGCATTAACAGGCATAGGAATAGCATAGGTTGCTCCTCCCACACGACGAGACTTCACTTCCATAGATGGCTTCACGTTGGAAATAGCGCCCAACACCACTTCACAAGGATCCTGGTTTGTGGAGGCTTGAATAATATCCATGGCTTCATAAAGAATTTTTTCGGCCACATGCTTTTTTCCGTCCCAAAAAAGGCTGTTCACCAATTTCCCTAAAACCACATTACCATACCGAGTGTCCGGTTGATGTGGTCGTTTTACCGCTGCACGTCTTCGCATAGTACCATCCTCTTTTTTAGTTTTTTCCTCGTCATTACTTTGTTCCCTTACTCTTGGATTTCTTCACACCGTAACAGGAACGACCTTTCGTACGCCCCTTCACCCCTTGTGTATCCAATACACCTCTAATAATGTGATATCGAACACCGGGAAGGTCTTTGACACGACCGCCACGAATAAGCACCACGGAGTGCTCTTGGAGGTTGTGACCCTCTCCTGGAATATATCCTGTGACTTCAAAACCATTGGTGAGGCGAATACGAGCAACCTTTCTCAGAGCGGAGTTCGGCTTTTTAGGGGTGGTTGTGAAAACGCGGAGACACACCCCACGCTTTTGTGGGGCCTTTTTCAAGGCTGGCGCAGACTCACGCTCTTTCTTTCTTACTCGCGCCCCTCGAATCAGCTGATTAATGGTTGGCATATAAAAACTCTCCCTTGCAAATAGTGTTTATCGTTTACAGAACTGGAAGCTCTTCCGAGCTTTTTTCCGTCCAGGTTTTTTCCGCTCCACACGACGAGCATCCGTTGTGAGGAATCCCTCCGCCTTTAACGCAGCTCTGGTCTCCACATCATATCCCTGCAAAGCAATACTGATGCCATGGCGAATGGCTCCTGCCTGACCAGAAAACCCTCCACCCTTCACGGTGCACCATATATCATAGGACTCTGATCTGTTGCCGTGACGAAAAGGGGTTGCGAGGAAGATACGATGGGACTCCCGCTGGAAATACTCTTCGCTGGATTTTCCGTTAATGACGATCTTCCCTTTTCCCGCCTTCAACCACACGCGTGCCACGGATGATTTGCGTGTCCCTGTGGCATACACTCGCCCTTTAGAGTCCCTTGGCATGGGAAGACGAACATTTACCACCCCCACTTCTCCTGTGTGAGAAGCCTCTTCAGAGGTCACAACGCCACTATCTCCTTCCGCATGCTTCCCGGAAAATTTCTCTCGCAATTCCTCCAAAGAGATGGATTTTTCTACCACGATTTCGCCTCCCTTCTTTGATTCTTTTCATTCCATGATGCCACATCAAGGGCTACAGGCCGTTGTGCTGCATGGGGGTGCACATCAGATGCATACACGTACAAATTTCCCATGCGTTCATTTCTCAAAGGCCCCTTGCTGCCCATCATACGTCGCACAGCATCTTCAAAAACACGCTCTGGGAAACGACCCTCCAAAACTGCGGAGGCTGACCGAGACTTGATACCACCCGGATACCCTGTATGCCAATAATAATTCTTATCCTGCACTTTGTTTCCCGTTAACCGCACCTTATGGGCATTCAGGACAATAACACAATCCCCGCAATCCAGGTGGGGAGAATACGTGGGCTTGTGCTTTCCACGAAGAATGCGGGCCACCTGGGACGCCACCCGTCCCAGCACACAATCCTCTGCATTGACCACGTACCACGCCTTCCGAATATCACTCGCCTTTAAACGAAAAGTCTGCATATACCCTCAGAAAATGTTCTCATACCTCTTCTTATTCCTCCATTTGTGCCATAAATAGCACCACAGGTCAAGAGGCCCTCCCCTCCATAATGTCTTTTTGCGAAAAAAAGAACTGAATTTCCGTCTGAGCATTCTCTATGGAATCAGACCCATGCACAGTGTTTTCACTGATGGACAGACCAAATTTTTGACGCACAGTGCCCTCTGCTGCATCCCGCGGATTAGTGCTTCCCATGAGGGCGCGATGGTGGGCCACAGCATTTTCCCTTTCAAGCACTTGAACCACAACGGGTCCCGAGCTCATCACCGTGCAGAGCTCATCGAAAAAAGCTTGGTGTGCATGCACCGCATAAAATGCAGCTGCTTCCTCCTTTGTAAGACGAAGGCGCTTTTGAGCCACAATATGCATGCCCCCCGCCTCCAATATGCTATTAATGGCCCCAGTAATATGTCGTCGCGTAGCATCTGGTTTCAAGATGGACAAGGTTTGTTCTTTGATCCGATTCACAATAAACTCCATTTTTCATTTATCACCGGGGAACAGTATAAAAAAGAGGTGGATTTTTTACAAGATTCACCCCATGGGAAAAAATTAAAATCCCTTATAAACTTTTCTGTCATGGTAAATGAAGAGAAGAAAAAGAATTTGCCCTTGACAGATGTTTCGAAAAAGGGCGTTATGGAGAGAGTAATTTATACACTTTTTTAGGCCAGAAAAATGAGTAAAAATCTTGCGCTGCAAAGTGCCATTCAGCAAATTGAGAAAGCATTCGGAAAAGGGTCCCTATTGCGATGGGGAGACCGACCTGTGGATATGGAAGATATGGAGGTGGTTCCTACTGGATCCTTGGGACTTGACATGGCTCTAGGTATTGGTGGTTTTCCCATGAAACGCATTATTGAGATTTATGGTCCAGAGAGTTCTGGAAAAACAACTTTGGCTCTCCATGTGATTGCAGAGGCACAAAAAAAGGGCGGCACATGTGCCTTCATCGATGTGGAGCATGCATTTGACCCCAGCTATGCAAAACGTCTCGGTGTTGTACTGGATGACCTCTATATTTCACAGCCAGATACAGGGGAGCAAGCCTTGGAAATTACAGACACCCTTGTGCGCTCTGGGGCCATGAAGGTCATTGTCATTGACAGCGTGGCGGCCTTAGTACCTCGCGCAGAACTTGAGGGGGAGATGGGGGATTCCCATATGGGACTTCAAGCTCGCCTCATGAGTCAAGCTCTGAGAAAATTAACGGGATCCATCTCTAAGTCAGGTTGTATGGTGATTTTTATCAACCAGATTCGTCAAAAGATTGGTGTCATGTTTGGAAATCCGGAAACAACCACCGGAGGCAACGCTCTGAAATTCTATGCTTCCATTCGTCTGGACATTCGTCGCATTGAGAGCATCAAAGAAAAAGATGCCGTCATTGGTAATAAGGTGCGCGTCAAGGTTGTCAAAAATAAACTCGCGCCTCCCTTCCGGCAGACAGAATTTGAGATTCTTTATGGCTTAGGCATCAGCAAGGTAGGGGAGATTGTGGACCTGGGAGTCAAAACCAACATCATTGAGAAGTCTGGCTCCTGGTATTCTTATCAAGGTCAACGCATTGGTCAAGGACAAGAGGCAGCGAAGAGTTTTTTCATGCAACACCCTGAAAAAGCCGCAGTAGTGGTCCAGGCTATTATGGCGAAGATGAAAACAGACCAAAATATGGCAGCTCAGATTCTCCTAGAAGATAACGAATCATCGTCCTCGGAGAACCCTATGAGCATATCAGAACCCAACAGACCTGATGAGGAGACACCTCCTGAACCGGAGCATGCATCAAACTCATAACTCCTTGTCCATGTCCATATTCTGTCTCAGGGGAAGAAAGGCTAAAAGTGCTGTGGAAAGTACAATCAGAAAAGCCCCCACTGCTGTAAGCGGTGTGGGGCACTCTCCCCAAAGAAACCAGCTTAGTGTCACAAAAAAGCAGAGCCGCAAGTATTCAAATGGGGCCAGAAAAGATGCAGGTACAAGGGCTACAGCTCTTACATAACATACCTGAGAAAGAGCTCCACACATACCAATCATCATGAGGTTTGTCATATCCCCCATATGAGGCATGGTACCAAAAAATGCAAAAAGCCCTCCATGCAACACAAGGGGACACATAATACCATAAAAAAGAAGAGTAACGGGACGCTCGTGACGCACCGTCATATAACGCGCAAGGATAAGGGAGAGCGCATAGAGAATATTCCCCACCAAAAGCACCACAACATACATTGTCACAGAGAAAAATTGGGGCTGTACCACACACAACACCCCCACTATGCCTACGCTAAAAAGAAGCCATTTCACCACTCCAATCCTCTCGCCCAGAAAAATCTGAGAAAAGATCATAATCCATAGAGTGCCGCTGTTACCCACCACCGCGGATATATATCCCGGAAGCATGCGATATCCGAAATATGTGCATAACATGGAAACTGCCATGAGAATGCCCCTGGCCATATGAGTGGAAAAAAATGTTCCTTGACGCAAGACATTCCGGTCTTTCCACAAAAAAGGCGACAACAAAAAAAAGCCAAAAACACAGCGCATGCCCACAATGGTGAAGAGAGAGGTCTCCATACTCTCACCCCGAGTCAGAGCCATGGAAAAGGAAAAGGACAGGGCCCACCCCATCATCCATATAACCGCCTTTTGCTTTGGGGAGAGAGAAAAAACCACTATCCTTCTAGAATGCAAAGAAAATACGATCTCCATTATCCCTCATTCTCCAAAAAAGTTCTAGACAGTTTTTTCCCAGAGCATATGCATGAAAAAATTTCGAAAGAAAAGAGCTTTACATTTTTCATGGAGTGCTCAGAAAACTTTACAGAAAGGCAATGACGGTTTCATAGGGCATCCCCCATAAGATTCCACAATTTCGCGTTCATAAAAATCCTGCATATCTCATGAAATTTTCCCCTCTTTCTTTTCTTCTGTACATAGGATAGCCTTGCATCACAATTCTTTTACATCTTCTTTTATGCATTCCAGAAACTTTCCCGTTATTACTCGTTTTGCACCTTCTCCCACAGGACTTTTGCACTTGGGATCTGCCAGAACTGCTCTCTTCAATTGGTTGTATGCTCGAAAAAATGGAGGACAGTTTTTGCTTCGCATAGAAGACACAGATCAAGAACGATCTCAGCAAGTTTTTCAAGAGAAAATTCTCTCTGGTCTCACGTGGCTTGGCCTCACGTGGGATGGTGACCCCGTGATACAATCCACTCGACAAAAACGCCATGAAGAGATTGCTTTTTCTCTGCTCAAGAAAGGAAAGGCCTATAAGTGTTATTGCACCCCAGAAGAGCTTCAACATATGAAAGATGTGGCCATAAAAGAGGGGCGCCCCCCCGTGTATAATCGTCAGTGGCGCGATGCACAAACGCCCCCTCCCGAAGGAAAGCCTTTTGCCATTCGCCTCAAAACACCTCTTTCCGGAGAAACTGTTTTACAAGACATGGTGCAGGGCACCGTCACAGTACAAAATGACACTCTGGATGATATGATCTTGCTGCGATCTGATGGGACACCTACCTTCATGCTTGCGGTGGTGGTGGATGATCATGACATGAGTGTCTCTCATATTATTCGTGGCAATGATCACCTCATGAATGCCTTCCGTCAGATACACATTTATCAAGCTCTGGAGTGGGAGATTCCCATTATGGCCCACATCCCCCTCATTCATGGAGAAGATGGTGCAAAACTATCCAAACGTCATGGAGCCGTGGATCTGGATGTATACAGAGAGGAGGGGATCCTCCCTGAAGCACTTCGAAACACCTTGCTACGTCTGGGGTGGTCCCATGGGGATGAAGAAAAAATCTCCACGGCTCAGGCCCTTCAGTGGTTTGATTTTGAGGGACTTGGGCGACACAGCGCTTGTTTTGATCCTCAAAAACTTCTTGCCCTCAATGCCTACTATCTGCGACAGCTTTCTCCCAAAGACATTCTCGCCCTCCCCTTTATTCAAGAGCGCATAACTCTGCCGCATGATACATCCCATGCCCTGTCTATTTTACCCCATTTACAGCAACGTGCCAAAACCCTTGTGGAACTGGCAGAAGATTTGACTGTATATCTTACACCAATGCTTCCTTTCCCCATGCCACCAGAGGTTATGGAAAAGATTTCCCCTGCTGTCCATCTTCTCCAAAAATTTTTCGCCCATTTCTCCTCTTATGATGAAGCTCAGTGGACAGCGAAAGATCTGGAGCCAGCTCTTCGGCAATGGGCGCAGGAAGAGAACATCTCTTTTGGCACCATAGCATCCCCTCTTCGCATGCTTTTAACTGGCCGATCAGTATCTCCAGGAGTTTTCGAAGTGCTGGAGGCTCTTGGAAAAGAATGGTCTCTTCATCGGGTACATAACGTTCTCCTGCCATGATACCTTCCTTTTTATGAGATATGGCTTGCATTACTTTTCATACAAAAGGATAAACACACATTTTCCACCATTTTTCTTCTTTTTTCTCTTCTTATGGACTTCTTTCTTTTTTTATTTTTTTTTTGTACAATTTTCATCTCTGATGTATAAAATTCCGAAAGGTAACAGAAACTATGACAACTTTTCCCATTACACCACAAGGTCTGGAAAAACTGCGGGAAGAATTACGGCGTCTCATCACAAAAGAACGGCCCGCCATTGTAAAGGAGATCGAAAAAGGGAGATCTTTTGGAGATCTCTCAGAAAATGCAGAATACCATGCTGCAAAGGAGCGACAAACCCTCAATGAACGTCGCATTCAGGAGTTAGAAATAAAAATAGCCCACGCAAAGGTTATTGATATCTCAACCCTATCGGGCCCGAAAATTTGCTTTGGTGCCACGGTGCATTTGCTGGATGAGGATACAAACACCTCCATAGCCTACCAAATTGTGGGAGAGGATGAGTCAGATATTAAGAGTGGAAAAATTTCCGTTTATTCTTTACTGGCGCGAGAGCTCATTGGAAAAACCGAGGGGACATCTTTCGAATTTTCCACTCCACGGGGCGAAAAATCATATTTTATCAAAAAGGTGGAATACATCACCCCATGACCCAAACAAAAGCGAAGCCAGGAAAAGCATGGAGAGGAGGACAACTTCATAAAACATTTTGTTGGAGGGGAAGAGAAAGTATATTATCACTTCCGCTTTTCTTCTCCTCTTGATGGGCTGTCTTGGCGCCTCTGTTTATTACAGTAGATGCGGTATCATATACCTCTGACTGCCATAGTGCGTTCCCCCTTCCTTGTTCTGATTTAGGCGCTAACCATTTGAAAGATAGGAAAGAAATTGGTTTTTGTTCACCAAGCACATGATCTTTCATGATACCTCCTCTCAGAGGGAGGATCAAAAAAGAAGAATGGCCCTGATTGTTCCAAGGCCATGTGTCTGTTTTTCAGCAAGACAAGTCTCTTAGTTCTTTATCTCTTTTTCTTCCTCAACTCCTGCACTCCTCATCACTGCACTCCTTGGACTTTCTGTGTAAGTCTCACTTTTCTCTTCTTTACGCTTGAGAAACTCCTTCACAGCTTCTTCAGTGGGGCGCATGATCCCTCTGATTTTTTGCTCCATACTCTTTTTATCTGTGAGTTCAATGAGTGCCGAGCTCCGTATTCCCTGTGCAAAATTACTTCTGGAGGAAACGGAGACTATAAAATCATCATCCTCTCCCAGATAGATGGTAGACAGTCCACTATCAACGACAAGGACATCACCGATCTTCTTAGGGGCATCCTTATGTATACGTTCGAAATAGCCTTTAAACTCTTGCACATCTGATCCTTCCACAAAAGTTCTGAGGTGAACGGAACCAATCCCTTCCACTGAAGGGATCATCATCCCAAGACTACAAGGAGCCGAATCCCTTACTTTTTTATTGATAGGATAATTGGGACTCCATTTATGTCTTCCAGCCCCCAAGCCCCAGGGAGCGAGATAGATAATTCCCTCAAATTCACCATCCTTCAGAAAAAAAATAGATTTGTGTCCATTGGCTGCATGAAATATGGCTCGAACCTTGTCGCCCTCTAGCGGTGCAGGGTATGCTGTGGGACGATTGTACAAAATCTCATACAGATCCTTCCCTACAAGGGGTTTTCCCATGCTATGCCATAGATAATTGAAAGCATTTAAAAGAAACTCTACTTTTGTAGTACCAAAAAACTTTGTGGAAACTCCCTCACTTGTCCTTACTGGAAGATCTTCTTCAGAAACTTTGAATTCTTCGGGAATCCTTCCCATAAGTAAATCCGAACAATGATGTTCGATAATGCTGCGCACTTCTGGGAAAATCCGGTCATGTTCTCTGTCTAAATGAGCATAAAGTCCCTTGGTTTTACCAACCTCATTATGACATCCTTCTTTTCTAAGATTATCTTGAAAAGTAGTGAGTATCTCCTGTTCTCTTTCCATCAACTGAAGACATCTTTCTTTGATTTCCTGTACTTGATCCGAGGTCAAACCTTCGGAAGCCTTCTGAGTATGTTTGATAGCTGTATTAGTAAAGAAATCCTGCAACAGCCTCTTCTCATCTTCGGCTTCTTTGAGAGCAGCCTGTGCAAACTGTGCATTATCATGGGGCTCCACATGGAGGGCCTTCACATGATCAATGATCTTCTGGACCGTCGGATGCATGGAAGCGTAAAGCGACCCATAGGAAAAACTCAAAACGGCACACAGAGCAGCAAACGCCCTGCCAAACATTCTTTTTTTCTCTTTGCATATGATCATGAAAGCCTCCTCATATATATTTGATATAAATAGGTTTTTTCCCCTATTTTCCATTATGAATACATTTTTTCTCCTAGGTGTCAAGGCAAAAAATAGGTATGTGGAATTATGACCCGTGGAGAGCATATCGAAACAAAGAGAAATTTTTTATGGACAGTGATGTTTGTAAGGCCCATTATGCAAAATCATTTATGGAAGCTCACAGAAGAGGGCACATAGCTCCTTCCTGGGAAAAAAACCGTCTCGACATAATTATATAAAAGTGCCTAGTGGATTCTTTATACACCACTTTCATCACTCACGGGGGCAGGCAACTTTTTATAGTATAGAAAATAATTTCCGCTATCTCTTGGGGATGCTCAGAATTTATGAAGAGAAGCTCATATATTCATTTTATGGAAAATTTTCTTGCTGTTTTACAAGATTCTGGAAAAAGCCGCTCCGACACATTCCAAGCGCATAAACTCTTTTGACGTGCTTCTGAATCGAGTACTAATTCTTGTGTCCATTTGTAATGTTTATAACAAGCTGCAAAAGAAGACCCGATCATATTTAAGGGGTGCAAAAAAAAGAACGTACCAAGTGCGCTCATCACCCCCCCACTTTGATAACTCTTTGTCAATGCATGAAAACCACCGCTTATATAATATATGAAAGCTCCCAGAAGAGCATACTTTTCCTTATGGGAAACAATATGTTTGAGTATGGGATTTTCTATGGTAAAAGATTTTTTTTGTATATTGTCTGTTGCCTCCTCTTCTTCTTCCTCTGTTTTCTCTTGTCCTCTCCGCTCTTCTGCCTCTTCCTCTTCCTCTTCCTCCTCTATTTTCTCTTCTCCTCTCTGCTCTTTCTCTTCTTCCCCTTTTTTCTCTTGTACTCTTTGCTCCTCCTGCTCTTCCTGCTCTTCCTCTGTTTTCTTTTCCCCAGAGGGCACTTCTTCTTGCGGAGGATTAACCTTATCAAGGGTTATGGTCTGTACGTCATTGAGAGAAATATTACCCCCTTCTTCTTCAAGAGTGTTTTTTTCAGCGGATTTCTCCTCAGCAAACTCTTTCAAAGCCAGAAGAACTTCATTTCTAATGGTTTCTCGAACAGCTTTGTTCGGTCCCCGCACTTGCGCTTTTCCTCTTGCTCTCAGACTCTGGGGTCTTTTTTGGGAAAAGCGTCTTTTTGAGGAGACTCTTCGGTTCCTGTATGAAACCCTTTTATGAGGTTTTTTTTTGCCAATGACGTCATTCGCGTCCATGCACACAAGACATAAAAAAGAAATAAAAAAAGATTTCATTTTCATAAATACTCCAATATTTTCATTCTGAGTGGCAAAAGAATGTTAAAAAAATAAAAAACATTCTTATATTATAACACTCTTTTTCTTGCAATGCAAGCCATCATTTGTGGTAAACGCAGTGCCATCAGACTCGTACAAAGTAAGTATAGCATGGTGAAGAAAGTTCTCAAGACTGAAAGTATAACCTATCTATGTGATTATGATGCCCAATATGATGAGCTATGGTTCATTTTTGAAAAAGAGAAGGATATGCGCCTTATATTTCGGGAGCAATCTTAGTCTACAAATAATCCTTGATAAACATCAGGATCTTGTAAAAAGACGCTCCACTCTCTCGGTATTATTCGTTGGTGCTTGCTTTTTCTTCCAGCTGCTTAATGCCGAGGCCAATCATCTCTTTTTCTGCATTAATACTTAAGACCCGCATGCGCACCTTGTCATCAATGTGGTACTTTGTCAAAGCCTCATCTGGGGAAAGATCCCATGACAGGTCCGCTTTATGCACCGTACAATCAATGCCACCCGGCAGAAGGACAATAAGTCCAACCTCTGTTACATTCTTTACTTCACCTTCCACTTCGCTGCCCACAGGATACTTCTTCTCGAAAGCTTCGAAGGGGTTCTCCTTACATTGCTTCATACCAAGAGAAATACGACGACGACTGGAATCAATATCCAGGATCATCACTTGGACCTCTTGGTTAGGAGTTACCACTTGACGCGGATCTACATTTCGTTTGCTCCACACCATTTCTCCCATGTAGATTAATCCCTCTACTCCTTCTGACAAAGCTACGAAAGCTCCATAATCTGTAACATTTGTGACGGTCCCATTTACAATGGAACCCACAGTATATTGATCGTGAATACTCTGCCATGGGTCTTTCTCCAGCTGCTTTCGTCCCAAGGAAATTCGCTGGGTCTCTTTGTTAAATCGCGTTACCATGACGGTAATCACATCCCCTACCTTTAAAACCTCTGAAGGATGATTAATGCGACCCCATGACATATCTGTTACGTGAAGGAGTCCATCAATGCCCCCGAGATCAATGAAAGCACCATATTCTGTGATATTTTTTACAATGCCCTCCACCACATGTCCCTGCTCAATGGTTTCCAAAAGCTGCTTCTTCCCCACAGTACGAAATTCCTCCATGAGGGCACGGTGGGAAACCACCACATTATTTCGCTCCTGGTCCATTTTTAACACCATAAATTTCTGTGTCATACCAATAAAAGCTGATAAATCTTTTACAGGTCGTACATCTACCTGACTTCCAGGCAAGAATGCTGTAGTGCCATCAATGTTCACCATGAGTCCGCCTTTTACCTGACTTACAATGGTTCCCTCCACCGGATGACCTCCTTGATGAGCATCCAACAGCTTTTGCCACGTGGCTCCTTGAAGCACTTTTTCCCTGCTGAGCTGGATATCCCCCATGCGCCCTTCATAGCGCTCCACATAGACATCCACCTCATCACCCACTTCTAGAGACATATCCCCAAACTCTTTCAAGGCGATGCGTCCCTCTGATTTCAACCCCACATCAACCACCACCATATCCTTGGAGATATGCAAAATCTTTCCTTTGACAATGCGTCCTTCTGGCAGGTCTCCGGATTTAAAGGACTCTTTCAGTAAATGTTCAAAATTCTCCAATGATTCTTTTTCTATGCTCTGTTCTAAGGGACTCATAGTGTACTCTTGTGAAAATGAGCAACGTGACGCAATGCAACACGAATCACCCATATATGGACTTTACCAAGAGTATAAAGAAAGAAAAGGAAGAGGACAAGTACTCCTCATACAGATGTTGAGAACCGGTTGTGAAAATTTTGTTAAGGAGACGCATCTTAGGGGGCCATGGGTATTTTTATGGAGCTTTATACAGGGCCTTCATGAAAGAACATCTCTTTCTATAAAGTATCGTAAGCGTACAGTCACATTACTCTAAGGTATTTTTTTGCCTATGGAGCATAAAAAACAAAGTCACAGAAGCATTATACGCACCACAACACTTCAAGTATCTCGATGTATCTTAAAATTTCTGAGACTCGATACGTTGTGATGCCTCTAAGGGAGAGGAGAGCATTTCTTAAGGATTATCCTGAGGTTGTGTCTCTGATTGTGCTTCTGAAGATTCCCCCACAACGGCAGGTGCCTCTTTTGCTTTCAGTGCCTCTGCTTCTTCTTGCTCTCTCTTGAGAGCCTCTTCCTTCTGTTTTTCTGCAAGCCGCGCCTGATTCTTCTTTTTGGGTGCTGACTGAATGGGTGTCTCCCGTGTCTTCACAGGCTCAATGATTTTTTCAAGGCTTAAAAGCTTCTTTACACGATCTGTTGGCTGTGCACCACAGGAGAGCCAGTATCGAATGCGGTCCACTTTCAGAACCAAGCGCCTTGGATGTCCATGCTCCAGAAGTGGATCATAGGTCCCCAACTTTTCCTTTCCTGTTTCCCTGGGTGAACGAGCATCCGCAGCCATAATCCAATAAAATGGGCGACCTTTGCTCCCATGTCGTGCCAAGCGTACTTTAAAAGCCATTCATTCCTCTTTGTCAAATTCATCCTCTCCATTCTATCACATGATTTCAAAAAGAAAAGAACCCACAGGAAACTTTATTGTGTGAGAGCAAGGGTCAGACGATGTTGCAGAAGCTCTCGCGAAAATATCCTCACCAAATCATGCATTTGTGGCCCCGTGGCTTTTCCAGTTAAGGCTAAACGTAAGGGAAGATAAAGAGCCTTGCCCTTAAAGGGGACCTGTGCCGAAACTTTCTCCATCCATATTTTCCAAAAATTTTCCGTCTGGGGGGGGAGATGGTCTAAAGCTTTCAAAGCTTCTTTTATGACAAGAAAAAAATCTGTCCCGCACAGCGTATCACGAGGAAACCGTTTTTCTGTTTGTGTGCAGCATGCCACCCATTCCTCTAGATCCCCTTTCACAGTAATGTTGTCACGAAGAATATGCCACTGCTGGGGAGAAAGCGATGCTGCCGAAGGGCACAGAGTACATACCTCCTCCCAGGTCATGTGGGCAAAAACGTTTTGATTGACTGAAAAAAATTGTGCAGGATCCAAGCTGGGGGAGGAGCGGCCATAATCTTCGAGGCAAAAAGAGGGTATGAGGTCTGGAAGCTTTGTTACCACATGAGGTGCATGTCCCGTCCCCAATGCAGCCAAAACACTGCACACAGTCACAGGAAGAATGCCAGCCTCCCGCAGGGATCGAAGAGAAAGCTCCTCTCCTCCAGAGCGTTTTGAAAGCTTTGTTCCCTGAAGATCGTGGACCAATGGCACATGTGCAAAGCATGGTACAGGGGCGGACAAAGCTTGGAAGAGTTGGATCTGAATGGCGGTATTGGTGACATGGTCCTCCCCTCGAATAATGTGGGTGATGTCCCATTCTGCATCATTCACCACACTGGAAAGAAGATAACTAATGGAACCATCTTCCCGTACCACAATGGGGTCACTGAGATTTTTTGCATGATAGGAGACGCGGCCGCGTACCTGATCCTCCCACGTGACAGGTTCTAAAGAGAGAAGGAATCTCCAATGAGGGGTTCTGTCTTCATGGTGCGGAGAATGGAGAGATGCGCGATCATAGATGGGGGGTTTTCCTAAGAGGGTCTGCTTTTTTCTTTTTTCTGCAAGCTCTTCCGGAGTTTCATAACAGGGATAAAGACGTCCGCTTTTTGTAAGGCGCTCTATGGCTTTCTGGTAAGAGGCCTTGTGGTGTGACTGTTGCTCATAGCGATCCCACTGTAACCCCAGCCATAACAAATCCTCCTTAATGGCGGTACCGTATGTCTCTTGAGAGCGCTGAAGATCTGTGTCATCCATGCGGAGAAGAAAAGACCCCCCATGGTGTCGTGCAAAAAGCCAGTTCAAAAGAGCAGTACGAATGTTTCCTAAATGGAGAAAACCTGTTGGGCTAGGAGCAAATCTAAGGCGAACCATGAAACTTTTTTCTACCGACCAGATGCTTCATTCTAGGAGAAAAGCCTCCTCACAGCAATCACAAGAAAGAACGCGGTCACCACCATATATGAGGTCCTTTCATGATATGGTCTATAAAGCATTTTCCTTCGTACTCCCGTCTTCCTCTAGTGCATCGACAATATCCTTTAGGAATCCTGCTTTCAATATGCTTAATGGAGCTATGCTCACATGAGGATCATCAAAGGGGCCATAAACCTCAAACTCTGTGGAAAGAATTCCTTTATCACCACCCAAAATCCACCCTACAACGGGCACATATGTGAAGAGAGTGTTAAGCCAGTAGATGGGTACAAGGACACCATGAAGAGACATGGATTTTCTGCGAGGATAAACGTTGCCCTCCAAAAAAAGTCCCAAGTTAATGCCGCGAGCCACACATTTTTTGAGTGTGAGCCTTCCATCTTTATAGAAAAAGTCTCCTTTAACAAGGGGGAAAATAAGTCGTGAAGAAAAAAACTCTAAAAAGCCGGTGGGGCTTATCATGGCTAAGATTTTCATGAGATAAGGTGTCTGCACCTCCGCATGAGACAGGGTAAAATGTCCGTAATATTGCCCATCTTTCTTCTGCACAGCAAAAATGTGTGTTTTCCCACCGTAAAGTTCTGAAACCAGACCAGATCCTCGCAAAAAATCTCCCATTTGGGAGTTTGAAAATGTGAGATGGGTATCGCCAGAAGCCTGGGGGACAGAGGAAAAATGAAGCAACGATGGGGGCTCCACCAGCACTTTTTTCTCGGAAGATCCACTTTCATCTTTTGTGAAGACAGAAAGCACTCCCTGAAGGCTGCCTTTTCCCCAACGAATGGTGGAGGCCTCAGGTGTTTCCTGCACCATTCCCTGAAGATCTCCATGGAGATTTTCTATGACAGCATCTGCAAGAATGCATTTTGTGCAGAGAAGGTGAATGCGCCATTTTTTCTCATGAGTGGAAAGTTTCTCACGAAGAGAGAGGGCATTTTGTTCTTGTAAATTGAGAAGAAACTCGTCGCTTTTTTTGTGAGAAGACGATGCATTATTGGATGAGTCTGAAGAGAGAAACCATGAGAGGTCTATGGTGTGGGCCCTCATATCACAAAAATATCCTTCACGAGGGCTGTACGAATAGACTGCTTTATAGGAGAAAGGATGATCAATGGTGAGTGCGGCTTTTTCTATGGTCCAGGTGTCCTGGTTCCCTCCCCACACAAAGTCCCCCTTCCCACGTAAGGCTCCATTACTTGTGCAACGTATACTCTTGATCTTTTTCCCTTCAGCCAAAGTGATGACAGAAGAGGCCGTCAAAGGCATGGGAGAAGGCTTTTTCCACTGTATCCAGGGCAGTGTAACGGTGCTGTGACTTAAATCCAGAGAGATCTGAACTTGGTCTGATTTTTTGGAGGGATAATACTTCACATGGGCCCCAAAAGATCCCATACATATATCCTTCGTGTGGGGAAAAATTTTTTCTACATCTGACCAAGATGTGAGGGATGTCACATCCACATATCCTTCTTCTGCACAATAAAAATCTTGTTTCAATTTCCATTGAATGGGAATGGTGTGAACCAAGCTTTTTCCTTGCAGAAAAATGTCTTTTTCCGTAAGAGCAACGGCTAAATCCCCATGAGAAAGGTTCAATGGCATACCAGAGAGCTTTACCATAAATGCCACATCCTTCAAAGCACCATGCACCTTGATAAGGATGTCGTCTATCTTCAGCTTCATCAAAAGAGGAAAAACTGATGATAGCTTCCCTGACCATCTCCCTTTTACAGAGTTCATATCTAAAGGAACATGTTTTAAAAAGCCAAAACGTGGGCAATTGAGGGTTTCTAAAAGAGGTTGCAAAGGCCCCTCTATAAATAAATCCATATCCAGATATGGAAGCCCCAAAAGTGGTCCAATGACAATGGTACCTTTTTTGATTTTTTGCCCTTGAAATTCTCCCCCCTCCACAGTGATGGTGAATTTTTTCAAATCCACGGAAGATATGGCCTTAAGGTTATAAATAAAGGGAACCCCAGGTATAAAAGACAACACAACATTCTCAATCCCCAATATCCCATGAAAGTCATCAGCTATGAGGCCATCTGTGGAGGACCAGTGTCCATCAAAAACACCATCGGCTTGAGCAAACTCTCCTTTTTTGAAATTTTCTAAAATCCAAGATCGAGCATTGACTCCCACCGATGGAGGCCAGGAATATGCAAGAGCTTCTGCGGAGATGTAACCCGTATCCAAACGCAGCTTTCCTTGAAAAGAAAAGTGATCATCCACGGTTTTTCCTGTGAATGACCATATGAATCCTGCTGCATCTAAAAATGCACCCCCGTGGGCTTCACAGGGGTCGTGGGAGCTCAAGGAAAACGTTGTATGAAAATCTTTGAGAATGGCATTGGGATTTTTCATCACAAGACCTGTGGTGCAGATATCCTTTTGCTTCACAGTTCCGTTGACAGCCCACGAAGAACATGATGCTGTGGTGTGGCCAGAATAATCTCCTGTAAGGAGTAAAATGCCACGAAGCTCTGGCCATAAAAGATTCATGGCCACGGGAAGTCCATGAATCTTTCCTGAAAATTGTACGGTGTCCTTCTTCACTGCATAATTCATGACACAGAAAATGGTTTCCTCTCCTTGAACGGGACGTTGCCATATCCTCAGGTGATGTGCGGATGGTCGACGCTCTGTGTGCACATGTACATGCTGATAGCGAAGTGTAGTGTTGTCCGGTATCTCCGTGATAAGGGTTGCATCACGCACGTCTATATCAACATGACGCCATTCCAAGGGTAAAGTGAACTCTCCTTTTTGTTCCGAGCACAATGATAACCGAATGGAGGGGCATTCTAGCAAAAGAGACAAAGGTTTCCAGGATCCATGAAAGAGTTTCTCAAGGGAAAAACATGCTGAGACACGAGGAATGGAGAAGGATTCCCCCCGTATATCTTCCCCCGTCACCTCTATCTTGAGTCCAGATATCCATTGGAGTTGAAGAGTCTTACAAGATATTTTTGTATTCCACAGAAGATAAGGTATGGCTGCCTCCATGGAAAGAGGTCCCAAGGAAAGACGATAGAGGATCACACAAAAACTGCTTGTCAGCAGAAAAATGCAGAGAAAGAAGAGTCGTCGTAGAACCCGTAGCACACTCCACAATGTTGTCAAGGTCCCTCCAGAATTTTTTCCCATGCACTCCTCTTATTGTTCCCACAGACGAGCCGTTTTTGGCGCCTGCACCCACACCCTCTTTTTGTCCACAAAAAGAACCGTCACGCCCCTCTGGTAAAAATCATCCAAAGAGACCACAATCCACGTTGCCCCAATTTTTTTCTTGCTGGAAACATCACATGGAAGGAGGGCCGTGGGTATGAAAAAATAAAGCCTGTCCTCCTTCACAATACCTAAATTTGCGCCTGGCCACAAGGGCAAGATGTGACCGCAGGCTTCCAAGGAAAGGTGTCGCATGGACGTGAGGCCAAAAATACTCATCCATTGCTGTATATGAAATTTTCCTCGACGAGAGGAAGATACCCACAAAATATTCTTTTCATAATCTGCATAGGCAATAATTTTTTTCTCAGGATCAAAAAAAATTGTGGGACGCTGTAGCTGAAGGCAAGCCACACACCATCCCATTATCCAGAGGGCCACCCCCCACCATCTCCATGACCTTTTCCATATAATCCAAAAAAACACACCTACCATGCTGAGGCAAAATCCACCAGCTTTGTAAGGAGGAAAGGAGAAGAGCAAAAACCATAAATTCTTTGTGGTCCAATGGGCACAATAGCCCAAAGCCCATAATGATTTTTCCCAGAGGAAAAAAAGAAATGGTATGGTGATGCCACATGCATAAAGCACAACAATGATGCTGCCCAAAGGCATGATAACCAAGGAAGTGAACGGAATGGCCAGCATGTTGCTGATGTGGCTCTGCATGGAAATGTTATGAAAATAAAAGGCGGTAATGGGAATGGTGGCAAAGGTAACCGCAGTGGTGGTGCATAACATGGACCATATGGATGCGAGAAGAGGGGAAAAAAATGCATGAAGGGATGATGAGAGATGCTCCTTTCTGGTATGATCAGCCATATCTCTTTTCCTGCTGCTATATACGCTCAGAAGTGCCGCCACAGCGCAAAAAGAAAGTTGGAAACTAAGGTTAAAAAGTGCCTCTGGTGTATGGAGCAACAAAAAGAGTGCACATAAAGCAAGTATCCTTCGAGAGTCCTTTCTTCGTCCCATGATGAGGGCCATCATGGTGGCCACCAACATCCAAAAAGATCGTACCACGGGATATCCCCCTCCAGAAATTTTGAGATAGCCCCATCCGAGAAAAAGTGCTCCCACGGCTGAGAAAATGTGCAGCGGAAGATAAAGAGCGCATAAAGGAAGACATGCAAGCACCCTTTGAAGCACAAAAAAACTGAGGCTGGAAACAATGGCCACATGAAGACCTGAAATAGCCAACACATGAGAGAGCCCTGAATCAGAAAATTCTTTTTTCACAAAGTCTGGTATGGATGCTTTGTCTCCGGTGATAAGGGCACATGCGAGGGAAGCTTCTACGGGGGAAAGATTTTTGTGAAAATATCGAGTGAGATTTTGACGGAATTTTTGAAAAAAAGATGGGGCGCTATGGAGGACTTTTACAGGAGAAAGCGCAAATCCAGAGGCCCCAATTCCCAGGAAAAAATTATGGATGTGTCCATCATATCCTCCAGGACAAGCAGCACGAGAAAAAGGAGAGACCCTTACCAAGCAACTGATTTCATCACCTTCATAGAGAGGGGGACATGGCGTTCGAATGGTGATGCGTACAGCTTTTGGAAGCTGCACAGGTGAGGTGATGCTTTTTAAAACAACTCTCTGAAATAATCGACGAGTCGAGGCCGGATGTTCCACGGAGGCTACAATTCCTCGCACATAGGCAGTCACGGAACCTGAGAGTTTTCCTGGATTGATACTATGGGCTCTGTGTCCCATAATCCCAAAACCCAGGGAACACCATGCCAAAAACCACGTGAAAAAAGTCCACACAGGATAAAGAAGATGTTTCCGAAGGATCCACAGTCCTCCACCACAAAAAATACATCCACCCACCACAATGCCTAAAAATATATTCCATCGTGGTTCTTGCGGCAAGGCTCCATACAAGGCAATACCACTGCTCAAAGCAAGCGGCGCCCACAGTATCCACCAGGGGCGCTCCTCCTCTAAAAGGTGAAGCCATGACGCAGAGAATACATACCTCACAAGATATCTCTTCCCGTTCTTCATGCCCAGTGTGCAGTGAATGCCACAGATATTCAAGGGGATGAAAATTCAGGTGGAGAAAATAATTTTTCATGCTCCTGTTCATTTTTTCTTCATCAATTGTTCTTAGAATACCCTAATGATTTTTGGGAGATTTCTCATTAAACCACTTGAAAGAAAAGGGATTTTTGGATTTAAGCTATGTGTACAGTGTGGTGTGTATTTTCCGCCGCGAGCTATTTCTAAAAAGTTTCTTCTCTTTCTCCTAAAGATCGCTATGAGTTGGTGTGGAAATTTTATATTTTTTGAAGGAGGTTCCTTATGATAACACGTGAAAGAAAAAGAAGTTTTTGGCTGTATGCCACATGTGGGGTATCCATATGGGCAGCATGTTTTGTGTCTCCCGCCAGGGGCTTCGACTTGTTTTCTTTTTTTACTCCTCAAGGTCGATGCCAAATAGCCAATGCTATCAAAGGTGATATAAAGCAAGTTTATGATTATATCAACAACGCCATCGATGGTGTTGTTAATGCACTGAATGGCGCTATAGAAAATAAAGCTCGACTGCTGGAGGCCAGTATGGACAATAAAATACGACTGCTGGAGGCCAGTATGGATAATAAAATACGACTCTTGCTTGAAGAGCATATGAAGAGTCACCATAAAATTTCACCTTCCAGTCAACACATACAAAATGACATAGAAAAAAATAAAGAGCATGACGGCGTACTCCCCTTCGCGAGAAAAAAACCGGAAGAAAAAGAAAGCTCTTATATGGATGAGTAAAAAATGAATGAAAATGGATGAAAATGGCGAAAGAGGTGATATCTCTTGGACAAAAAGCATCCATGTACATATAAAGACACAGAGGGTGAAAACATATTGATAAAGCACATAGGAAAGTGGATCGGAATGAAGAGAAACATTATTTTTAAAATAAATTGTACAATTTTTGAAGGTGTTCCCTATGATAACACGTGAAAGAAAAAGAAGTTTTTGGCTGTATGCAACATGTGGAGTGTCCATATGGGCAGCATGTTGGGTGTCTCCCGCCAGGGGTATCAACTTACTTTCTTTTCTTACTCCTCAAGGTCGATGTCGAATAGTGACCCTTGTCAAACATGAGATAGAGGCATGTTATGACTTTATAAACACAACCATCGAGCTGGTATCTCTGGTGCTGGGTGGCGCTATAGAACATAAAGTACAAGTACTGAACGCTAGTATGGATAATAAAATACGACGACTGGACGCCAGTATGGACAATAAAGTACGACTCTTGCTTGAGGAGCACATAGGGAGTTACCACAAAAGTTCATCTTCCAATGAGGAAACACCATATGAAGAGGCCACGCACCAAAAGACACGCTCACACAAGAATGAGACCTCTCGTGTGGCCACGGATGAGAACTGACACAAGATAATTTCATGGGAGTTTTTTTATGATAGCACGTAAAAAATTTTTGTGGGTGTATGCTGCATGCGTTCTATGTTGTGTGTTTTCCACCACGAGCTTTTCTAAAAAATTTTCATACCTTTCCCCTAAGGACCGATGTGAGCTGATTCTCTTTATTAAAAAGGACCTGGAGAAATTTTATGCTTTGGCACATAAAAAACTGATTCAAGAGTGTGAGAAGCTACAGCCCATTATAGATAACAAAATAAGAATGGTTTTTGAGGAGAATATAAAAAATAAAGAAAAAAGCGTTTCTTCTGGTGAAGATGAAAGAGAGAGGCACTATAAAGAATGGTGCATCAAACAAAAAAATGCTCGCATCCCAGCATTTATTAAGGGCCCTGAGGAAGGTATTGTGCAGAAGAAGGACGCTCAGCATGAAAACTTTTCTGATGTATCCTTTGGTGGGAAAGATTGTATAGGTGAACCATACTCTCAGTTCTTTGTACAAGGGAAAAAAGTGATATCGCAAAGAGAAGATCAGGAGGAAAAAAAGAAAAGCACCAGTTTTAGAAAAGACATATGAGTTTTTCAAAGGAGCTTTGTATGACAGTCAGTGGAAAAAAAAGAAATTTTTGGACGTATACCATGAGTATTGTATGTTTCATGCTTCCTATTACAAGCTTTTCTAAAAAATTCTCATATCTTTCTCCCAAGGATCGGTGTGAGCTGATTTCCTTTATTAAAAAAGATTTAGAGAAATTTTATGCTCAAGTTCACAAAACACTTGTCCACGAACGTGAACAAATGGGCATTCTCATGGACAATAAAATAAGACTATTTTTTGAAAACAACATAAAAAATAAAGAAAACAGCTCTTCTTCTGATGATCCAATAATAATACAATATAACAGCAGAGAGGAAAACAGCGCAGAAAGTGGTGATAATTTCACTCATATGCCTGATTCTCAATTTTCTGCATATGTGGGGGATGAGGATTTAGCACCACACGAGAACAATCACAAGAATGGTCATATGCCTCCCTTCGTGAGAAAAATGTTTGAAAAAAATGAAAGTCAGTACATCTGTGAGCAAAAAATCAACGAAAAAGGCCAAAGATTTTCTATCTCCTGGAAAAAAAAGGAGGGAGATGCAGAAAGGAATATGAAAAAATAATCCATCTCAACATCATTAATACAGTGAGAGTCTTTTTCCCCAGGGCTTTCTGGAAAGAACATTGAGTATGGCGCTGGGTTCCTTTAAAATGAAGATATCTGTTTTTTTCTGAGATTATTTTATGACTGCCTTGTACAAAAGTGGTTTTCTTCAGACTCTTCATGAGCGGGGGTTCCTCTATCAGGGGACGGATATGGGGGCTTTGGATGAGCTTTGTGAGAAATCCTCCATTACGGCGTACATGGGCTTTGATGCCACGGCAAACAGCCTCCATGTGGGCAATCTTTTGGGATTGATGATGATGCGCTGGTGCCAGGAAACAGGTCATCGTCCCATTTTACTTATGGGAGGTGGGACAACAAAAATTGGTGATCCCTCTGGGCGAAATACCCAGCGCAGTATGCTCTCCGATGAAGTCATTCAGAAAAATATAAGTTGTTTGCAGGAGGATGCTCGGAAGATTGTGAAATTTTCTGGTGAGCATGCAGCCCAGCTGGTGAATAACGCAGACTGGCTGGATGGACTTCAGTATATTCCTTTTTTACGCGACATTGGGGTGCATTTTTCTGTCAATCACATGCTCTCCTTTGAAATGGTGCGTACCAGATTGGAGCAGGAGCAGTCCCTCAGTTTTATTGAGTTTAACTATATGCTTCTACAATCCTATGATTTTCTGGAGCTCTATAAAAAACATGCCTGTGTTTTACAACTTGGGGGATCTGATCAATGGGGAAACATTGTGTGTGGTGTGGATCTCGTACGTCGCATGACTGGAGAAAAGGTTTATGGAGTCACCTGCCCTCTGCTCACCACCTCCACGGGAGCAAAAATGGGGAAATCTGCAGACGGGGCGGTGTGGCTCAACCCAGAGCGTTTATCTCCTTACCATTATTGGCAGTTCTGGCGTAATACCCACGATGATGATGTGGAGCGGTTTTTAAAGCTCTATACCATGCTTCCCTTGGACCGCATTTCCACCCTTGCGGCCCTTCGAGGTCAAGACAGCAATGAGGCGAAAAAAGTTTTGGCCGATGAAGCCACCACACTTCTTCATGGGGCACACTGTCTGCCCGACATCCATGAGACGGCTCAAAAAATCTTTGAGAGTGATGCCAGTGTGGTTTCTTTTGCATCGATATCTAACCTTCCGTCCATAACCGTATCTCCAGAGGAGCTTTCTCAGCTCACTCTTTTAGATGTGCTGGAAAAGCTTTCTCTCGTTCCATCACGTCGTGAAGGACGTCAAAAAATCCGAGAGGGGGCTGTGCGCATTCATACCACGGTGATACAGGAGGAGACCTATGGCATGACCATAAATGATGTGAAAGAAAATAAAGTTCTCATTTCCCTTGGACAAAAAAAACACGGTCTTATTCATTTGTGCTAAAGACTTTTTATGACATCTTCTGCTCGGGATATTTTATATAAAAAATGGAAGGCTTTGCTCCATGAAGAAAAAAAACGCCGTGCATCCCTTTGGGAGGTTTCTGCACGGCCCAATCAGCGGATTCCCCCTGGTGATTGGCGCGTTTGGCTTATTATGGCTGGACGAGGTTTTGGAAAAACAAGAACAGGTGCAGAAACCGTACGCATCTGGAGTGCCCATCACCAACGTATCTGTCTTCTTGGGCAAACCATGGAAGATGTGCGACGGATAATGATAGAAGGGGAAAGTGGCTTACTTTCCGTGTGTGCCCCACAAAGTATCACGTACTCCATACGCAAAAATGAAGTCCGCTGGAAAAATGGCAGCATGGCCATAGCTCACAGCGGAGATGCATTTTCTCAATTGCGAGGCCCCCAGTTTCACGCTGCGTGGATTGATGAGCTGGCAAAATTTCATCATCCTGAGGAAGCTTGGGATCAGCTGATGTTTTGTCTTCGTCTTGGCGCGTTTCCTCGCGTTATCGTCACTACAACCCCCAGACCCATCCCTCTTCTCCATAAAATTCTCAAAAGACCCGATGTGGTGGTAACCACAGGAAGCACCATGGAAAATGTAGAGCATTTGCCAAAATCCTATGTGGAAAATCTTATGACACATTATGGGAATACACGCACGGGGGCTCAAGAAATCCACGGCACTTTGTTGAGCTTTTCCCATGATGCCTTGTGGAAGCCACATTTTTTTTCCTACGCATCATCAATTCCCCCACTTACACGTCTGATTGTGGCCATCGATCCCGCAGCGTCTCATCATGAAAAAAGTGATGAGACTGGCATTATTGTGGCAGGAAAAGATGCATCAGGCGCGGGATATATTTTGGAAGATCTTAGTGGCCGTTATACACCAACGCAGTGGGGAAAAATTGTTGTTGATGCTTTTCACCGCTATGAAGCAGACCTTGTGGTGGGAGAAATCAATCATGGTGGTGACATGGTGGAAAATGTGCTTCGCACCACCACGCCTCAACACATCCCCTTTAAGGCTGTTCGCGCCACCAGAGGAAAAATCCTTCGAGCCGAACCCATAGTCATGCTGTACGAACAAGGTCGCATTTTTCATAAAAGGTATTTTCCTTCTCTGGAGGAACAGCTTCTTTCCTACACGGGGGAGGCACGCATGTCGCCTGATCGCTTGGATGCTTTGGTATGGGCCCTCACAGAGCTTTTTTTGCACGATACACCATGTCATCACAAAATATGGTCCATGGACATGCTTTCTTAGACTTTACCCATGAAACTCTTTTTTTTTTAAGCATTTTCTTCTACAATGGCCGTAAATAAAGGGTGGAGGTTTGTGCTATGTCTTATTTTTTGCGAATCATGTTTTTTATAGGGATGAGTGTGGCGGCAGATCTTGTGCACGCAAATGCAGAGGAGAAACCCGCAGCAAAAGTTGGGGACACTGTTATCACAGAGAAACAAGTGTGGGATCAAGTGGACGTTTATGACAAAAAGAAATCAGCGGAGGATGGAGAGGGGTTCTCCGAGGAGGATCGAGAAAAAGCATTTGACATTATTCGGCAAAAAAAGATACAGGAGGCATGCCTCATCCTGCTGATGAAAGAAGAGGGGAAGTGGAAGGAGAAGGATTCTCCTGAAGAAAAAGAAAAAAAAATGAAGGAATTTTATAAGGCAGTGTACAACAAGTTGGAAATAAAACTATCCCCTGAGGATGTGCAGAAAAAAGCAGAAAAAATGGCAGCTGGTGAGCGAGAAGTATATATGCAAATGGCCCAGTTTGAGGATAAATCTTTTGCAGAGAGAATCCAGAAAGGACTTCAATATGCCAATAAAACCACCACGTTTGAGACCATTGCCAGAAGCCTGCTGAAAGAAGAGGCAGAAAGAAAGGGGCTTATATACAAGCCATCCATATTGGATCTTCCGCCAAGATGGGAGAGCAATTTGGCAAAAAATTTCCCATCTCTTGCCAATAAAAAGGTGGGGGAGTTGGAGATTGGTGAGGAAGGGGAAGATGGAAAGTATTATGTGCTGTACATTGCAAAGAAGCTGAAGATCGATCCTCATTCCAAAAAAATACTTATTGAAGCCAGAGAGGAGCTTTTGTCAGACATCCAAGATGATTTTTTCAAGGAGCTTTATAAAAAGTATAAGGTGGTACTTTTTGACCATGAAGGAAATCCCAAGAAACTTCCCTATGAGGTTTCAGAGAAGGAAGGGTAATGGTTTATGAGCTCATCATCTGCCCTTGCAGCATCCATAGAGAAGTTATGGGATCTTTCTGTCCATGAGATTTCTTCTTCGGATAGAAAGGAAAAGATTACCCCTCTTTTAGAGGACTTTCTCACTGCCTTAGAGCGGGGAGATGTGGGCCCTGTAACACCGCCCGCCCAGGAGGGGGAGGATTGGCACATTCATCAGTGGGTGAGAAGAGGCATTCTTCTGCTTTTCCGGTTTTTTCCTATGAGGGAGATGTCTGATGGCACAGGGCAGTGGTGGGACAAAATCCCCCTTCGTGTTTTCCACGAAAAGGTCATTGAAGACCAGAAAATGCGGCTGCCACCCGGGTCCTTTGTGCGGAGAGGCACATATATCGGACCACAGGCAGTGATTATGCCATCGTTTGTGAATATAGGAGCCCATGTGGGAGAGAAAACTATGATTGATTATGGTGCCACCATCGGGTCCTGTGCGTACATTGGAAAGGAGTGTCACATCTCTGCTCAAGCTATGGTGGGTGGTGTTTTAGAGCCCCCCGGGGAATATCCATGCATTGTGGAAGACAATGTATTTGTTGGGGCGGGCTCCTGCATTTCAGAAGGCATCCACATAGAAAAGGGAAGCATCATTGCATCCGGTGTCACCATCACAAAGAGCACAAAAATTCTCCATCGCCACACAATGGAAATCTCCCATGGAAGAATACCGCCGTACTCCATTGTGGTGCCGGGTACTCTCATGGATGAAGGTCATGCACGTCTCGGGCTTGCTTGTGCAGTTATTGCGAAAGTTGTTGATGAAGAAAGCAGGAGAAAAACTTCGCTGAACACGCTTCTGCGAGATGTATAACTCATTTTCACACTCTGTCAGTCATGAAAGCAAAAAATCCTTTAATAGAGAGAGCTGGGTTGTGTCCATGGGAAGCTCTTTCCGTGCTGATTGTAATCGCTCTATACTGACACGAAAAAAATTGTCTGCATGAAGAAGGGTAGCCTGAAATGCCCCCATTTTCTCCAGAAGACTCCGCATGTCTCTCCATGAGGCCTGCTCCCACACCTTTTTTATCTCCTTTTTTTCATGAGGAGTTCCATGCTGATAGGCCCACAAAAGGGGAAAGGTTTTTTTCCGGGTACGAAAGTCCTGGCCTTTTTCTTTGCTTACAGATATGGGAGATTCATAGTAATCCCACACATCATCCAGAAGTTGAAATCCTTTGCCCCATAAAGCACCAAATTCCGCAAAAGATGATGCCACGTGTGGAAGGTGCATAAAATAGGTCACGCCATAAAATGCAGCTTCAAAAAGACATCCAGTTTTCTTGTATATCATGTATTCGTACTGAGAAAGAGGTGTGGAAAAGCCCATCTCCCCCTCTTGCAGTTGTCCCATGATCATGGAATTCATGGCTTTGTGCATGAAACGTATAATAGATGGATGGGGAATATCAAGAAGGAGGCTTGACCCCTGCATCCATATGGCATCTCCCAGTAAAATTCCATAACGATTGCCGACCACGTGCTGAACGCACATGTGTCCTCGTCTTTTTTGTCCCGCATCTATGACATCATCATGAAGAAGCGAGGCAGTATGAATGTTTTCCACTGCTGTGAGGAGGGGAAGCATCGGTAAAAAATCCCCCTCATGGGAGCACGCACGGAAGAGAAGTATCATCATAAGGGGTCGAACACATTTTCCTGGGTATGCTAAAAATGTATGAGATATTTTTTGTTGCATGCTCTTTGAGAGAGACATACGAAAAAGTTCATTCATTTTATGCAGCTCATGGGAGAAAAGATCCCACTCCGTCTTCACGGGTGTGGTAAAGACTTCCCATGACCATGTGAGACTCTGCTGTTCATGCACCATCATGTTTTTTTTGTGTGATAACATATTTCATGAACTTTATGTATCGCCAAGACAGGGTTTTGGTCCATAGACACAAAAGGAGCGTAAGGCTAAGAGCTGTGATACCAAGGACCATCATCCATAGCACCTGTTCCCAAAATCCCATGGTGAAAAAAGGTGGAAGCACATATTGGCTGCCCACCAACACAAGTGCCACAACACAACATATGGCCAAAAGTCTTCCCATAAATGACAACACCTCACCAGAAACACACCACCGATACTTATAATAAAGAAGAACGAGCAGTCCCATGACATTGATCCACGAAGAGGTGGCAATGGCAAAGGCAATGCCCAAATGCTGCCATGTGGAGAGGAGCGCGACGCTGAGCACCACATCCATGACAATACTTATACTGGATGCAATCAGTGGAAACCGCATGTCCCCCTCTGCAGAAAATCTCACCACAAGGACTTTGCTGAAAATATAAGCAGGCATGCCGATAATAAAAGTCATGACAGTGTACGCTACTTCTTTTACCTGTAGCACAGTTAGTTTAGCATGACCAAAAAGAATAAAGCATAGCGGAAATGCACAACACGCTAAAATGGCAGTAATGGGAAAAATTAAAATCGCTACCAGGCGAAGCACGCGGTTGAGTATCTTGTTTGCCATATCCTTGTTCTTATGATGAAAATAATGCAAAAAAGTGGGAAGCAGTACGGAGCTGATGGAGACACCAACAATACTTATGGGCAATTGATTTAAACGATCCGCATAATGAAGATAGGAAAGACATCCGGGAGGAAGGGTGGAAGCCAGATAAAGGCTTATCAAAATATTCAGCTGTAAAAAGCATACACCTAACACATTGGGCCCTAGTTTTTGAAAGAATTCCCTCACGGAGGAAGAAAGTCGTGGTCGACAAAGCGACACGTGAAAACCCCTTCGACGAAAGGCCCATGCCATCATAAGACATTGCACACACCCAGAAAAAAAGATACCCCACGCAAAAAGGCTTCCATAATTCTCAGAGAAAAACATGCCACATAAAACATAGAGAATAATGGTGGTGTTGCCGATGGCATTACTGGCGGCCCATAAAGAAAATCTTCCAAATGCATTGAGAACGCTGCCAAAAAATGATGCCACGGAAATAAAAAGAACGTAAGGAAAGGTAACGCGTCCGAGCTTTTGTATCCAAAAAAACTTTTCCGGAGATGTGGTTCCAAAAAGTTGGGAAGTAATCCAGGAAAAATTCCCCTCCATGACCACCACAAAAAACAGGAGTGAGGCAGAGAGAATGGTAAAAATATTGTTACAGAAAGCTTGGGTTTCTGGGTTAATGGTGGTGTCTTTGCCCATGGTTTTAGAGAAAATGGGAAGAAAGCTGTTATGAAATGCGCCCTCCGCAGAAAGCCTTCGAAAGAACGTGGGAATCTTAATGGCTATGACAAGAGCATCGCTGATAACAGTGGCACCAAGGAGTACGGATACAAGCCAATCCCTACAATATCCCGTAATGCGGCTTATAACAACAAAACCGCTGAACGATGATACGGTACGAAGAAAGTTCATGGCAATATCTCCTTTATTTTAAGAGCGCAGAAGGTGGTTTTTTTCCAAAGAGAGGCTTCTGAGGAAAATTTGTCATTTCCCGGGAATACCTTTCCGAAAAACCCAAAAACTGTAGAGTGAGGGATGCAATGCGAATGCCCACATCCACGGATTCTGGAACAATGAGATGGGCACCAAGCCCTGCAAAGCGATTCGCTTGTCCATAGTCATGTACTTGCACACAGACGTGTAATGCTGGAAATTTTTGTCGAAGCATCTTCACCAGCTCCACCGATGCATTAAGATGTCCAAAGGTAATAATCAAAACACGTGCATACTGGATATCAATTTTTTTCAAAAACTCAATATCACGAATATCTCCACAAATGGCTTCATACTTTTCCGTTTTTGCAGCCTGCACTCGCAGGAGATCATAGTCTATAATCATAAATGGAATAAAGTTACGCTCCAGTAAGCGCGCCACTGTCTTTCCCACATGTCCAAAACCCGATATGACCACCTTCTGGTGAGGTACTTCTTTGTCTTCGTGGAGATTCTTTTTTTTGAGATACAGAAGATATTTGTTACACAAGGAAAAGAGTACTGGCGTTGTGATCATGGATAAAAAGACCATCATAAGACAGCCATCAATAATGCTGGGAGCAAAATATTTTTTCATGAGAGGTTGGTGGAAAATAATAAAAAGAAATTCGCTGCACCCGCTAATAAGAATGCTGAGCTTTATTAAAGTATCTCGCTTTAAGCGCCACAGGACCCCAATGAAAAGCATGACAAGACTTTTGGCACAAAAAAGTCCTATCATTCCTCCCACAATCCACGGCCAAATGGACAAACATGCCATCACATTGATCTTCAGTCCAATGACTATGAAAAAGATAGCAAAAAAAATGGTACGTATACCATGCAAATCAACACTCATTTGATGACGCCAGGTGGTGCCGGCTAAAACCATTCCCATGAGAAAGGCACCAAGCTCTAAGGAGAGATGGAAGTACTCTGTGAGAAGACTCATGCCTATGACTGCAAGAAAAATAAATGCAAGAATAAATTCGCTGTAGCGATAAATGGGAAAGAGCTTTTTTGTGAGCCATGTTATACCATATGCTCCTCCGGCCGCAACAAAACACCCTCCCAAGGAAAGGCCCACACACTGTAACATGGATGTGGATGCGTGAAAGAATCCATCTAAAACATCGAAATACACAAAAATGAAAATTGCAATAATATCTTGAAACAGCAAAATAGAGAGAGATAAACGGCCAAGTGAAGTGGTCAGCTCAAATCGATCAGATAAAACCTGCACAATAATGGCTGTGGACGAAAAAGATAAGGAGATGGTAAAAATTCCAAGGAACACCAAAGATGACGATATCATCCATGGGAAAAGAGTGAGAACTCCCATAAGAACCGCGGTGGTCAGAAAAACCTGTATGGCGCCCATGCCAAGAATGTACTTCTTAAGCGACTGTAGCCGATAAAAAGGCATCTCCAATCCCACAGTAAATAAAAAAATCAAAATACCTATGTGAGAAAGCGTCTCAAGAAAAGGTCCAGGCTTAAAAATATCCAAAAAAGATGGCCCGAGAACCATTCCCCCCAAGAGATACCCTATGGCAGGATTGATACTTAATTTTTTACATACGAGGAAAAGAGACAAAAAAGCAGCCAATAATCCAAGAAATTGAAGCAACTCAAAAGAGATCACAGGGTGCCAATGAAAAAATCTTTCACTGATAATATATTAAAAATAAATGGGGATCAATGTGGAGCTGGTATGGGCAAAGGTGGTTGTGATATTTTTTGGGTCATGACGTCTGAGGAAGTGTGCTTTTTTCTTATCTCCGTAAGACTTTGCTGAAAAATGGGATGAAGGCGTAGGGACGGTGGAAGAAATTTCTCCACAAAGAGAGCTCCATTTTGCAGAAGAGGAAGACTTCGACAGGAGTTGATGAGAAGAGGATGATGAGCAGGCGTGAGAAAAAAGAGAATTCCTGTATATCCAAGCACAATAAAAACCCCTCCTCTTAGGACACCCAGAACGATGCCAAGGGAGCTGTCCATGCTTTTCGCCAAGCTGTTCTGCACAACAGCTGAAGCCCACTGCGCAAAAAACATGAGCATCATAAGACTGATGCAAAAAACACTCAACCGAGATGCGGCCTGTATCAAAAAAGGATCCGACATCCATCGTGAAAAAATCTCCTGGGTCCATGGGAAATCGTGATAAGCAAAAAATGCGGAAATTCCCCAAGCACTTATACCAAAAATTTCTCGAATAAACCCCCGGCAAAATCCCACAAAAGCAGAAAAGAAAATAATACACAGGAGAAAAACATCACATAGATTAAAATACTGTGGAATGTCTAGTTGCACTGTCTCCATGGATACTCCTTATGATGAAAAAAATCTTTCTAAGTCTGTAATATGGTTGAGAGGGTGGATACTTATATTCTTGTTTTGGAAAGATTTTTCCTGCTTTTTATCATGCATGGGAATAAAGGCTTTTGTAAAGCCCATTTTTTCTGCTTCCTTCAAACGTAGGTCCGTGTACGGCACAGGTCGAATTTCCCCGGTAAGGCCCATCTCTCCAAAGGCAATGGCGTTCTCCGGCATGGGGGATTTTTTGATGCAGGATAAAAGTGCGGCAGCAGCAGCCACATCGGCGGCTGGTTCTGTGATGCGAATGCCGCTAAGTACACTGAGAAAAACATCTTTATTGGAAAAAGGGATGTGACATCGTGCTTCTAAAATAGCAAGCACCATGGAAAGCCTGTTGCTGTCCCAGCCCACCACAGCTCTTCGTGGATGAGCAAGAAATGATGACGTGGAGAGGGCTTGTATCTCCAACAACATGGGGCGAGAGCCTTCCATACCTGCATAAATACAGGAGCCTGGAATATGAGGATTTCGATGACTGAGAAAAAGTTTTGAGGGATCAGAAATCTCCTGAAGGCCCTCTTGGGTCATATCAAAAACCCCGATCTCATCTGTGGCTCCAAAGCGATTTTTAACACTGCGCAAAATACGATAGGGACGGCTTTTTTCCCCCTCGAAGTAAAACACACTGTCCACCATATGCTCCAAAACCTTTGGTCCCGCAATCATGCCATCCTTGGTAATATGGCCCACAATGATAATGGGAATGTTCTGAGATTTTGCTAAAAAGAGAAGGTGCTGAAGACAGGCTCGAATTTGATTTAAGCTTCCCGCGGGCCCCTGAGCATTTTCGCTTGAGATGGTTTGAATAGAGTCGAGGACAATAAAACCTCGAGGAGATGTTTTTTGAGGAAGATCGAAAAGGGAGGGAAGAAACTCCTCTAAAAGAGTGGTGCTGGCCAGATGTAACATGGAGCTTTCCACTCCAAGTCTTTTGGCGCGCAGGCGAATCTGTGTCAATGACTCCTCCCCAGAAATATAAAAGGTGGGGATCTTTTCGGAGACTTTCCCTGCTATCTGTAACAAAAGTGTCGATTTTCCGATTCCAGGATCTCCGGCCAAAAGGGATACAGAACCACCAACTAAACCTCCACCACACACACGATCAAATTCTGGAAACCCTGTGTGTAAACGAAGAAAAAGATCCTCGTCTTCTGCTATAGTGGCGAGATTGTGAAAAGAAAAAGATGCGGAAGCTTGTGAGACTTTTTTTTTGTCAGGAGCCTGTTCGAGAGAGAGGGTGTTCCATTGAGCACATCCCTCACACTGGCCTCGCCATTTGCTGTGAGAGGACCCACACTCCTGACAGACATAGGTCATGGGGCCGCCGTCGCGGTGGTGTCTTTTGGTTTTTTAGGGGAGATCATGGATGGTTTGACAGAGGCGAAAAGCTTATAGCCAAGGTCATACCAAAGAGACTGAGGGAAGTTGTACCCCAAAACCGCCAGGGTTCTTTTCGCACTTTTGAAGAGCCCCAGACTGATTTGACACTCCACAATACGAAACAAAACTTCCGGAATAAGGGTGCTTTTGGGGTATGTGGTGACAATGCCTCCAAAACGACGAATGGCAGCCACATATTCCTTCTCTTTCAAATAATTTTTTGCAATGAACATTTCCTGAGATGCCAGGTGCTCTAAGACAAAATCAATCTTGAGTGATGCATCATAAGCGTACTCCGTATTGGGAAAGCGTCGTACCACTTCATGAAATGCTTGGAGAGCTAAGTCAGCTGCCTCCCTATCGCGAAATACTGGTAAGATGTCTGTGTAATAGGCCATGCCACGCAAATAATAGGCATACTCAATGTAGGGAGAGGATGGATGAAACACAATGAAAATGTCTAATGTGGAAATGGCTCTGGAAAATTTTTGATCTTTATACGCGCAATAGGCGGATAAGAGTTGGGCCTTTGCTGCCCAAGAAGAGTACGGATACTGTCTTTCCACCTCATCAAACTCATCTGCAGCATCTTCGTAGGATTCATTCATCATATGACCATATGCGGAGGTGTAAATTTCCGAGAGAGGCTTTTCCACATAAGGCTTTTCTTCGTACTCACATGCCGAAAAAATGCTTCCCACACAGAAGAGCATCACAACATGACAGACTTTTTTTATCACGTACCTTCCCCCGTTACTATTTGCACGAAAATCACTGGAAAATTATAAGGAAAATAACATCCATGGGCAAGCATTCTCCCACCGTGGATATCACCCACCTCTTCTGTCTCATTCTGTTTCGATATATTGGGGTGCCAGAGTTCCAAGAAGCGTTTCTCCCCCAATCATTCTTTGTCCTTCTCGCACAAAAATGCTGGCCTCCTTTGGAAGATATACATCCACACGACTTCCGAAACAAATGATGCCATAGCGATCTCCTGCATTTATGGGATCTCCCTCATTGACAGAGCACAAAATGCGTCGAGCCACAAATCCTGCAAGCTGTACACACCCTATTTTTTCTCCGGTGGAGGTGGTAATGAGAACCCCAACCCTTTCATTTTCTTCTCCAATATGTGAAGAAATGGCAGACCTGAAATGTCCTTTTTTCGACACCACAGAATGGATATGTCCTGAGACGGGAATGCGATTAACGTGCACATCATAAATGTTGAGAAATATGCTGATCCTGCTCCAGACAGGTTCCTGGGTGTCCAAAGCGGGAAATAAATCTTCCGGTGGTACCACATCCCAGGTGATGTCGGTGATAAGTCCATCAGCAGGACTGAGAATGCCGCCCGGCACAAGGGTGGGGATACGATCTGGATCACGAAAAAAGAAAATCACCCCGCAGGTGGCACAAAAAATGCAGAAGGTAAGAAAAGATGGTGCTGCAAAGGCACTTAAAAAAAAGAACAAAATGCACCACCGAATAAGGAAATACCCTGCGGGATGAATTCTTCCTGAGAACATTAAAGACCATACGCGTGAATCTCTCATAATTATCTCCTAATGTGAGATGGTGGATAGTTTATCTTCTACAGTATACGTGAGACGATTAAGAAGATGCTCGCACAAAACTCTTAAAAGCATGCGGCGATCCTCGATGGTGGTCCCATCAGGAATGGAAATGGACTCTTCTAAAATCACGAAATACTCTGGAACGACACGTCCAGTGCCCTCCATGCGAATTCCCACTTTCACAGACCCCTTGTACGTTTCTTTTTCTGTGGCATTCACATTGGAGAAACTGATTTCTTTTATGGTGGCATCATAAATAACAATGTGGGCTGTCCCTGTATGGCCTTTTGCTGCAAAGCTTTCCATGGCCCACTGTTCCACAAAAAAGAAAAAAGCCATGGGCAGCATGTGCGAGAGTGTATCAGAGTGACTGACGGACTCTGAAGAGGAAATTTTGATATGACGAACGGAAAGGCCAAAAGGTTCTCTCTTAAGATAAGACATGCCCCTGGCAGTGGGGAGGTTGGTTTGCTGTGTACAGCCGGAGAGAAAAAGAAAGCACACCCCGAAGAAGAGTACAAAGAATTTTCTTTGGAAGAAAAAGATTGTTTGATACATGGCAAAACTCCTCATTTTTCGTGTACCACAGATGAAAGATGATGCTCCAACCATTTTATATCATACTCTCCTGATTGTATTTCTGGAAGATCACACAGATGACGATGGAGGGGAATGAGGGTTTTTATACCCGTGATGACATACTCATCCAGGGCTTTTCGAAGGCGGGCTAAGCACTCTGGACGTGTCCTCCCCCAAACCACCAATTTTGCCACAAGGCTGTCATAGTATGGGGGAATTTTGTATCCAGGAAACAGGGCGCTGTCTACTCGTACAAAAGGGCCTCCTGGTGCTAAATATTTTTCCACCGTGCCGGGGGAGGGCACAAAAGTGTAAGGGTCCTCAGCATTAATACGACACTCTATGGCGTGGCCACAAAAATTAATGTCCTGTTGACAAAAAGAGAGCGGCTTGCCCGCTGCCACTAAGATTTGCTCTTTCACAATATCGATGCCGGTGATCATTTCTGTAATGGGATGCTCCACCTGGAGACGTGTATTCATTTCCATGAAGTACAGCTCGTTATTCTCATAGAGAAACTCCAAAGTACCGGAGTTGTAGTATCCGAGCTTTTCCATGGCTACAACAATATCATGCATGGCCTTCTGTCGAAATTCTGGTGATAAAACGGGGCACAAAGCCTCCTCAAAAATCTTCTGATGTTTGCGCTGAAGGGAGCAATCGCGCTCTCCCAAGCATACTACTGTGCCATGCATATCGCCAATAATTTGAAACTCCACATGACGCGGGCGCTCCAGAAGCTTTTCTATGTAGACATCATCATTTTTAAAGCTCTGAAAGGCCTCCGACTTTGCCCAAGAGTAGGCGGTTTCCATATCAGCAGGAGTGTGAACGACACGCATTCCTTTGCCACCACCGCCAGCCACTGCTTTGATAAGCACGGGGTAGCCTATCTCCTCTGCAATTTTTTTTGCGGCATCAAGGCTCTCAACTGATCCAGGTGACCCGGGGATAGTTTTGAGGCCAAGTTTTTGTGCTGTGCTTTTGGCACGAATTTTATCCCCCATGGAGGCAATATGTTCTGCCTTTGGACCAATGAAAGCCAGTCCATGGGCTTCCACCGCAGAGGCAAAAGTGGCATTTTCTGAAAGAAATCCAAAGCCCGGGTGGATGGCATCAGCTCCTGTGACCTCTGCTGCCGAAAAGATGGCTGCCATGTTTAAATAGCTTTCCCCAGCTGGTCCCGGTCCTATGCAAACACTCTCATGGGATAAGCGTACTGCCATGGAATCTGCATCCACAGTGGAGTGCACCACAACGGTTTCTATGCCCAATTCTTTGCATGCACGAAGAATCCGAAGGGCCACCTCCCCCCTATTGGCAATGAGTACCTTTTTAAACACAAGAACCTCGGTTCATCACTCATACACTCTCTTTAGTGTATCCCGAACACAAATCTTTTCCTAGGGGATAACAAAGCGCTCTTTTTGAAAAAAATCTCAAAAATGAGGGGGAGTTTTATGTCAAAAATCTTTATGTTACAAAACCCCCTAGAGAACACAAGCATATTCCCCCGTTTTTATCAAAATAAGCTCCATTTAATACCGTGGCAAAACTGACCCAGAGAAAATATGGGAGAAAGCAAGATAAGAGGAAGGCATCTTTCCGAACACAGAGGAGAATGGAGAAAAGCATCCCCCACAGGAGAAGTATATCCACGAAGGCAAGCCCTATGGAATGAAGAGAAAAGAAAAGGGGGGACCAGAGCAGATTCAGTGCAAATTGTATGAAAAAAAGCCAGAGAAGCCTCGGCTGGTGGTCTCGTTGTTTCCATATTTTCCCAAAAGCCACTCCCATGAGAAGATAGAGGATGGTCCACACAGGCGCAAAAACCCATGATGGTGGCGTAAAAGAGGGATGATTGAGGGCACGATACCACGCATCCTTCCCCCCATGGGTGAAATACCCCACAGCCATGCCTAATGCTAAGCACACCGTTGCGCCGAGAATTTCAGGTTTGTATTTTTTAAGACATGTGATCATATGTACCCCCACTCTTTTTTCATATTATTTTGAATATTTTTTTTGAAAAAACCATACATCTTTTATAACGGAAGGAAAAATGACCCACATGAGTGTTCAAAAATATAGATTTTTGTTACCCTCTGGAAAGCAGGAGTACTTTTCTGGAAGAAAATGGGTATCACAATTGGAGAGGCATATAGGACCAAGCCATGCCAAGAAAAGGCAGTGGGCATCGATTTTGGTACCACATATTGTGTGGTGTCCTTTTATGACGGCAAGGAGCAGCATCCAGATGGCCCACAAATTTTGAAAAATCAGGATCACCCCCAGGGTCTTATTCCATCATTTGTCACCTATGATGCGGATAATCGGGTGTATGTGGGTCAATGGATGTGCCCCACAAAGACCATTCGCTCCGTGAAACGCATTCTCTCCACACTGGAGGAATCGGCAGAAAACTTTTCTGCCATGTTTCGTGCCACGGTGGACCTCTTTTGTTATCTTCGTCACTACATTGTTTCGTGTCTCGGCAAAGATCTTTCCTCTGCTGTGATTACGGTACCTGCATACTTTCATGAGCTGCAAAGACATAATATCAAACGAGCGGCAGAGGTAGCAGGATTCAAAGTATTGCGCCTTCTCAGCGAACCCACAGCCGCCGCCATTTTCTATGGTGTATCCCATGATGCCAATGGAGTATACGGTGTTTATGATTGGGGAGGGGGCACCTTCGATTTTTCCCTTCTCAAACTTTCCCAGGGCATTTTAAAGGTGTATGCCACGGGGGGAGATCCCTTTCTGGGAGGCGATGATGTGGACTTATGTATTGCACATCACATTGCATCCGCCCCCTGGGAAAGTCTGGGCCTCATGGAACAAGAGCTTTTGATACAAGAAGGCAAAAAAATAAAAGAGCACCTTTCTGAGACGTCATCTTCGGTGGTGTCCTCTTCGGGCGTTTCCGTCTCCTATGATCATCTGATGACATGGGTGGCACCTCTTTTGGAAAAAACCATTGCCATAGCCTGCCATGCCATCAAAGATGCAGAGCTTTCTGTGGAGGACCTGACAAGTGTGCTTTTGGTGGGAGGTACCACACGTCTCCCCATGGTTCCAGAAGCACTGAGGAAAATTTTTCCCGCAGTGAGTACATCCATGCATCCGGATTATGCGGTGGCTTTGGGGTCCGCACTGTATGCTTATAACATCACCCAGGAGGCGTCCTTTTTGCTTCTGGATGTCACGCCCCTATCCCTGGGAGTAGAAACGTGGGGTGGCCTTGTGGATCATCTCATCCCCAGGAATTCTCCACTTCCTGCAGAAGCATCCCATGTTTTCACCACTGCAAAAGCAGGTCAAACCTCCATGAAAATTCATGTGGTACAAGGGGAAGGGGAATTAGTGTCCCAGTGTCGATCCTTGGGTCTTTTTGACCTGAGTGGGATTCCACCTCTCCCTAAGGGGGCCGCACGCATTCATATTCGATTTGTTGTGGACTCTGATGGGCTTCTCATGGTGTATGCACAAGAATCCACCACTGGTGTCTCACAAAGCCTCACAGTCAATTCCTTCAGATCTCTCTCTGACAAGTATATTACTGAGGACCTTCACCATCCTGACCATCTCTCCGGTGATGATGTGCTGCAGCGCATGCTGATTCAAAAAAAACAGCAGGCGTTGGATATTATGGAGGAACTTCATCGCCTGAAAAATGGGTATGCCTCTCTTTTTTCTTCTGAAGAATGCAAACTTATGGAGGCACTTGCCCATGACTTAGAAGGAACCCTTCAGGAGGCAGAGAAAGTATCCATATCTGCTTCGCCCTCCATCCAGAATATCTCTCAGAAGATGGATGAGGTCATAAAAAAGTCAAAGGAGTTTGTTGAGCGTGTGCTGACTTTTTTGCTGAGGGAGCACCTGACTCCCGATAAAAAGGAATAAAATCATGACACATCACACCATGCTTTTAAAAAATTTTCGCTCCTACGAGGAGGCATCCATCACATTCTCCTCACCCATTGTTTGTATCTCTGGCGCTAATGGTTCTGGAAAAACAAATATCTTGGAAGCGTTATCTCTCTTTTCTCCGGGGAAGGGGTTGCGTAAAGCTTCTCCTTCTCTTTTTTATCATAGAAAAGCGGAGAATCTTTTGGTGGAGGGGGCTTCTTCCCCCATGCCATGGATGGTGGAGGGGATTTTTCATACCACCACCGGAAGTTTTGTAGTGGAAACTGGTGCCACAGCATCCCCATTATCAGAAGCGGACTCAGGGCCGAAAAAAAGCTCGCGTTATGTGAAAATGAACCATGGGAAAAATGTAAGTCACATGGAGCTGAGCACATTTCTTGGGGTGCAATGGATTGTGCCAGCCATGGATCGCTTATGGACGGAGGGGTGGTCTTGTCGTCGCGGATTCTTTGATCGCTGGGTTTTCCATTGCTATCCGGAATATGGGCCTCTTATGGTGAACTACACAAAGCTTTTACGAGAGAGACAGAAGTTGCTCCACGAAGGGGCACCCGCCGCATGGCTTCAGAGTGTGGAACGACTTTTGGCAGAACACATGGTGACCATTCATGAAAAACGTTGTCACACCATCACGCTTTTGGAAGAGGACATGGAAGCATATCAAGGGAACTTTCCCCAAGCACATTTCCATCTTCAAGGGGAGTTCGAGCACCTGATGAAAAATTCTGATACCGTTCACCAGAGTCTTGCAGACAAATTACAACAAACGCGAACAATGGATCTGCACCGTAAAACCACCAGCCTAGGGCCCCATCGCACCCACGTGGAAATTTTCTCTCGCACTCCCCAAGGCTTTGCCGTGGAGGCAACCTTCTGTTCCACGGGAGAGCAAAAGAAGATCCTTCTTTCCCTAGGGCTTGCCCTCACACGCCTGGGAGAAAAAAAACATCCCCATCGTTTCTCTCTCCTTCTTCTCGATGATGTGTTTTCGTACCTTGATGAAGACAGCAGGCAGCACTTCTTTTGCGAAGAGCTTTCCTCTCTTACAAGCACCGTGTGGATGACTGGTACCGAAAAAAACCTTTTTCCTCGTCACAAAAATGCAGAACATATCCACCTTCCCCATCTGGACAGCAAACTTATGTTTGCAGCGTAAACATGGAAGTTGATGAGCAAAGCTCCTTCTTCTTCTTTTTTTCACCCCATCCATTTTTGTAAAATTTTTTATTTATTTTTTATAAATAAATCATAAATTTTTACTTATAAAACATTTGTACAATGAGAAAAAAGATGGTATGAATGAAAAAACTCCATGACATGTCTTTTCATGAAAAACTTTTTATGGCGGGGAGGTTTTTTTCTCATGATTTTTCTTATGCATTCTGGGTGCATGCAGCATACCCCTGTGCCCACAGTCGCTCCTCCTCGGAATGATGGTTTTTCAGAACAGCCTGGGCAGGCGCCTGTCCATGACCAGCAAAAATTTTTTATCACGAAAAAAAAGTCTCCTCCTCTGGAGCTGGAAAGGAAAATTTCCCTGTGTTTATGTGGTGAGCTTCCCCTGAGAGATATTTTTTGGGAGATCGGACAACAAGCTTCCATGAACATTGTTGTGGATCCATCATTACAGGAAAGAAAAAAAATTTCTTATAATGGACACAATATTTCCTTGCACGAGCTTTTAGAGACCTTATGTCCTATGCTTGGGGTTCGATATGTTTTTTCTCAAAACACCCTCAGTATTTATGCAGATGAACCATATTTGAAGGATTACAATATTCAATTTCTTCTTGGTGTGCGTACTACAAAAACCCATACCTCCATACAAACAACACTTTTAACACCTAAAAAAAATCAAGTAGAAGATAGTAGGGATGATGGATCAAAGGTGATTTTGGAAAGCGCTAACACTATAGATTTTTGGGAGGAAATGGAAAAAAATGTTGCCCTGATTTTGCATGCTTCGTGTAGGAAGGAAAAAAAGGGGCAACAAAAAGAAAAAAAGGCACATGAAGAGAAAAAAGATGTATATAAGCATAAATATAAGGACAGGGACAGCACAAAATATCCCCCAAAAAGGAAATATAGGCACGTGGAGGAAGTACAATGGGATGAAGGGGCGTCTGCGTCTTATTCCATGAACAGATACAGTGGAATTCTTTCTGTATATGGAAAAGAGGCCCAACACCGAGCCATTGCTGCGTATGTGGCAAAGTTACAAAAATTTACGACAACCCAGGTGCTCATTGAAGCAAAAATCATAGAAGTGGATCTCATGGATGAATATAAAGGGGGAATTAATTGGAGTGTTTTCTCAAAAATGCAAAGCCATGGAGATGAACAGAGCATCTCACTTTCTCAAGGTTTTTTTTCCTTTTCTGTGAAAAATCAGTATCTCTCTACTTTAGCGAGCTTTATAGAAAATTTTGGAAAAGTGCGTACGTTGGCAAACCCTCGGCTTACTGTGCTGAATAACCAGTCAGCTGTTCTGAAGGTAGCACGAAATGAAGTTTTTTTTGAGATGGTCACAGAGGCTCATGACCAAGAATCAAAAAAGAAGAAATTCAATACGCAACGCTCCATGAGTACCATTAAAACTATTCCCATTGGGTTGCTTCTCTACGTTCACCCATCTATTAACTTTGAAACAGAGGAGATTATCTTGTCACTTCACCCAACTATTTCTCGTGTGGTGGGATACAGATCGGACCCAACGGTTTCTATGCAATCGGAACAAACTGTGGTCTCCAATGTTCCCATTGTGCAAATTCGAGAAATGGACTCTGTCATTGTGGCAAAAGAAAATCAAGTGATTGTAACGGGCGGTTTAATGGAGGAGCAAAAAAGAACCAATACGGAAGGTATACCATACCTCTCACGATTTCCCATTATTGGAAGCTTATTTTGTGAAAAGCACACTCATACGTATTTAACAGAATTGGTCATATTACTCAAAATTTCTCTGGTGCGTACACCACCACAGGATGATGAAGAAGATTCTTCATTGGTATCAGGTCACGAACTCTGTGATGTGGAAGAAGATACTGTACTGGAGGAAGAAGACGGAAATGGGCAACCTTGAGCCAGAGGGCAGATGTGGCATTGAGGTCTGGGTGCCTTGCACATGGTCCTTCCATGTTGGATAAGCAAAAGTGACACATCTTTTTTCCATGCAGAGGGAATAAGCTGATGAAGATCTTTTTCCATGGTGCGGGGAGTGGTGGCCATGCTCCATCCTAGGCGGCGAGCCACACGAAGGACATGAGTATCCACAGGAATTTCTGGCTCATGAAACCATACATTCCTTACAACGCAAGCGGTTTTTCGTCCCACTCCAGGAAGAGCCTCCAAGTCCTCTGTGTCTCGAGGAACTTCCCCTCCATATTTCTCCAGAAGGATTTTACTCAGCTCTATGATATGCAGAGCCTTTCTTCGATACAGTCCAAGTCTCTGGATAAAGTCCTCTAATTGCTTTTGTCCAAGATCCACCATGGTCTGGGGAGTGTGTGCATGCTGAAAAAGTTCCGTCGTTGCTTTATTGACACTTTTGTCTGTACATTGTGCAGACAATACTACCGCCACTAAGAGTGTATAGCTGTTACTGTAATGCAATGCACATTCCACATGGGGGTACAAGGCTTTTAAAAGAGGGAGCATATGTTCTGGAGAAGAAAGGAGGGTGGAAGGGGACATGAAAAAAACCTGAAAAATTGATTCCTGAAAGAGGAGTGTGCTATACAAAGAAGTATCTCCTCAATGGGTTTTTCATAGCAAGTGTCACCCAGGAGTTTTATGAATATATTTTCTTTTTTGCAGAAAAAGCCGTTGGAAAAAAAGTCCACCAGCTTTTCAAGCTTTGTATATCAGCCCGTAGGAAGACCTCTTTGGACAGAAAATTACTTTGAAAACCAAGTACGTCAGGGGTATTATAAAAATCCCGTTGTGTATCGTTGTGTCAATCTTCTTGCCAGAAGTATTGCAAGCATCCCCATAGTCTTGCATAAAAAGGATGAGAGGATTCTGCAGCACCCAGTTCTGGATCTTTTACAATCCCCAAATCCTCTTCAAAGTCGTGAATCTTTTTTAGAAGCACTTGTCTCTCATCTTTTGCTCTCTGGTAACGGGTATGTGGAGGCTGTCTGTGAAGAAAAAAAACATCCTGTGGAATTGTATGCCTTGCGCCCCGATCGCCTTTCCGTTATTCCAGGAAAAAAAGGAGTGCCCCTTGGATACGAATACCAGGTGGGCAGCACACGTCATACCATATCGTGTGACCCTTTAACAGGATATTCGTCCCTTTTGCATATCAAGTTTTTTAATCCTTTGGATGATTGGTATGGGCTGAGTCCCCTCATGTCTGCGCAATCCTCCATTGATTTGCATAATACTGTTATCAGCCATAATGTTGCCCTTTTACAAAATGGAGGTCGACCTTCTGGTGCGCTTATTGTTCGTAATGGAAGACAAGGTCTTACAGATACACAGCGGACTCAGCTTCGAGAAGATTTAGAACGTTTGTATGCAGGAAAAGACAATGCAGGAAAAATGATGATGCTGGAGGGGGATTTTGAGTGGAAAGAGATGGGGTTTTCTCCAAAAGATTTAGATTTCACAGAAGGTCGAAACTATGTAGCTCGAGAAATCACAAAGGTTTTTGGTGTGCCTCCTCTATGTATTGGCCTGCAAGGAGATGCTACTTTTTCTAACTATCGTGAGGCCCGGGGGCATTTCTGGGAGGAAACGGTTCTCCCTTTGTGGAGTTTTATTTTTGGACATATTAATCAATGGCTCACTGTGGCGTTTCATGATTCTTTTGTGCTTTCATGTGACAAGGAAAAAATTGACGCCCTCTCTGTGCATCGAGAAAAAGTCTGGGATCGCGTGAAGAATGTAGAATTTTTAACCGTCAATGAAAAAAGAGCTCTCATAGGTTTCCCCCCCCTTCCGCACCAAGATGTCCTTTAAAAATTCACGAGGATAACCATATGATAAAATTAGCTTATGGCAACAGCTTTGTTGCTGTAAAATCTTTACACAACAGTGGAACATTTTGGGGATATGCCAGCACACCGTCCTTAGATTTTTCCCAGGATCGCATCCTCCATGGTGCTTTCCGTAAAAGTTTAGAGGGATGGAGACACCGAGGACGTTGGCCACATCTTTATTTTGAACATGATATGGAGGAGTTTGTTGGCACATGTATGGATCTGCAAGAAGATGATCATGGTTTATATGTGGAAGGCAAACTTTTTTTAGAACTTGCAAAAGCTCAAGATGTGTATCAGCGTTTGTGTGAAGGCAATGAGGGCCTCTCCATCGGATTTCTCATAAAAAAGACCTATATAGCACAAGGCATACGTCATATTGTGGAAGGAGATTTAAAGGAAATTTCCTTTGTAAACCAACCGTGCAACCCCCATGCCAAAGTAGAAATTTTCAAAAATGTGGAAAAACAATCCTGTTTTTTTTCCATGGTACACAATCTCACCAACATCATTAAAAAATAATCCCCATGTCTTTGTAACGTTGATTACGCATTTTAACCAAAGGATCATCATGTCTACACCATATAATTTAATGAAAAGCGCAGTGGAAGAATTGTCATCAGCTTTTGAAGAATTTAAGCACACACAAGAAGAGCGGATTTCTGCGTTAGAAAAAAATACAAGGGACCCCCTTGTGGAAGATAAAATTTCCAGGCTTAACACTGTCATGGATGACCTGCATACAAAAATTCAGAAAATATCCATAGAGCATCACCGTCCCACCACTGATGTTTCCTCCATGACCTCACATCACGAGAAGGAGCATAAAAAAGCTTTCTTAGAGTACATCCGAAAAGGAAGAGAGGAGGTGCTTTTTCCCTTTGAAAAAAAATCCTTCACAGCCCAGATGGAAGGTGGTATTTTGCTGCCCACACTCCTCTCTCTTGAAGTATTGGAAAACATTCATCAGCACTCTCTCATGCGCTCATTGGCTTCCGTTATTTCCATCGGGCGTGCCCAGTACGAGCTTTTGGTAGAAGAAAAGCCAGGAAATTTTCTGTGGGATTCAGGGGAAAATAAGGAAAAATATAAAGATGATGAATTCTTTTCTCCAAAGATTAAAAAACTTATTTTTCCTGTACACAAAATTCTCTCTCGCCAACACATATCTCAAGATCTCATTGATGACTCCTCCTTTGATATTGGTGCGTGGCTTGTGGGAAAAATCACCAATACCATTATGAAGGGAGAAAACAAAGCCTTTCTCTTGGGAGGAGAACCAAACTCTCCAAAGGGCATTACGAGCTATGAGCTTTCAGAAGAGCCTATCCACGGAAAGCTTTGGGTTGCTTCTGTCGAAGGGAATGATCTTCCCGAAGATTTGTCGGCCTTTCTCATGGATTTGGTGTACAGCCTTGAAACACAATATCTTTCAAAAGCTTCATGGATCCTTTCTCGTGAGATTTTTTCAAAAGTACGGTCCCTCAAAGATAAGAATGGCAGTTTTTTATGGCAACCATTTTCTCTTGAGAATCGAACTACCACATTTCTTGGTTATCCTGTTTTTTTATCTGATGATCTTCCGTCGCTTTCTGGAGATGCAGAGAAAAAAATCCCCATTCTTTTTGGTGATTTTTATGAAGCATATCAAATCGTTGATCGCCAAGATATTTCTGTCATTCGTGACCCTTATTCTGCAAAGCCTGATTTAGAACTTGACATAAGTAAACGGGTGGGAGGAGGCATAAAAAACTTTCACGCCATCCGCGGTGTGCATGTGAAATCAGAGTAATTTTTTCCCACACACTTTTAAACATTGAAGCCCTTTATAAATATCTTCTTTTCAAAACTATTTTGTGAAGCCCTCATTTTAACAAAGGATTTCACTATGGAAACATTGATTATAAACAAAAGAAAAGAACTTCTTTTTTCAGAAAAGTTCATGAAGACATACCTGCGACTTCCTGACAATGAATCGTCTCAAACACTGTTTCATTTGCTGGATGTTGCCATGGATTGGGTGGAGGATCAGCTCAACAAAACCTTTCTCAAGAAAACCATAAAAGTTTCCCACCGCAATCATCGATTTACCCTACCATATGGTCCCATCTTAAAAGTCTTAGAAGTTTTTGTGAAAGAGAAAAAAATTCCAGAAACGGGATATACATTGACGCCAACCATTGCTGGGGAAAGCATTATTATTACGCTGCCCTTTCAATGGAAAAGCCCAGAGATTTCTGTGGTGTATGAGGCAGGCTATGGTATGAAAAAATCCGATGTTCCCTCGGTTTTCCAACATGCGGTGTTGGAAATTCTGAGCCTCTTGTACGAACATCGTGGAGAGGTAGCAATTCTTCAGGATTATACTGCACCATGGCTTCAGACACATAAACTTTATCATCTGGGGTAACCACAATGAGGAAACAGAAATGCTCGTGGGAAAATTGCAAGAACGTGTTCACCTTTATCATAAGTTTTCTGTTCCTCACGAAAATGGGGGCCTGGAGGAAAAATGGAAGCTCTTAGGTCAGTTTTGGGCATGGCCACAACCCATCTCTCTTCCCTATCCCCTCTCCCATAACGGAGGGCTTTATTTTTCAGGAGAGGCATATCTCCTTATCATGCGCATGGACCAAAAAATCTTTATGGCACATCGTGTTGTCTGGGGGAAAAAAACTTTTTCGGTGCTAAGTACACCTATGACATATAAGAAAAACTACTATGGAATCAAAATTTTTTCTGCGTATCCCCACGGGCAGAAAGAAAAATAAATCATGCCAGGAGCACAAGATATGATTACAAAAGACACGGAAAATACGTGGTGGCTTATGTTTTTGCATTTCTTACAAAAAAAGGATTCACCAGTGATACCCATACTCACCATTGTGAATCCAGAAATAGATTTGCCCTACACGCTTTTAGAAAAAAAGCACAGTGTTCGTTCCTTTGATCGCATGTTTATAGATTTTTCCCTTCATTATTGCTATGCCCAGCACAACGAAGAACAAGAGCGCGCATGGATACATTGTATACAAGACGCACTCTCTTTCTCTGTAAAGTTTTCAGAGACTACCACCATCTTCCAGGAAAAAGGACTCACCATCAAAGGAAAGGACAAAAAAGAACGCCGGGTGAGCGCAGATTATGAGGGATTTGTTTTTTTACGCCCCCCCCAGTGAAGCAAGTTTTTTCTCACAGAAAATCTTACAGGAAATGCTGAGAGCTCTCTTCTTCTAAGCTTCGGTTGTTGGAATATGTTTCTTTATTCTTCCCTTAGATCCAACGGGTTTTTTATTGCTCGTATTGATCTTCTCTTGGGGAGCAATCACTGCTAGCTTCTTCTTTGCCAAAAGAGTTCCTTTCTCAGATTTTGCTGCCGCCCATGCTTTATACTTTGGGTATAGGAAGGAGTATGCGATGTATCCTGCTATCCCAAGACCTACGAGGCCTACTGCCATTCCAGAATAGTTAAAATTTGTTTGCAAAAGACTTGCTTCAGGGGACCTTGGGTTATCTATTTTCTCTTTTGATCCTTGGTTCTCAATTTTTAATAATTTATTATCGTCTAATTCACACGAAGATTTTTTATCCCTTTCTAACGCATCTAAAATTTCTTGTAACTTTTTTTTATCCCTTTCTGACGCATCTAAACTTGTTTGTAAACCCTTTTTATCACTTTCTAACGCATCTAAAATTTCTTGTAACTTTTTTTTATTACTTTCTGACGCATCTAAACTTTTTTGTAAACCCTTTTTATCCCTTTCTGACGCATCTAAACTTGTTTGTAAACCCTTTTTATCACTTTCTAACGCATCTAAAATTTCTTGTAACTTTTTTTTATTACTTTCTGACGCATCTAAACTTTTTTGTAAACCCTTTTTATCCCTTTCTGACGCATCTAAACTTGTTTGTAAACCCTTTTTATCACTTTCTAACGCACTTTTACTATCTGCTAATTGATCTACTGTCTGTCTTAATTTTTTTGTTTCTAAGTCGACAATGTCACTTATGAACTCCTCTTGTCTTAATTTTTTTAAACTTTCTAATTGTGAAGAATCATTTGTCAGAAGATCTATTACTGCTTTACATTCCTCATTCTTTTTTTGAGACTTTTGAAGCTCTACGGCTAGCTCTGCCGTCGTACCAACATTGCTACAAAAATACGCCCCTTGGTATTGAGACATTTCATCGACTTTCTTTTGACAAGAGTCAATTCGTTTCTCCGCTTCTTCTTTGAACTTATTATATTTTGTTTCTTTTTCTTTAACAGCTTCATCAACTATTCTTCTTAAAGCTCCCATTGGGTTTTTTTGAGCACTAATGCATTCATCATTCACTCTATTGAAATTCCCTTGAGCGATACGGAGTTCTTCTACAAGATTTTCATTGTTTTTTCTCAATTGATCCATATCGCTTTTGTGCGCGTTCTCTATTTCTTGTTTTAGTTTAAATTTGGCAAGTTCCTCTGCCTTTTCCACTTGGACCCGACATGCATCCGAACCATACCCATCTGTTCCCCATAAAAAAAATAAAAAAACCATATATGAAAAAGATTTTCTCATAACGCTCCTGTACCTTAATCTCAATTCTCTTAATTATAATGATTTTTAAAAAAATGTCAAAAAATATTATATAATCTGATATATTTAATTACTTTCTAGTAAAACACCCTCATTATAAATCAAAACAAGAAAATGAGTCTGAAATAAGCATATAAGTTCATGGTACCACATGTGAATTGTCAGAAAAGAAAGAGAAACTGGTGAGGATAAATGTTAAATATTTTCAAGGAAATGTATTAAAAATTCCAGAAATTCAATTGTTCTTGGAGGAAGGAAGCACAGAATAGAGTCATGGAATCCGATGCGTTTTTCTAAATTTATGGATGAAGGGATATCATAGATCTTGTACTCCCACAATGGGAGCAAAATACACATGAATTTAGGCACTGTTAACAAACCTCCAATTTGATCAGAGCCATGGCTATAAAGCCCATAAAAGTATGATCTAGGTAGTGTCGACATTTAGTATTTTTGTGTTATAACGTTTTAGCATCAAGAAGGGAGGTTAGAATGTTATACGATTTAAGAGATAATCAATG
>CAZLKT010000003.1:12440-78437 GCA_964560205.1 uncultured Holosporaceae bacterium | reverse complement strand
AAGATATCTTTTATTATTTCCCATTGATCATCTCTTAAATCGTATAACATTCTAATCCCCCTTCTTGGTGCTAAAATATTATAACATAAAAACACTAAATGTCGACACCACCTAGACATTGTGGCGGAAAAACAAAATATCTCCATCTTGTACCACATAATCCTTTCCTTCCGCGCGGAGGCGACCAGCTGATTTAATTTCTGCGGGGGTCTTGTAGGTGATGTAATCATCGTATGCAATGGTTTCTGCTCGAATAAAACCACGCTGAAAGTCTGTATGGATGACTCGTGCAGCATCAAGGGCAATGGTACCTTTGGGGATGGTCCATGCTCGCGTTTCCTCTGGCCCCACTGTGAAAAAAGTATGGAGGTTGAGGTGTGCATAGGCCTCCCGAATGAGGCGATCAAGACCAGATTCCGCCATGGGTGTGCTCTGAAAAAATGCTGTACGCTCATCTGGAGAGAACTGTGAAAGCTCTGACTCCATGTGGGCAGAAATGGTGAGCACCGGGGCATTCATGGGCGAGGCCTTGACATGGTTTCGTACTGTGTGGACCAGGGGGGAATCCTCCTGACCTTCCAACGTATTGCATACATAAATCATGGGCAAAAGTGTCAACAGATCAAGCTGCTTTAAAAGGGGGCGTTCCTCCTCGGTCCATGGCGCTGTGGAGGCAAACGCCCAGTTGCTTAAAGCTTTTTCTGCTTTATCCAGAAGCTTGTCATACTTCTCATCCACATGCTTTTTTTTTGCCCCACGTCTTTTGGTGATGCTTTGCAGGTCTGCAAGCATGAGCTCTGTCTCAATGATGCCAATGTCATGGATGGGATCCACTCGTCCTTCCACATGGATAATATCTGTTCCCTCAAAGCATCGCACCACATGAAGAATGGCTGAAACCCTTCGGATATGCCCTAAAAATTCGTTGCCAAGCCCTTCTCCTTGACTTGCCCCCTTTACGAGGCCGGCAATGTCCACAAAAGTGATGCTGGTGGGAATGATTTTTTTGGACTTCGCCAGATCCGCAAGAACGTTCAGGCGATGATCTGGAACCGCCACAGAGTCGCGATTGGGCTCTACCGTGCAAAAAGGATAGTTAGCAGCCTGCGCCATGGCTTTTGCCGTTAACGCGTTAAACAACGTGGATTTTCCCACATTGGGAAGCCCAACTAAACCACACTCCATAGTCCTTCTCCTTGTGTAGGAAGTTTTTTCTTCCTATTTTTTTCCTAAAAGCAGTAAGGTTTCCTCCTGCAGAAATGCAAAAAGCTCCTTTCCATTTCGTGTGTCTTTCCAGAGGTGATCCTTGTCATCATAAAAAAAATGTCGACCGCCGCACAGGGGGGAAGAAATCCAAAATTGCTGACTTTCTCCTTGGAAGAGGATGAGATATACCCGCTTATTGGGAAAGAGGATATTGAGAGACTCTGGCATGTCGTCCACATCCACCCCTTCTTTCTCGAAGGTCATGAAAAAATCTGCTATGCGCTGAAAAACATTTTGTGGAAGGGAAAGGTTGTGCAAAGCATCCTCAAGATTCTTTCTGTCCATTCATTTCTCTCTTCTTCTTTTGTGTCCTCACAGAAACGGTGGAGCCAGGCGGGATCGAACCGCCGACCTCTAGAATGCCATCCTAGCGCTCTCCCAGCTGAGCTATGACCCCGTCACCCTACAGAGAAGATGCTATCAAAGGAGGTGCGAGAACACAAGAGGAGGATGTGTTTCTTCTGTGTGCTCTGAAAAATGTTTTTATTGTGAAAAAACAGATATATTAGTTATTTATAAATATTTTTATAGGAATATAAAAAAAGAACAAAAAACAAAGAGCAAATATGAAAAAAAATACTTTTATCAAAAAAGCATGGGCCATGAGCCTGATTTTTTGTGGGGTGATTATGCCGAAAAGCGTGAAAGCCGATGCGTATGAGATGCTTGGTCATATTCTTCCCAACAGGGGGATTCCGTGTTCCATGCGGGATGAACAGGTGATGATTTCTCCCACAACTTTGCCGAGAACCGATGAGTTTCTTGGGATGAATTTGGGGCAGCAAAGTAGTAGATGTCGTTAGGGAGAAAGGGGGGAAGTGTGGAGAAAAAAAGATGGAAAAAATGGAAAATGGAGCGATTTTTTGTGATGCTTTTTGTGTATGTGGTGACGCAATCCGGAAATGCTTCTCACAAAAAAATCCATGCTCCTACTTGGGGTGGATTTTATAGTCCTGGCCACGGTGGTGATGCACGAATTTAAATATTAGTTTGCACAGGAGGGTATTATGTCTATCATGAAAAAATTTTGTCTGAGTGTGGTTTTTGTTTTTGTATGTCACGATGTGAGCTATGCAGGGGAGTCGAAGCTCAAGAAGCTTTTATCCACCCATGATGTTGGCACATGGTTCATGCCTGCAGACAACACATTTGTCATTTAGGGTTGGAAATATGTTGGAGAGAGCTGACGGGAGAGATAATCTCCCCCCCCCCCCCTCTCTTTCCTTGCTGTATATTTAGGGCAGCAGGCGTTTGAGATCCTGCCAGGACAATAGAATGAAAAAGCCCGCTAAGAAAAGGAATGCAACCATAAAGACCACATTTTGAAGCTTTTCGGATAAAGGTTTCCTACGTACCCACTCCACGATGGTAAGCAAAACGTTGCCTCCATCCAAAAGCGGTATAGGAAGAATATTGAGCATGCCAAGGCCAGCAGAAAGGTGGGCCATGAAGAAAATAATATCAAAAAATCCCTTGTGAAAAATGAGGAATGCCTGGTGGGCAATGCCCAACGGCCCTTGAAAATGAGAAATGCTTTGGGCCTTTAAGACTCGAAAAGAAGCCAGCACAAAATCTCCTGCATTTTTCAGAGACTCCCCTATGGAAAGGGGCCCAGAGTAATAACATGCCCCCATATCATAAGAAATTCCTAAGGAGCCCATCCATGACTTAGTCTCACTCCCCTCAGGGTGCGTGAGGGTGAAGGCTAAAACATTTTCTTGACGCTGCACATCCACGTGGAGGGGCTGGGAAGATGGGGTATCTTCCAGTACCTTGAAGATGCTGCTTCGGGTGGGTGTTGGTACGCTTTGAATGGAAAGGATACGATCCCCTTCCCGCAAGCCCCCTTTAAAACCAATGCCTGTTTTTGTCACGGCGCCCAAAGTGGAGCGATACTCCTGGGTGCCCACCCCCATATTAAGTGCAAAAACCAAGAGGAATGCAGTGAGATAATTCATAAATGGCCCTGCAAGAGCCACAAAAATGCGTTGCAACGGCGGTTTAGTAAAAAAGTTACCCTCAAGCTCTTTTGCAGATGTGGCGGGTGCGGGTCTGCTGCTGGCAATATCCCCATCGCCCTTCATTTTCACATATCCCCCCAGAAACAGTGCGCATATCTTCCAGTGGGTCCCCGCTTTGTCTGTCCAGCCCCATAATTTTGGCCCCATGCCTATGGAAAAAACCTCCACATGTACACCACATCGCCGCGCCGCCCAGTAATGCCCCAACTCATGGATCATGACCAAAGGAAAAAGGACGATTATGAAGGACATGAGGGAAAAAAGAAAATCCGCCATCACTCTGCTCCGCCTTAAAAAGGAAATTTTTCACCACCAAGTCTATCACAAAATGTCTTTGATATCTATGGATATGTGGAATGTTTTTTCTTTTAGAGCACTCAGAAGAGAGCTTCTGTTTTTTTTACTTATTTTTTCATAATTTTTTTACCAACTTGCGTGTATTATTAGTACTGAAGTCAAATAATAAAAGGAGTTCATATGAACAAGGGACTTTTTTTCATTCCCATAGCTTTTGCACTTATTGCGAGCGCAGGGTATGCTAAAGATCGGATAGTGGAAATGCCAGAACCAGTTGCAGAGGCCTTGGTAGGAAATGCCATGATGGATGAAGCAGTTGCGCTACAGAATGTGGAAAAAGAGATGGAAAGGGCACAAGCTCATGCTGCTTTAGATGTGGTTCTGAAGAACAAAGATGTAATTGCACCTTTGGTGCAAGCCCAACTTGCATCGGCGTAAGGGTAAAAACGATACTTTAAACTTACGACAAAGAAGCACCATACGCTTTTATGAGGGCGTATGGTGTTTTTTTATTTTTTACCCTATACTACACGTATGATTTTTTTGTGAGAGAGGTGTTATGAAAAAGAATATACATCCCAATTATCATCCCATTGTTATTGTTATGACTGATGGTACGGAGGTGCCGTCCTGGTCTACGTGGGGTGCTAAGGACAGTCGTCTGATTCTGGATATTGATCCCAAAAGCCACATGGCTTGGACCAAGCAGCAGCATTTGGTGGAGAAGGGGCAGCTCGCAAGGTTTAATCAACGCTTTCAGAATCTTGGGAAAAAGACTCCATCATAAGTATCTCGTTGGGGGGGGGCTTAAAAAGAGATGTTGTGGGAGTCCCTGAGACATAAGTGTGCACGGTCCTTCGTGCTCTGTTCTTTTCTGCCATGGATTTTTTCATCAGTGACGAGTTTTGTGAGGGATGCGCTATGAAGCATATGCATGCGTGCTGGGGTGTCCTTATAGAAGCACGTGGGTGTAGAGGTCTTCCATGCTGGGTTCTGGGTCTTTTTCCACCTGAGCAATAGCGTCTTTAACCTCCTGTCGTACTTCATCATCGAGTGCCTCCAGGTGTTCTGCTGGCCATCCCTGGGCGAGAAGAAAGGCGGAGAGAAGGGCGATGGGATCACGTTGGGTCTTTAAATTGTCTACGCAGTCTTTTGTGCGATATTTTCCAGGATCTGTGACGGAGTGTCCTTGGAATCGATGGGTAAGAATTTCGATGATAAATGGATGTTGTTTTTCCCGTACGTACTGGGCGGCGCTGTGAAAGAGGTGGTGTAACTGTTGCACATCATGTCCTTCCGTTTGACAGCCTTGGATGCCGAAGGGTTCGCCTCGTTTATACAATGCCCCTCCAGCACACCCTCGTTTCACAGATGTTCCCATGGAGTATTCATTGTTTTCTATGAGATAAAGCACAGGGAGTTTGAGTAAAGCGGCCATGTTCATGGCTTCAAAAAATTGGCCCTGATTGGTGGCACCATCTCCGAGAAAAGTGAAACAAACGCCATTATCTTTCTTGTAGACATGGGCAAGGGCCATGCCTGTCCCCAAAGCTGTTTGTGCCCCCACAATGCCATGGCCTCCATAAAAATTCTTCTCCACATGGAACATATGCATGGAGCCACCTTTGCCACCGGAACAGCCTGATTTTTTCCCCAACAGCTCTCCTAAGACGCTCTGAAGGGTTGCGCCTCGTGCAATCATGTGCCCGTGGCATCGATAGGAGGTCACCATGGTATCTTGAGGAGCCATCACAGCAGAGGCTGCCGTAGCAATGGCCTCTTGCCCAATGTATACGTGACAAAAGCCGCCGATCTTCCCCATGGTATAGAGTTGCACGGCCCGCTCCTCTGCGCGGCGTATGCGCCACATGGTGCGCAGGAATTCTTGGAGTGTTTCGAGGGATAATTCTTGTGAAGACGTAAATGGTAGAAGCTCTGATATCATCATCATGTTCCCTTTATCCATTCAAAAAATGCTGGGGTACCAGGATTCGAACCTGGGAATGCCGGTACCAAAAACCGGTGCCTTACCGCTTGGCTATACCCCAAAGCTCCTGAATTTTAGCCCAAAAAGCCTCTTGGATGCAAGGGGCAGAGAAGGGGCACCTCTGTTTATACGATATTTTTATAATGCGCCTCAGCTGAAAAGTCAGTGTTTTTTCATAAAAAAGATAAATTGATATAAAAAAATCTTCTTTGAAAAAAAAGGATTTTTTAAGCTTTATTTTATTTATAAAAAGAAATTTTTATTTTTATGACCATTGCATTGTTTTACTTTTTAAATAATATTAATAAAAAAAACAATGAGAGCGTCGATGAAAAACAAAAAATTTTTATTTTTATTAATTTTTGTTGTGTTTTCTTCTGATTCTTACTCGAAAAGAGGTAAATTTTTTGGTGGGATTAAGAGAGGGGCAAAAAAGAAAGCAGATGAAGCGGGAGAGGTATTTCAGGAGGTTGTAAGGGAGATAATGGAGGAAAATAGAAGGCCACGAGAAGTTATAAGAGAAACAGCCATAACTCACGAAGAAGAAAGAAATGATGAGATGATTTTAGAACAAAGCCAAAATGATATGGGGATAGAGGAGGAGCAGGCGTCAGTGCGGCATATACAACAAAGACTGGAGGATCTTTTGATTTTTGAGCCCAATGAAGACGAGATTGACCAAAGAGAGGTCTTGCAAAGGGGCAGGGATCATTCCAGTGAGCAATAACTTTTATCCAGCTCTTATCAGAGATTTATATAGATTTTCTCCTTTGAGGAGGCATGGTGGCAGTTTATACAATATTTTTATAATGCGCCTCAGCTGAAAAGTCAGTGTTTTTTCATAAAAAAGATAAATTGATATAAAAAAACCTTCTTTGAAAAAAAAGGAAAATAACACGATTTTGTTATCAATGATAATATTTTTTATTAAAACCATTTTATTGATTTTTTTATTTTTTTAAATTAAAATTTAACCAAATGTATGTTTTAAAAACAAAAAAGGATCTAATCATGAAAAATAGAAAAATATTATTTTTCCTTCTATCTGCTTTATTTTGCAATAATGCGCATTCTGTAGGGGGATTTTTGAGGGTATTGGGGAAAAAAATGAGAGTTCTTCACACGACCTCTGAAGAAAAAAGGGTGAGGAAGGGAAGCAGAGAACAAGAAAGAGAAGAGGAAAGGGCCCGTCAAGAGCGATTACGGCAGGCTGTCGAATGGGCAAGACAAGACCCACTTGTGGCGGAAAGAATAGAAAAACGAAAAGAAGAAGAAAGGGTGCGTCAAGAGAGAAAGAGAGAAGAATTTGAACAGCGTGCCGAACGTTTAGAACAGCGTGCCGAACGTGAAAGAGAAGACCGATTTGTGGCACAACTCATACAGTCATCAATGAGGTTTGGAAAAATCGCTCGAGAAGATGATGGAAGAGAGGGGGAAACATTATCCATGAAGTTTGAAAAAATGACTCAAGAACAGAGGCAAGAGATTTGGCTCAGAACCTTGGAGGATAAGCGTAATAGGCTTCAAGCCTACCTTAATGTATCCTTAGAGATAGGTGATGATAGATCTATAAACAGGCTGCGACAGCAATTAGGTGCCGTTAATAATGAGATAATACATATTTGTCGAATGGGATTAGAGGAGAACCCGCAAGAGCTAGAAAAAGAAGAAATACTGACGGAAAGAGTGGTGAGGTTCCCACACGAAGATCCTCAAAATTAACGTTTTGATGTGGGGTCATTAGCCATGGTCTTGTCTCGCCCGGTATCTGAGAGAGATGTGCTGCTGTGTGGATGTGTTTTTATGTTAACGCGGATTCATAGCATGCTTCCCGTGGTGGTGGGAAAATTATGTTCCGGGACATTTCTGTTCTTAAAAATGGACAGAGAGGCGGATGTTTCTGTTCAAGGGGTATTTTGTGTGCAGTAGGATTGAAAAACCAGCTTTCTTGTAGTGAAAACAAAAAACATAAAAATCACATTTGAAAAATAAAAGTATTATTTTTATTTTACTTTTAATAAAGATATTTTTTTAACTTATCGCCTGTTGTTTTTATTTTTTTCTTTCTTTAAAATTTCTTAAAAAACCAAAGTAGAAAAAAATGAAAAATAAAAATTTTTTATTTTTATTAATATCTGTTATTTTTTCTAACAATGCACATTCTGTACTTGGACCTTTGCGCGCTTTAAAAAAGATGTGTTTTCCGGGACGAGCTGAAGCAAGAAGAATGAGAGCGCAGGGAAGACTGTTACTACAATTGCATGAAGATGCTTTAGCTGACCTCGCAGCTTGGGAAAAAAAACTAGAGCGCATGAGGGGTGGAAAAGAATATTTGGAAAGGAACAATGAAGAAGACAGAATAAAAGCACAAAAGAAACAACTAAAAAAAATGCGCGATGAAAGAAAGAAAGAAAGCAAAGATGCCGCAAGGGTTGTAAAAAATATTCTGAAAAGAGCGCAAGAAAAAGCTGAACTACTAGAGAAAGCACAGCTAGAATCTCTTATGGGTATACCTTCCAATAAAGAGGATCTTGAGATGGACGCGGAAAGACCAGAAAATCAGATGAATGTGCCCCAAGCTCAGGAGCATATCAACGAAAATGGTCAAGAGGCTGGTCTATCAGTTCGTGAAGATGGTGAAGAGCAGATGGATGTCGTGAAGACCACACAAAAGAATGAGGATCTCCAGGACTCTGGGAGTCAGTAAGCGTTCCCCCCTTTCTTTCAGATGTTTTCTGGAAATGCTCCTGAGACTGCATTTCTTTTTCATCTGAAGGGGGGCGGCTTATTGCACATGAACAAAAATGAGATCTATGTTCGTAAGATAAGAACTGAGGGGATATCCTGCTATGGAGCTTTTTCTTCTGAGGGGGCATCTGTGCGTAGGATGTTTTTCTGTACCAGGAGCATAAAAACCGCAAGCCCCATGAAGTATAGGGGCATGGGGAGGAGGGTTCCGTTGTGTAATAAGGCCATCCCAAAGGTAAAAAGGGATATGCACATATAATAAAAAAACCCAAACAGACTTGATGCAGTGCCGATGCACCATTTATAGTCCTTCAAAGAAAGAGCCAGGGCGTTACTTGTGGTCATACAGACACCGGCCACGGTGGCCATATGACTCATGAGGCTGAAAGCTATCATCACAGAACGTGGTATGGAGCAATGGGTGAAGAGACATGTGCCACCACTAAAGAGGGCGGTGGAAAACATGATGATCCAAAGACCATATCCCATAATAGCATGGGGGGAGAGGTGGCGTTTCTGTAATTTTCGAGATGTGAGGCCACCTGCCATGCTTGCTGCAGCAATGGCAAAAAAAGTGGCGCCATACATGCTGGGGGTCAAACCAAGGCCCTCTATGAAGTAAAATGATCCTTCTGCGTAATAGCTGAAGGAAATGCCGTTACATGCAGCGATAATAAGGCCGAATCCGAGAACATTTCTATCCATGACAAGTTTTTGCGCCACGGTAAGGAGCGATATGGACTGTGTACGTGTATGGTGGGTTTCCGGCAAACGTGCTCCAATGAGGATGCTTAAAACCGATGCACAACACAGTAAAAATAAAAAAATATGTGGCCATCCAGAGTATTCTGCGATGGCTCCTCCTATGAGGGGGCCGATGGCTGGGAAAATGGCCAACGCACTTCCCACGGAGGCGTAAACCATATTCAAAGCGGGGCCATGAAAAGCATCGCGACAGAGGGCCTGCCCTAAGACGCTTCCTACACTTCCTCCAAATGCTTGGATAAAGCGCGCTGCCAGGAGCATCTCAATATTGGATGACAGATAACATCCGCTGCATCCCAGGATGAAAATGCCAAGACCAGCGAGAATGCATGGTTTTCGCCCATGAGCATCCGAGACTCGCCCCCAGAAAAGTGTTCCTATGGCGAATCCAAAGAGGTACATGGTGAGGGTAGACTCCACCATGGATTCGGAGACCCCAAAGGCATGGGCGATATCTGGAAGAGATGGGCTGTAGACGGTTTCTGAAAGCAGGGGAAGACCCACCAGAAGAATCACAAGCCAGAGAGCTGGCAAAACCACGGCGCTCACGAAACCCTCCAAGAAAAAAATGCATAAGTCAAGAAGACATGTGGGGTGAGTGACCGGACTTGAACCGGCGACCTCTGGGACCACAACCTAGCGCTCTAACCAACTGAGCTACACCCACCACCCTGTGAGGTATTATCTTCAAAGATAGGAAGTTCTGTCAAGACCCCATGAGCTTCTGCTCATGAAAAGATCCCTCCGTGGGAGGGGGCATATTTTTGTCATCAGCTCATGCCATAGTAGTCTGAATCCAATGGAGAGAATCCCATGAGTTTTTTAGAGCGAGTGGGATGCTTTAATTTACGCAGGGCCTTTGCCTCGATTTGGCGAATGCGCTCCCTGGTGACATCAAATTTTTGTCCCACCTCCTCTAAAGTGTGCTCCCCATATCCGATGCCAAAACGCAGACGAATGACCCGCTCCTCTCGAGCAGTGAGGGTGGTTAAGACGTCTAAGGTGACATTCTGTAGGTCCTTGAGTACTGCAGCCCACAGCGGAGAAATGGCGTTTTCGTCTTTTAAGAAATCTCCAATGTGGCTGTCCTCCTCATCACCCACTGGCGTTTCCAAGCTTATGGGTTCTTTTGCGATTTTGAGAATTTTTTTTATTTTATCCACGGGTATTTCCATTTTCATAGAAAGTTCGTCTGGGGTGGGCTCACGTCCTGTCTCTTGCAGCATTTGGCGGGAGAGACGTATGAGCTTGTTAATGGTTTCGATCATGTGTACAGGAATACGAATGGTGCGACTTTGGTCTGCAATGGCTCGTGTGATGGCCTGGCGAATCCACCATGTGGCATAGGTGGAGAACTTGTATCCGCGTTTATATTCAAACTTATCCACCGCCTTCATTAAACCAATGTTGCCTTCTTGAATGAGGTCTAAAAATTGCAGGCCACGATTGGTGTATTTTTTTGCAATGGAAATAACCAAACGCAGGTTGGCTTCGATCATCTCTTTTTTTGCCACCTCCGCCTCGGATATGCCCGTATTGAGAGCTTTTATGACACAACGCAGATCTGGAAGACTTAAAAAAGCCTCTTGTGCAATATTTTTCATATCATCTATGATGGTTTTCGCTTCTGTGCTATATTTCTGACTAAACATTTTCCAGAGGCCGCTTTTTTCTTTCATGATTTTTTCTAGCCATGAAGAGGGATTTTCTTTCGTGTATCGAGATAAAAAGGCGCTTCGACTGATGTCGCTTTTTTCTGCTAAGCCTAAAAGTTCCATATCTTTTTTGAGAAGCCTTTTTTGAAAACCCTCAATATGATCAATCATAATTTTCATTTTATTTTGGTTAAAATGAAGGGACTGAAAAAGGGTGACTAAGGTCTGAAAGGTTTCTGGATCCGTCTTGTTGGAAGAAAAGAGCTCCTGTATGGTGGTGAGTTTTTCTAAAACGGGTTGGAAAAGCGACTCTTCCATTTCCTTAATGGAGGCAGTATGAGGTTCATCGCCAGACTCCTCTTCTTCGCTATCCTCTGCAAGGATTTTTTCTGCATCGTCATCTGTCGCTGAGTCATCATCATTGGTCTCAGCCTCTGCATCTTCATCATCCGTATTCACGGTATGATCAACATCCGCCATATGGTTTTTTTTCAGTGCTTTTTTTCCTTCTCCGTCCTCTAAAGAGGTCATGCTCTTTTTTTTCTCAGAGGATAGTGTTTTCTCGTCAAAATCCCCATCCTCTTCCTCCAGGGGGTCAAGAGAGGAGGGGTGTTCTCCATCTTCCTCCGAGATATCCTCTTCACTATCATCATCAAGATTTTTCATTTCCTTTTCCAGAGCGTCTGTGCGTTCTTGGGCCATACCTCCCTCTAAATCAATAAGCTCTCGAAGATTCATAGAGCCATTTTCTAATGTTTCTTTCCATTCTTGTAAAGAGTGAAACGTGCTGGGGCTTTTGCACAGGGCCTCTACGATGCGAGTTTTTCCTTCTTGAATGCGTTTTGCAATCTGTACTTCTCCGCTTCGAGAGAGAAGGGGGATGAGTCCAATTTCTTTGAGATACAAACGAACAGGATCATCAATACGGGCCCACTCTTCTTCCATGGCATCTTCGCTATTTTCTTGGTCGAGGGAAGAAAAACCCTTTTTTTCCACATCTGTCATGGTTTCTTCTACCAAAGAAATGCCTAAATCCTCTAAAATATCTTGTACAACATCCAAAACCGATGGGCTGATCTTTCTGGTTCCAAAAGCCTTATATAAGCTTCCCCATGTTAAAAATCCTTGCTCTTTGCCCTTATCAATTAAACGACCGAGAATTTTTTTGAGCCATTGGTTATTTTGAATTTCTTCATCATCACACCAGTCTTTTTTTTCTGATATATCTTCCTCTTCTTCTTTTTCATCGTGAGTAAGCTCTGTATCATCGTGTAAATCTGTATGAGACATATTTTTCCTCCTGGGATATTATGAATAATGTGAAAGATTTTTTAAAAGAAAAGAAGATGGCATGGCAACAGACGCTGATGGCGAGGCTTCGACATATTCTTTCCCGTGATGGCGTATATGCATTATACGACAGTATTGGTTATATATTTCTCTCCAATATAGAAGAAGCTCCTCCTGGTGAGGTGCTGCAGATGGATGAAGAGAAAGAGGAATGAAGGTGGAAATATCTCCCACGGAGGAGCGCCACTCCTCGCCGAGAGCTTTTTGTAGAAAAAGGTGCAGATGGTGTGTTATGGGATCAGAGTCCTCCGAGGAAGCTTCTCTTGTGGGAAGCGCAATATATTCTTCTGGGTATGATTCTGCCCAGGAGATAAGATGTTGTCGAAGCCCTTCCCAGAAAGAGGTGACCTTCATTGGTTTTTCTATGACAGACCTCTCTTGCGGAGACTCTATCCACCGTCCTAATTCCTCCTGTACGGAGATAATCATGGATGGATACCACAAAAGCATGCCCAAAAGTATTTTTTCGTAGAAATACATGGATGGGGGTGGTGGTGGAGATCCACTGTCCACAAAGATTTTGTGCTTTTTTGTGCGTGCAAAAACTTTTGTACGCTTCTCATAAAAAAAATCGTTATAGGCTCTTTGTACATCTTTGTGGGGGATGGAGGCTACCCACTCTCTCCACTGGCCAATATATTCTGCGTGCTCCTCTGGAAGGCGAGGGGCGCCTTCTCTTGGGAGAAAAAGCACGTCCCAGAGGAAGTGGGCGAGGGGCTTCGCATCCTGAAGCTTTTCATGAAAAAAGTTCCATCCTTCCTTAGTGATACAGCTTTGGGGGTCCATGCCATGGGGAAGAAAACAGAAGGAGAGATGATGACCGGGGCGTAAGCAAGTCAAGGCCTTCTGCGCCAGTCGCAAAGCGGCTTTTCGCCCAGCGGCATCTCCATCAAAGCAGATAATGGGGTGTTGTACTTTTTTCCATACCATGGCGAGCTGATCTTCACTCATGGCCGTTCCCAACGGAGAAAGAGCAGGAAGGTGCGGGTGTACGGCCATAACATCCAAGTATCCCTCCACCACCACTGCTTTTTCGCGGTGTTGGGAGAAAAATTGACTTCCATACAGGCACTGACTTTTCTGAAAAAGTTCCGTTTCTGGTGAATTGATATACTTTGGGTGTCCATCCTTTACAATGCGTCCACCAAAGCCACGAATTTTCTTTTGGTGGTCCATAATGGGGAAAATAATGCGCTCCCTCATATGTGGGTGCCCTTGGGGGGAGAGAATCCCCACCTTATGGAGTACCGCATCGGACAGACCCGAGGATGTGGCCCATGCACGAAATGTTTTCTCCTGAGGCCACCAGCCCACACGAAAATCATGCCATGTCTTCTCGGGAACGCAACGCTCTTGGAGATAGCCGCGAGCTTCGTTGCCATCTGCGGAGAGAAGGCATTGCTGAAACCACTGGCATGCCTTTTCCATGACAGAAAAAAGCGATGTCTGTTCTGTGGTTTTTTTTCCGGATGATGGTGACAAAATCTGCTCTGGAACCTCCATGCCCACATGGTTTGCCACCTGGGTAAGGGCATCTAAGAAGCTGTTTTTGTGATAATGCTGTACAAAGTCCAAGCCATCTCCATGGGCACCACACCCAAAACAATGATAGGTACCCCTATCGTCCCTTAGCGTAAAGGATGCCCTTTTTTCTTTATGAAAAGGACAAAGTCCCCAGAAGGTGCTTCCCCGTTTCTCCAGCTTTACATATTTTCCTATGAAGGTGGAGAGTAAAAGCTTTTGACGAAGGAGAGAAACAAAATGCTCGAGGGACAAGATACCACTACCAAGAGGAAATTCCCTCTATTATGTCACATATTCTATGATATGTAAAGAAACCATCGACTTCAGGTGTCACAAGTGCACTGGCATGAGGAGATACAATGCATGGTCATTGTCTGTATCCAGAATAATCGATGGAGAAAGTGTATCCTTCACAATAAGCTTTAAAAATGTGCCTTTTATATGTTGGCAAATATCGAGAAGATAACGAGGGTTAAAACCCAAAACCACCGGAGCTCCATCATACTGGATATCCATGACTTCTTTGCCAGAGCCATACTGAGAGCTTTGGGCCGACACCACAAGCTCTCCGGGAGAGAAATGAAGCACAACTTTATTCTGTGTTTCAGAGCTCATCATGCCTACGCGATCAATGATGCGCATAAAAGGCTTAACCTCCAGAGAAATGGAGTAGGGGTGATCCTTGGGGATGGCTTCCCAGTAATGGGGGAATCTTCCTTCTAATAAACGTGACGAGAAGGTGATGTGCGCAAAACGGACCATGATCTGCTTGGTGGAAAAAGAAATCTCCACATCTTCACGACAGCTTTCCAAAAGTCGATTTATTTCCTGAATAGCCTTTCGTCCCACAAGTATGGTGGGAAAGTCTCTTTGTTCTTCAGCAGAAAAAAGAATCCAGGACATGGCAAGTCGATGAGCATCAGTTGCAACGGCCCTCCATTGTTGTCCTTCCACATGAAAGCACATACTATTCAGAGATTGTCGAGCCTCTTCGGAGGACATGGCAAAACGGGTTCTGTCCACAAGATCTTTGAAGGTCTGAGCGGGAAGCATGATTTTGTGAGGAAGGTCCTCCGGGTGAATGGCAGGAAACTCTTCTGGGGGCAGGGTGGGCAAAGAGAAGTCTGCTCGCCCACTTTTGATGCTTAACATGTCATTTTTCTGAGACAGGTGAATATCCTCCATGCCCGAAAATTTTCGGATAATGTCGTATAACGTGTGCACAGAAACGGTGATGCTTCCGGGTTCTGCTGTTTCACATGCAATGCTTTCCACGACACTCATTTCGAGGTCGGTGCCTTTTAAGAAAAGTTTCTCTCCATCAGATTCCAGAAGGACATGGGTCAGGATGGGGCTTGTGCTGCGTCGTTCGATGAGGTTTTGCTGATGGGCTAATGCCTCTAAGAAAGCTTGTCGTTTAATGGTAACTTTCATTGTGTTATGCATTGTCACCTGGGGTACTACCTAAAAGTTGTGAAACACTGTGTTGAATTCTAAACATTTTCTAAAGATTGGCGCAAGAGTGCAACATCTTCTCGCAGGATTTTGTCTCGTTCCAGCAGAATAGAAACAGTATTGATGGCATGAATAACTGTTGTGTGATCTCGTCCACCAAAGGCTTTTCCAATGACAGGAAACGAGTGGGGCGTCAGATTTTTTGCCAAAAACATTGCAATGTGACGGGGGCGGACAAAACATCGAGACCTCTTGGCAGAGGAGAGATCTGAGACGCGGATCTGGTAATACTCTGCAATTTTTTTCTGGATATCTGCAATGGTCAACTCTTTTGTGTGTGCCCGCACGAGATCTTTCAGAACGTCAGATATCATAGGAATGGTGATGTCTCTTCCCACGAGGGAGGCATGGGCGGCAACGCGAACAAGGGCCCCTTCCAGTTCTCTGATATTGGAGGTAATTTTTCCTGCAAGCCATTCCAGCACATCGGGTGGGCAGGACACTGAAAGTTTTTTTGCTTTATTTTGTAAAACCATGAGGCGCAGCTCGTAGGTGGAGGGATGTAAGTCCGCCACAAGCCCCCATCCAAGGCGCGATCTCATGCGATCTTGCAGACCATCTAAATCTGCGGGAGATTTATCCGCAGAAATCACCAGCTGGCGCTTTTCCTCCACCAATGCGTTGAACGTATGAAAGAATTCTTCCTGGGTGGATTCCTTCCCACTTATGAATTGGACGTCATCAATGAGAAGAATATCCACAGAGCGAAAACGTTCTTTAAAAGCCATAACGTTTTTGTATCGGAGGGACTTAATGAAATAGTACATGAACTTCTCTGCAGAAATGTACATGACGTTTTTTGTGCCTTGAGAGCGTTGGAGAAGCTGATGAGCAATGGCATGAAGCAAATGCGTTTTCCCATGGCCCACAGGCCCGTAGATGAAAAGAGGGTTGTAAATACTTTCGGATGATTCTGCCACTCTCTGAGCCGCAGCATAGGCAAACTCGTTGGGCTTTCCTACCATGAACGTCTCAAAGGTCATGTCGGGGTTGAGAGGAATTGTGGGAATATTCTCCACATCGTGTTCTTTCGAAAAAAGGGTACCAACAGGAGAAGATTCTGACAAAGATGCAGGGGACGACGAGGAGACTTCGGCGCCGCTAAGAGGATCCACCTCCAGAACAATATGCCCACACTCGGAGAATTCTGCTAAAAGTATGGTGCGCAGGCCTTCCATATAATGAGTTTCTATCCAATCTCGAATAAAGTGGGAATGCACGGAGAAAAAAGCAGAGACATCATCAATGCGAAGAAACCGCAAGGTTTGGAACCAATCTTTATAAATACCCTCTCCCCAGCGTCGCCGAATGGCTCCACGCCATGGTTCTTCTATAAACGTGGTTTTGGGAACGACAGTGGAATAATGCGTAGAAGAGGCCATCTCTTTCCCCATGTATGAAAAAGTGTTGTATCACGTAACCGGAAAATCCACCGGGTGGATCTTGAAAGATAAAACTGTAAGGAGATGATTTACGGAGAACTCTGAAGCAACTTACCAGATTTTTTCATCAGTCGTCCAATGCGTCGAGCAGCTGTTTTTTTATGCAGAACACCGCGAGATGCAGCCTTTGCCAAAGCACTTTGAGCATTTTGAACCAGAGATACGCCATTGCTAGAAAAGTTTTCGGGAGATTCCAAAGCGATGCGAGCCTTTTTCACGGCCGCTCTCACCAATCCCATCCTGTTTTTCCGAACCGCACGACGACGGGCATCTTGGCGGAGACTTTTCTTAGGAGACGCATGCCACGGCATATAATCTTCTCTTTGTTCTTTGGACCACTGAGAGGGATTCTATCTCAAAGTTAAGAAAGAATCAACGCTTATTTCACGAAAAACCCCCACTGTTCAAAAAATTTTTGTGGAAGAGAGCAGGGCGATGACCCATGACATGCTCTTTTGTGGAAAGGAAAAAAGCGGTACAATGGTGGCAGTAGAGTTTTGTGCCAGAGGTAATGATGATGGACGACCTCTCTTTTATGAAAAAAAAGCAGAAAAACCAACGGCAAGAGCGTGTAGGTGGGGAAGTGCGTGGGGCCGTGGCGGGGCTTTTGCCATCTTTGGTGCAGTGGATCCCAGCTCTCCATAAAGTGCGTTTGACCATTTTGCATGTTTTCATGAGCCCTGATTTGCGGAGGGCCACGGTGCTGTTGCATCCCCCCTCTTTTGACACCTTAGAGCACAAGCCATCACCCCAGGAAATACGAGATATTATGAAGACTCTCCAGGATCAGGTGGCGCCCCAGCTTCGCCGTGAGCTTTCTTCTGCTCTCTCTCTTCGATATATTCCCCATATCTTTTTTCGCATTGATGAAGAAATTTCACTTCTTTATCAACAGGATAGTGAAATGAGATCTCATCTCTCTGACCACCTGAATTCATGATGTTGTCCCAGAGTGCTCCATGTGGGTGGGTTATTGTAGACAAAGATCGTGATGTCTCTTCTGCCTTTATTACCCATGGAGTGAAGCGTTGTTTTCTTGTGAAGGCAGGGCATGGTGGCACACTGGATCCCATGGCAACAGGTATTTTGCCCATTGCTCTTGGAAAGGCCACATCTCTTATTCCCTTTTTGCTGGAGCACCCTAAAACATATACCTTCACAGTGCAGTGGGGTGTGTCCACCACCACAGATGATGCCATGGGGGAGCCCTGCGGAGAGTCTTCGGTTCGCCCCTCTGAGGAGGAGATTCGAGGAATTTTGCCGTCCTTTCTCGGGTGGATTCAACAAACGCCCCCTGTATACAGTGCTCTTAAAATTTCCGGAGTTCCAGCCTACAAAAGGGCTCGACGAGGAGAGATCTTTTCCATATCTCCTCGTAGGACCCACATTCATGCTCTGGAACTTTTAGAGGTACATCCAGAGCGAGCCTGTTTTTCTGTGACATGTGGTTCTGGGACATACGTGCGTAGTTTGGGGCGAGATATGGCAAAAACCCTTGGAACAGAGGGGCATATCACGGTGCTTCGCCGCACCCAGGTGGGTCCATTTACAGAAAATATGGCCTACCCCCTGGATTTTTTTAAAAAAATAGAACATAAAGAAAGAATGACTTACATTATGTCCTCAGGAGAGGTTCTTGGTGCAGTGAAGAAAGTTTTTTTATCAGAGGAGCAGAGAAAAAAGCTGCATCATGGGCAAATCCTTCCGTGGCATACGGAGAACGGGGAAGAACATACGGTGGCCTGCTATGAGGACGATGTTCTCGTGGCTCTTGGGCGCCTTCATCATGGAGAGCTTCGGCCTACGCGATGTTTTGTAGATAATTGATGACACATAAAAGAGAGGGAGGAATGAGATGACAACGGCTTCTACCATACCAACTGTGATGTTGCCACAATGCACGAAGGAAATTTGCGCCATGTTTCAGAGGAATGCTGGGGATACTGGTTCTCCAGAGGTTCAGATTGCGCTTTTGACATCGCGCATTCAGAGAATCAGTGAGCACAACAAAACCCACAAAAAAGATCTTCATTGTAAGGTTGGTCTTTTGAAACATGTGAATACTCGGAGGTCTTTGCTGGCTTATTTGAAAAGAACAGATGCGGAGGGGTACGTTCGCATTACGAAAGCCTTGGGCTTGCGTCGATAAGAATGTGCTTTATGAAGGAATAGAAAACATATAAAGGAAAGGGAGAGGTCGTATGCAGCGTGGTGTTCATCGTCAAGAGATGATGTGGGGAAATAAGAAGCTTTCTTTGGAAACAGGAAAGATTGCTCGGCAAGCTTTGGCTGCGGTTATGGTGGCCTATGAGGAGACCATGGTTTTGTGTACTGTGACTGCGTCGAAGGAGCCCATGGAGGGTGTGGATTTCCTTCCTCTTTCTGTGCATTATCAAGAAAAAGCTTCGGCAGCAGGGAAAATTCCTGGGGGCTTTTTGAAAAGAGAGAGCAAGCCTTCTGATGGAGAGGTGCTGACATCTCGTTTCATTGATCGTGGACTTCGACCATTGTTTTTTCATGATTTTACCCATGAGGTGCAGGTGTGTTGCACGGTGCTCAGCTATGATAACACTGCGGATCCCAGTATAGCTGCCATGATAGGGGCAGCAGCGGCTCTTCGTTTGTCAGGTATTCCCATTCGGGGCACCTTAGGTGCTGTGCGGTTAGGGTATGAAAATGGAGAGTTTTTTGTAAATCCAGCACCCACGCAAAAAACAGATTTGGATATGGTTTTTGCAGCTACTGAGGATGCTGTCATCATGGTGGAGGCTGAAGCCAACGAGCTGTCCGAATTGGTGATGATGGAGGCGTTTAAGTATGCCACCACAGAAATTTTGTCCGTGATTCATTTCATGAATAGCTTTGCAGACAAGGTTCATGTGCCCACATGGGTGAAGGCGCCAGTAGGATATGACCATGAAGAGTGCTTTGCCCGGGTAAAGGAACTGGCATCGGCTGGGCTTTCCACTCTCTGCAGTGAGAAAAATGCTTCTCTGCGAGAGGAAAATTTGAAAAATTTAAAAAAGCATGTGATGGCAGAGCTGGAAGAAGAAAAATTCCCATCCCATGCCATTTCTTCCATTTTTAAAAGCACGTGGAGGGATATTGTTCGCTCATCCATTATCAAGAATAAAAGGCGTTTGGATGGGAGAGAGTATCAAGAGGTTCGCCCCATTGCTTGTGAGGCGGCCCTTCTTCCTCGCACCCATGGAAGTGCGCTTTTTACACGAGGTGAAACCCAGGCTCTTGTCAGTGTTACCCTTGGTGGAAAGGAAGATGCACAGCTTGTGGACAACCTCAATGGAAGCTATCGTGATGGATTTTTGTTGCACTATAACTTCCCCCCATTTTCTGTAGGGGAAGTTGGACGTGTAGGAGCGCCTGGGCGACGAGAAATGGGGCATGGGTGGCTTGCGTGCCGCGCTCTGAAAGTGGTACTTCCCAAAAACCTTCCTTATACGGTAAGGGTGCTCTCAGATATTACAGAATCTAATGGGTCCTCTTCCATGGCCACTGTATGCGGTGGGTCCATTGCCCTTATGGATGCTGGCATTGCCCTCACTCGACCTGTGGCGGGTATTGCCATGGGGTTGGTTCACATGAAGGATAACTATAGCATTCTTTCGGATCTTTCAGGATTGGAGGATGCCATTGGGGACATGGATTGCAAAATTGCCGGCACAGAACGAGGCATCACTGCTCTTCAAATGGATCTTAAAACTGCTGCTTTACCAACAGAGGTTATGGAGCATATCTTGGAGCAAGCCCGTGTTGGACGTTTGCATATTTTGGAATGCATGGAGCAACAAGGCGTGAATAAAAAACGTGCCACCATGAGCCCTTATGCGCCTTCCATGGAAACCATTCGCATTCCCCAAGAAAAAATTCGCGATCTTATTGGCCCAGGCGGCAAAAATATCAAACAATTGTGCGAAGATTATTCTTGCAAAATCGATGTGGCGGAAAATGGCACCGTTACCATTATGGCGCCCAACAAAGAGCTTTCTAAAAAAGCTGTGGATCATGTGAACAAGCTTACAGGTTCTCCTGTTATGGGGGATGTGTATGATGGGGTTGTTGTAAAAATTATGCCCTTTGGTGCCTTTATTAATTTTGGTTTTTCAGAGGATGGGCTTGTGCATATTAGTGAAATCTCCGTTCAGCGTCTGGAGTCCGTGGAGCAAGAGTTGTCGGTGGGCCAAAAAGTTCTTGTGCGATTCATTGGTCTTGATCCCAAAGGGCGCACGAAGCTTAGCATTCGCCAGGCATTGTAAATATTAAAAAAGTTTTAAAACAAAAAAATGGGTTCAAAATAATTGATTTTTTAATATATTTTAACGTACAATGGACGGAAAGGTTTTATTAAGAAGTAAACGGTATGCATATGAAAAAAAGTTGGGTGTTGCTTGTGGTGCTTTTCTGTGTTTCCGGAGAAGCTGTTGTCGTTCAATCAAAGAAACCATCCTCTCAGCCTTCGGGATCATTCTTGAGTAGTGTGGATGATGCGCTTTTTCAGGCAAGACTTGCTTTCTCTCAGGTCCCTGAGTTAAATAAAGTTTATAGTACTATGAAATATATCCTCAGTATTTCTACAGATCCCAGGAAGGCAGAGGGCTTTTTTGGGAGGTCTAGTCTTCTTGCCTATAGTGGTATGCTGGGAAAAGACACTGTTGAAAGCCTCATAAAAGATATTGCTCCCGCCAGCAGCTCTCTTAATAGGACAAGCATTCGTCTGTCAGCTTTGGGTGGGGCAGCACTCATGGCATCCCAATTCTCCCCTTATGGAGCAGATCTCTTCTATTTAACCCGGACGTACGGCTTGGCGAGGGGGATAGATTTCTTTCAAACTTATAAAAGTGATGGCGTTATAAAGCGCATGGCAAAATTAGGAGGAAAACTAGGGGTCACAGCACTTGGATATGGCATGCTTGGCACCTCACCTATTTTAGATGTTTCTTCAACCTTGTCTATGACGGATGCTATATGGTCTAAAGTTTTTTCTCCCTCTCGGAGACACAAGAAAACATGGAAAGATACGGCAATAGAATGGGGAAAATCTCTTGCAAAAATTGGGGGGGTTGCCGGGTTGTATTATGGATATAAGTCTGGCCTGGCCGAAGGAAAGATTAGTAATGCGTATACGGCATACATCCATTCAGATATGTTCATTCCAGGAGGTACGCAGAAGGGGGCATCTTGGAAGAATATCTTGAGAGAAGCAGGTAAAATGATATTTGCGTGTGGGAGTATGTTATATTTGTCTGGCGATGCGGCTGTTACAATGCTTCCCCTTGTGAGCACTTTATATCATGCTTACGATGCAATGTCAGCGGATGATTCTTTGTGGACAAAAACAAAAAACCTCTTTTTCTCTGTCCTGCCGGGTGTTGTTGTAGAAACAGCAGGAACAGCTCTGGGGTTTGCTTTTCCTGGAAAGATGTTTTTGTCTTCTATTGCTCAAATGATTTTGAACACATCTATTTCTCCTGAGATGGTAGCAATAAAAACTGCCATGCCAACGCTTTCAGAGGAAGACAAGAAAAATTATATTCTTTTGCGAGATAAAATTAATAACGGGCAAAAGCTTTCTCCACAAGAAAAAGAGAACTTTCAGACAATAGATCGAAAGCTTCAAGAAAATTTAAATTTTTTGCAAGTTGCACGTCATGTCGCCAATTTTACTGCTTATGAAGATGGGGAGGCAAGAACACGGCAGGCGGTTCTCCCAGAGGATTTGCCGAAAATTCTGGCCTTTCAAAACAAGGATACACACTCTCAGGCAGAGGAATTAGAAATAGGGAAATTATTCCAGAATTCGGTGAAAAGAAAAAATGGCTTGATCATCATGAATGCACTTCGAGATAAAACGTCTCCCATGGAAGAAGAAGTTCTTGATTTCCTTTCGCCTGAAAAGAAAGAAAAGTTTTTGGATGTGTTGAGCAAGCCGTCTCCGTCTTCACAAGAGCTCATAGAAGCCGGGCTGTTATATCAAGAGGCTAGCGTGCCTTATGCTCAAAAAGTACAAGAAGAAATGTATGCGCTGATGACCCCACAAGAAAGAAAACAATATGAGAATTGGACGAGAAATCCTTCCATTTCTGGCGAAGAGCGACAGAAGTTTATGATCTTTATGCAAGGGCTGCAACAAAGATATAAAGCAAAAAAGAGCTCTCCTTTTTCTGAAGAAGCCATGGAGCGTGTGCGTGCCAAAAAGGCTCCAACACAGGCTGAATGGGTGGATGCTTTGTCCTCTGAGAAGAAACAAGAGCTCCTTGCTATTCTTCATAAGCCATCTGCATCGACCTTTGAGCTTCAAAAAGCAGGAAAATTGTATGAAGAAGGTATGATGGAGTATGCGCGAAAAAGGGAAGAGAGTTTTTGTTCGGTCATGACCCCAGAAGAAAAAGAATATTATATGCAAAAGAAGAAAAATCCTCCTCGTACCTTTGAGGAACAGCAAGAATTTGAAAAGTTCGTGCATGCAATACAAGAAAGAGAGCTTAAGAAAACCCTTGCCCAAGCCTCTCCCCAACAAAAAGAAGATCACGTGCAGAAACATTTGTCGAAGGTTATTATGGATCTTACAGGTATCGTGCAATACTACGCTATGATGAAAGAAGGTCTAGAAAAAAATAACACCAAAAATAAACAAGGGAAAGACGAGAGTATGGTGATGAAACAAGTCATGGGACATTTAGAGGAGACCATGAAGAAAAGCATGGCTGAGCTTCGTGCATTTACGCAAGATCCCCTTGTGGCATTGCGTGGGGATAGGGAACAAAGAGAGGCTGGAAGGAATGTGGGCCATGCAATTATGCTTTCAGTTCCAGAAGCAGAGCGAGGCGAAATAAGGAAGAAAATGCGTGGACAGTATGAAGCATTAAGCAAGACACAGAAAAATATTTTGGAAAAACTGTCGTCATCGGATGCTGATTTTGCGTCTTCAATGAAAGTATATGACAATATTTTTCAAGGGGTTATGGAGGGGACTTCCGAGGAGGAAGAAAAGAGGAGAGCAGCTTTGCCACCGTCATCTTTGGCATCTTCACCTGAGAATATACTCACTCCTCCGACCGGGCCTCTTGATAAAAAGAGCAAAAAAATGCAACAAGAGAAGAAAAAAGTATCACGATTTGGGGCAACAGCTCGTGAGATGAGGGAGTTTAGAGGTAAGAAATCTAAGTCACGCTTTATCCCCAAGGCTTTTTAAGTCTTTTTATTAGGTTTTTGATGTGGGGCATGTCGTGTTTATGCATGGTTCTTCTCCGTGGAGTCTTCTTGCGCCCCATCTTCCTTGCTTCAAGGGGGGTGGGGATGCCTTCTTAAGACAATAGACTGTGGTGTGACTTATAACGTATTTCGTAGAGCTTTCTAATGTAGATGAGAATATTTCCATATGGATGGTGCTGAGCCGCCATTCATCTTGGAGGGATACGAGGAGGTGCATCTTCGTAATACTCGGAATGACTGTGTTGCATGCATAGAGCCCGCTCGAGGGCGGGAGGTATTCGAACTTTTCCTATAAAATACATTTAAAAAACACATGGTTAATGAATTCTGAGTTGTATTTCTGTTTTTTATAAAAAAATCTCTTTTTTTAAAAACTTTTTTGAGTTAGAATTCAGAGGTTGGTTCCATATAGGGGGAGTTTTTTCATGAAAAAAAGATTTTTGAGGATGTTTTTCTCTGTAGTGATGTTCTGTTCTACAGGGAGTATACATGGGATGTTTGATCTTAAAACCAAGATGGAGAATCTAGCTGGGTATGAAAAAATTTTTATAGATATCTATGCAAATCTTGTGGGGTGTTCCACGGAAGATGCTATAAAAATATATACAACGGATGGTTGTGAATTTGTTTTGCACCCTGGACATGATCTAAACGTTTTTCTAAACGATATCAAGTTCTACTTAAAGTATACTAAGGCAAAGGAGAACCATGAAGAAAAGATAAAAGATGCAGAGGAAAAGTTGAAGGATGCGGAGAAGCTTTTTGAATCATATGTTGCTCAGTACCCATGTGTAGATCATAAGGATGTGGTCATGACAACAGCCTCAAAAAAGCAAAGCTCAGAAAATCCCCTCAGTGAAGAACTCTATGAAGAAGCGTTTGTTTACGCATATTCTCAGATTTTAGAGGTTGAGGCAGAGGCTGTCAGACGCGCATATGCTTCTTGTTGTTTTCCAACAAAACTTGTTCTGACCAGACACATATTGAGGGATTTTTATGAAAAAGATCCAGAGAACTTTATGGAAAATTTGAAAGGTTTGTATGAGCATCAGATGGAATTAGAGAAGGTGGATCTCAATGAATATCGGGAAATTTTAAATAAGCTATACCAAGTATCGCCGGAGTTTGAGGAGGTCGACCTGATATACTGGCAGGGACGAAAGTTTGTCCCTTACAGCATCACACGTGCACCAGAAGATTGAGGGAGATCCGGAATAAAGTTCATGGCTCTCGTATTTTCTATAATTTATGATATAAAAAATTTCTGAGGGGAGATTTTCCCTCAGAAATCGAGATATTCTCTTATGGGGGGTTGTGTTATGTGTGTTATGTAGAGAGAGGCTGGAATAATCCCAAAGCTTTTCAAAGAGCATCTCAGATGAAAAATCTTATAAAATAAAGATTTTTATATATTTTTTTGTAAAGTCTTTTCTTGTGTGTACGTGGGTAAGTGCGCGAGAAGGAAGGAAACCCGCTGACACAACATATGGAAAAGTATTTTTGAAGAGTGAAAAGTGAGGTATTCTTTTTCTCTGGGGGGATTTTTTTTTATAAAAAAATATGATAGAGTCAGACCATAGTGCCTTTTTTAAGGAATTTTTATGGAGATGACCGCAGTTTCTTTTTTTGGCGTCGCATTGGCGAAGCTTTTTCTGGTGATGAATCCTATTTTTGTGCTTCCCTCGTATCTTAGTCTCACGAGCTCTTGCTCAACCAAGGAGCGCAACTCTGCGGCAATGAGGAGCTGTATTTTTGCTTTCTGTCTTCTGACTTTTTTTGCTCTTTTGGGGAAGTGGTTTCTGGCATTCATGGGCATTGGCTTGGATATTTTTCGCGTGGCTGGTGGTATCCTTTTGTTTGCCTCTGGATACTCCATGGTGACGGCACCCTCTTCTTCAGATAAAGATATGCCTTTAAAGGAAAAGGTCATGGACGTGTCTAAGGATGTGGTGAATAAAGTGTCTAAGGATGTCTTGAGTGTTTCCGATGACGTACTGGATGTTTCGAAGGATGTTTCGATTTTTCCCTTGGGTTTTCCTCTCATTGCGGGTCCAGGTAGCATTTCTATTTTGCTCGGGCTTATGTCAGATGTATCGGATTCTTTGCCTTTTTACGTTAGCATTATTTGTGTTATTGCTGTTATTCTTTTGGTTGTTTTTTGTGCTATGATGGTTGGACAGCATATTATGAAATTTTTAGGTAAAAGTGGGCAAAATATCCTCCAGAAAGTTGCTGGTTTGGTGATCTCTGCCATTGCTGTTCAAATGGTTTTTTCAGGGGCTATAGGAACCTGTACGGATCTTTTGAAAATTGTGTCCTCCTCGTAGGTAGAAAGCATTTTTACATAAATGATGGTGGAAAAAAAAGATAGTCGAGGGAGGGTTTGTTCTGTGGGATCTGTTCTGCAGGACGTCCTCCCATCGCTTTTTTCTCAAAAAGATGCCATGTATACTACCTTAGCTCTCAATTGGTCTTCCATTGTTGGGGAGGAGATTGCTCAGAAAACTTTGCCTCTTCGTTTTGTATCCATGAAGCAAAAGGAAGGAGGGATTTTGTACGTGGCACTTTTATCGGTGGATGCATTTTTTTCTCTCTCAAAATCTCAAGAAATTATGGAGCGTGTGAATCAATATATGGGGTACAGGTCGGTCTCCCACGTGACTTTTCGTCAGCATACACATTATGCTGGCCGCAGAGTTCATGAGCATGCAGGGGGCACTCCTCCTTCTACCAAACCTTCTCAAGTGGCTCCTCAGTCCACCGCACCCTCTTCACTGATTCCCACAAAGCTTTTGGAGGACATTCCCTCAGGAACATTGCATGATGCCCTACATGCTTTAGCCCTGTCCATATATGAGGAGTGAGCATACATGGAAGCTCCTTGATCTTTTTGTCGCTTTTTTCTATGGTGGTCGTATGGTTTCTCACGGGGGTTTGTCATGAAAAAGAAGATTTTTTTTCTAGCATTTTTTTGTGTGTTTGCATGCTGTTTAGCAGGAAATGCTGTCCATGCAATGAGTGTACACGCACAAGATGAGAGAAGTGAGCATCTTGAATGGAGGGGGGAGGCCTTTAAACGGATAGTGCTCCAGGAGCTCAAAAGGTTCTGGGGCTTTTCTCAGGAGAGTGTCAAAAGAATATATAAGAGTGGCATTTATTTAAGAGAGCTGAGACAAATCTATGAAAGAGACCCTTCTCCTTCCGGCTTTCAAAAGAATGTGGAGATATGGAGTAAGGCTGGACTCAGTTTTTTTTGTTATGATCGCGATTATGGCTGCGCATATGTGGAATCCTTAGCAAATAAGAGATTGCATGAAATAGAGGAAACCCTCCAGTCATTTGCTGCGGCAAGGAGAAGAGAGGAAAAAAGAGAAGAGGTGAAACGAGATAAGGTTGAAGGAGTCATTCCGGGGGAAGTATTAAAAGAACAAGACCCTTATGACCACGTTTATAACCAGGTCTGCATGCAGAGCGCGCTCTCACAGGGACAGGAGCTGACTGAGGCAATATATAGGAAAGCCTGCATTGAGGCCATAAAACTTTTGGGTGTTTCTACAGAAGATGCTGAAAAAGAGTATGAGAACGATCGATATAACAATCCATTTTGGATGAAAGAAAATTTTCTCGATATCTATAAAGCAGATCCGCAAGGATTTGTGCACTATTTGAGAGACTTATATGAGTATCGGACAAAGATGTTAGGAGGAAAAATGAGTAATCCTCTTAGAATTTTTCATCTAGGCACAAAAAAAGATTCTGAGTTTCTGGGCAGCTGTCCCAACATCACCTGTGACCCTGCCTTACCCTGAAGCGACATCATAAGAAATTACTCCAGCACATGGGTTGAGTGAGGAAGTAGTATAAGCCTATCTGCATTGGTGTCCTTTGAAGAACAGGGTCCTCCAGAGAATCTGCTGAGACAGGTGGAAAGCTAGGGTGGTGTGGATCCGGATGAATCTTATGCTAGGAGGAGAACGATACGCAGCCAACAATGGGATTTTTGAGAGAATCGAAAAGACCCCCTCTTCATATGAGAGGGAGTCATATTGAAGGGGCACGAGCGTCGACGTTGTGATACCCCTGGCTCACTCGATTGTAAGATACATGGTCAGAAGAATGCTGAAAAAATGCATAGAAGCAAGCAGTGGGGGGTGTGAAAGAGAGATATTGTGGAGGAATCTGGCGACATGGTGGTCTATTCATGTACTTTTTTTCTGATATAATCTACACGTGGTTTCATTATTGGGGTTTATTATGAAAAAGAAGATTTCCTTTATAGCATTATTCCTTGTGTTTGCATCTTGTTCGGCGGAAGCCATTCATGGTGCGGTGCTTGTCCAAACACAAAATGGCAATGAAAAGAAAGAGCAGCTTGAGTGGAGGGGCGACGCATTTCGTCAGATATGTGTAGATGTTTGGTCAAAGGCTTTGGGTGCATCGAAAGAGTTTGCTGAAAAAGTGTATAGAGCCGGGCTATTTACGCAAGACTACACAACAAGAGCTGCTTTTGAAAGAGATCGCTCTCCGGAAGGTTTTCGGAAAAATTTTGAAGCTCTTTTGGCCATGGAAATTGTGGGGGTTGACAAACAACATGCTCTTGCGTACAACGCATTGATATCATATGGTCTTGGGAATATGATAGATGCGAGTATCAAATCCATTGCTGTTCCAGCAAAAAATAAAGGTGGCACACAAAAACCTGTTTCAGAAAAAAAGCTTACCGAAAAAGAATATAAGAAGATCTGTGTTGATATTTTTTCAAAGATGAAGGTTTCCAAAGAATGTGTTGAAAAAATTTATGATGAGGGAGCCTTTTTTTTTCCAAGGGAAAATTTTGAAGATCTCTATAAGAAAGATCCAACTGGTTTTCCAAAAAATATGGAGAAGTTATACGCGATTTTTCTGAAAAATCGAGGAATGGATTCCGATAATCTGAAGCGTTTTCGTGCCCTCGCTGACTCTCCCACATCCAATGGAGACATAGCGTATTATAGGGCTCTTTCTAACGCTTTTTTGGATTTGGGAGTTTCTAAACAATGCGTTGAAGAAACCTTTCAAAAGGGAATCTTTTTGTGGAGGAAGGAGGATTTCAGAGATCTTTATAAGAAAAACCCAAAACAGAGTGATTTTTCGAAAAAGATCCGAGATGAATTCGAGACTCGACTTCAGAAGCAAGCAGATGGATGTTCCCCCTGTTTCAAGACAACAACAGCGGGTAAACAGAAACAGAGCAACGAAAAAAGAAAGACGATGAAGCGGAAAGCCGAAGTAGAGCGCCCCATTGCAAGAGCATGAATCTCAGCTTGTGGTGTCACTATCCAGGGGGGGTGATTATACCCCCCTTTTGTATATGAGGAATGTCTCTTTTCTGAGTGAGTGCTTTTCTTTTATTGTGACATTTGTTATGGTGATGGAAGATTTTCTCATGGGGAGCGGGCATGTCACCATATGTTTTGAATATATTTTCTCGGATTATTTCGGGAGAGATACCTTGTAAAAAAGTTCTGGAAACCCCACACAGCCTCGCATTTCATGATCTGCATCCCAAAGCCAAAATCCACATTTTGCTTATTCCGAAAGGGCATTACTCCCATGCAACAGATTTTTATGGCACAGCTGGAGAGGAGGAAATCGTGGATTTTGCACGGGCCATGGCAAAGCTTTCTCATACCATGGATTTGTCTCAAGGGCTTCGATGGGTAACCAATGAGAGCATACATGGCCATCAGGAGATTCCACATTTTCATTTCCATCTCCTGGGAGGAGAGGACCTCACCCATGTGGCAAGCTTGTGAAAAGAGATAAAAATTTTTTTTTGCACTGCATTTTCTGGAACAGGCCCTTTTCCTTTTTTTTTAAAACTTCTACCATAGGTATAGAAGCAATATGATTGGGGCCTTTATGTCTTCTTCCCACTCTCACGATGCATTGCACTATCACCAATATCCTACACCAGGAAAAATTAAAACCGTTCCGTCAAAGCCTGTGGATAAACCGAAGGATTTAGCACTGGCGTATACTCCTGGGGTGGCGAAAGCATGTCAAGAGATTTTTAAAAACGAGGAAAATTCTTTTCTCTACACGGGGCGACGAAAATTGATTGCAGTGATATCCAATGGAACAGCTGTTTTAGGGCTTGGAGACATTGGTGCAGCTGCATCAAAACCAGTCATGGAGGGAAAGGCCATGCTCTTTCAGAAGTTTGGGGGCTTACAGTCCATTGATATAGAAATTTCCGAAAAAGATCCTAAAAAATTGGTGGAGATTATTGCGAGTCTTGAGCCAACATTTGGTGGCATCAATCTGGAGGATATTAAAGCGCCTGAATGTTTTTATGTGGAGGATACTCTCAAAGAGCGCATGAACATCCCCGTCTTTCATGATGATCAGCATGGTACGGCTGTGGTGGTATCTGCTGTTGTTCTCAATGCCCTTCATATTGTGCAAAAAAATATATCAGATATTCGATGTGTGGTGTCAGGAGCAGGGGCAAGCGCTCTTTCCTGTCTTCGACTTTTGCGACACATGGGGCTTCCTCGTGAGAATATTCTTGTTACGGATAGCGTGGGCGTGATTCATCATCACAGAACGGATTTATCCCACCATAAAAAAGAATATGCCCATGAGACCCCTCACCGGACGCTTGCAGATGCTGTGGTTGGTGCAGACCTGTTTTTGGGTCTCTCAAAAAAAGGTCTTCTCACGGCAGAGATGGTGAAAACCATGGCACCACGCCCTATTATTTTGGCTTTAGCAAATCCAGATCCTGAAATCTCTCCTGAGGAGGTATACAGTGTGTGTCCTGATGCTGTGGTGGGGACAGGGCAGTCCAATTATGCAAATCAGGTCAATAATCTTCTCTGTTTTCCTTACATTTTTCGTGGAGCCGTAGATACGGGGTCCATAAAAATTACAGAGGAAATGAAGGTGGCATGTGCAGAGGCCATTTCCTCCATTGCTCGAAAAGGCTTTGCGGATATTTATGGATATTATGGGGGGAAAGTTAAACAATTCGGCAAAGAATATTTTATACCCAATCCTTTTGATGTACGGCTGCTCCAACATCTTCCTGTGGCAGTGGCGCGAGCTGCAGTGGCGTCCGGAGCATCCACACAGAAGGATTTTTGTATGAAGACATATGAGGCTGTCTTGCATAAAGAGGCCTATAAAAATTTTCCAGCCCTGGGGGCTGCTTTGTGGGAAAGGAGAGAGAGAAAGGAGTCGGGAAATATATGGTATGTTTTTTCGCCCCAACAAGGGGGGGAGCATACTCATGACCTTTCAGAAAAAATGCTCTGTGTGGCAAAATTTATGCAATGGTATGAGCTTGGGAGCCCTGTTTTGGTGGCCTCCGAAGCAGAAAAAGAGTCTCTGTGCCAGAATCATCCAGAGATCACTTCGTGGCAGTGGGAGGACTACTCTTCTTTTCAGCCCCACAATTCGTCTCCAGTTTTATGGAGCAAAGAGAGCTGGAGAAAAGATACGGCCCATAAATTGCTTTTAGGGAAAACAGTTGGACCATCCGGATTTTTTTGGATTGGAGACGATGAGACCGGTAAGGACGTCTCCGTCTTTTCTCCGCAAGAACGATATGAGTGGATCAGTAAGGCAGTGTATGGTATGATGATCCTAGGGTATAAGCCATGCCTTCTTCTGGAGAACTGGGAGGAGAGGAAAGCATTCCATGACATGCCATTTCTCTCTTTTATCCATGAGTTGCCTCGGGTCTTGGAGCCTGGGTGTGGATATTTATGGATTCCTCACGATTTTCCTGTAAAATTCCTACCAGAATTTGCATGGCATCCTTGTGAGATAGGGGGGGATGGGGCGCTTTTAAAGCCCATGACCCTTTCAAAAAGTTTTCATAAATGGCAACGTGCTCATGGTGAGTATGAGTTGTCTCATCTTGTGGAGCTTGCTGCCTTTGCATTGCATTCTTAGGAAGAGGAGGGCGGACGTATGAGAGAACACGAAAAAAACCTTCCCGTTGCAACACAACGTATCCAAGATCTTTTGGATGTTCGTCTTCCTCTTTTGCGGAGAGCCCTTCGACCACGTCTGCAGGAAAATGTTCTCCACCAGCTTACAGATGGACTTCATCCCAGCGAGGTTGCTCGCATGATTCAGGCTCTGGATACTTCTCTGCAGGACGTCTTTGTCCAGTGGTTGAAGCCTCACCTTATGCCAGAAATCTTTTCATTTTTGGAAGAAGGAACTTTGGAACATGTGCTATCGGTGCTCCCTGTGAAGGAAATTGCTTCAGCCTTGGCGGTGATGGATGGTGATGATGCGCTCTCTCTACTTTTTGCTTTGGACGAGTGTAAGCAGAAGGAGGTTTTGGCTGCTTTGCCTTCACAGAAGCGCACGTGTTTGACCATGCGCATGATGTTTCCGCCCAATAGCGCTGGTCGACTTATGAGTCAAGAGTTTATATCTTTTCTCAGCAGCTGGACTGTGCAGGAGAGCATGGAGTATATACGACAACATCAAAAAAATGTTTCATCCGCTGTATACGATGCTTTTGTGGTAGATGATAATGGCTGTCCTGTGGGTATTGTCTCCATTCTTACCATTATAAAAGCCGCAAAGAATACATTGCTGACAAAACTTATGCAAAAAGATTTTCATACTATTCCGGCCCAGTGGGATCAGGAAGAAGTAGCCTTTGTTTTTCGACTGTATGATCTCGTCTCTGCCCCTGTGATTAATCATAAAAACCAGCTGGTGGGGCAAATCACTTTGAACAACATCATGGAAGTCATTGAACAAGAAGCCACGGAAGATTTGATGTACATTGGTCGTCTGCATTCTTTGGATTTTCATGCGCCGGTGTTGTCCACAAGCTTGAGTCGTGTGCATTGGCTTGTTGTGACACTTCTCAATACATTGCTCACCTCCCTTGTGATTAATCAATTTCAGGATACCCTCCAGCAAAAACTTTCTCTCACTATTCTCATGCCCATTGCTGCTGCCATGGGGGGGAATGCTGGTATTCAAACGTCCACCGTGGCCATTCGTGCGTTGGCTACTCGAGAGCTGACAATTTTCAATGCCTTTCGTACTATTTTGAAGGAAATTCGTGTGGCACTTTTAAATGGCGTGCTTTTTGCCACTTTTTTGTGTGCTGTCTGCTTCGTGTGGTTTGCTGATGATATGCTTGCCCTGATCTTGGGGCTGTCTGTTATTTTTAACATGTTGTGGGCGGGGGCTGTGGGCACACTTCTTCCCATTATGATTGCAAAATTAGGATATGATCCTGCCCTCAGTGCTGGTCCGTTGCTCACCACAACCACGGACATATTGGGATATGCTATTTTTCTGGGCCTTGCCAGTATGCTTTTATAGGTTCACCATCTACCATTTTTATTTTTTTTCTCGTATGCTGAAAGTGTTCATATCGGCAGTGTGAAACGCATCATGTCTTCCTCCGCTTTCCCTAAGGAAACCCCCATTATGGCGCAATACAAGGCCATAAAGAAAGAGTACCCTACATGTTTGCTCTTTTTTCGTTTGGGGGAATTTTATGAGCTTTTTTTTGAGGATGCAAAGATTGCAGCATCTGCCTTGGATATTGTTTTAACAGCTCGGGAAAAGAACGGTCCTCACCCCATTCCCATGTGTGGTGTGCCCGTCCATGCCAGCGAGTCCTACATTGCTCGTCTCATAAAACAGGGGCATCATGTGGCCATTTGTGAGCAAACTGAAAAGGCCACAGAAAAGGTGGGAAAAGGACCCATGAAACGAGAGGTGGTGCGAGTCATCACCACGGGTACAGTTATGGAGGAAGGACTTTTAGATCCTAAGTGCCATAATTTTCTCATGAGTATTGTGGAGGACGTCGCCAACAAAAGTATTTCGGCCGCTTCTGTGGATATTACCACAGGAGATTTCTTTGTGGAGTCCCATGGACAGGAGGAGCTGTCTTCATTGCTCACTCGCATGAACCCTCAGGAAATTTTGCTTCCAGAAAAACTTTTAGAACGTCCAGAGTGGCGCGCCCTGTGGACAGACTGGAAAACTCGCATCACGCCATTGCCCCACAGTCGTTTTGATGCACAAAATGGGGAGGAGCGTCTTTTGAAGTTTTTTGAAGTCAAAACCCTTCGTGGATTTGGCACATTTTCTCCCGCAGAGTGTGCGGCATCTGGCACGGTGTTGGATTATATTTTATTAACCCAAAAGCGCCATGTGCTGGCCATTTCTCCACCTCAAAAAAGGGAGCCTGAGCTTTTTGTCCATATGGATGCCTTCACGCGTCGAAGCTTAGAAATTGTTCAAACATTTTCAGGAGAAAAAGAAGGGACATTGCTTCGGTTGCTGGATGGTACGGTGACGCCCATGGGGGCTCGGTTGTTTTTTCTGCGCGTGACCCATCCTGTGAAAAGTCTGCCTTTGCTGCAGGATCGTTTGGACAGCGTAGAGTTTTTTACAAAAAATCCCACGAAGCGCCAGGAAGTGCGAAGCATTCTCGAACACATTCCTGATATAGAACGTGCTCTTTCACGTTTGATTTTTCGAAAGGGGGCCCCCAAAGATATGGCTGCGGTCTGTACTACCTTGGAGGCTCTTCCTTCTATGATTCCCCTTCTTCAGGGCACACCAACGGAGCTTTCTTGCCTTGTGGATGTACTGATGATGCCAGACTCCTTGGGAAAAGTTTTTCAGAATGCTCTGAGAAAAGATCTTCCACCTTTTCTTCGAGATGGTGGTGTCATTGCGGATGGATATAACGCGACTTTGGATGAATATCGCTTGTTGAAAAACCAGGAAGAAACCATTATTCAGAATCTTCAGAAGAAGTATGTGGAGGAGACGAATATTCCCACCTTGAAAATTCGCCACAACTCCATTATCGGACATTATATTGATGTCAGTGCCCATGCCTCCACTAAGATGCCTTTCCACTTTATCTTGCGTCAGTCTTTGGTGTCTGGGTCTCGTTATGTGACACAGGAACTTACCGAATTGGATCAGCGCATTCGCCATGCAGAGGAGCGCACCCTGGCTTTGGAAGAAAAACTTTTTGAAGAACTTATTCTCCTTTTAGAGAAGCATTACAAAATTCTTCGAGACATGATCCAAGCCCTTGCCGTGGTGGATGTGTCTGCGGCTCTTGCAGAAAAAGCTTTTGTCTATGGATATGTGCGTCCCATTTTGGATGACAGCACTCGTTTTCATATTACCAATGGGCGGCATCCTGTGGTGGAAATGATGCAGAAAAATCTTCAGGAAAAACCTTTTGTTCCCAATGATTGCAGTCTGGATGATCACCGGGTATGGATTCTTACTGGTCCAAATATGGCGGGAAAAAGTACTTTTCTTCGGCAGAATGCGCTTATTGTTTTGTTGGCCCATATGGGAAGCTTTGTGCCGGCGGGATCTGCCTCCATTGGTCTTGTGGACCGAATTTTCAGCCGTGTGGGGGCCTCTGACGATTTGGCCAGGGGGCAATCCACTTTTATGGTGGAAATGGTGGAAACAGCTGCAATTCTTCATCAAGCCACGGAGAGGAGTTTTGTGATTCTGGATGAAGTGGGGCGAGGAACATCCACCTATGATGGGTTGTCTCTTGCATGGTCCTGTGTGGAGTATCTTGTGCATGTGCGCCAATGTCGTACTCTTTTTGCAACGCATTATCATGAGCTTACCGTTTTGGAAACACTTCCCACCGTGGGAATTTATACTCTTCGCATTGCTGAGTGGGGGCGGGACATTGTCTTCCTCTACAACATTATTCCCGGTGCATCTCAGAGCTCCTACGGGCTCTATGTGGCAAAAATGGCTGGCATCCCAGAAGCAGTGCTGCAACGAGCCCATACCCTTCTCCACGCATTTGAACGGGGAGAAAAACCCATAACGTTACGAAACTTTCCCACAAAAAAACCCACATCCCCCCAAAAAACCTCTGCACAACAAACGCTTTTTGGATAAGAGCTTACGGAAACTCAAGTGAAGGATTTTGTGGTCTTTCGATTTTACCGCATTTTCATGCAACCTGAGGGAAAAAAGCAGAGGTCAAAGTCATAATCATGGAGATACACAATCTCTTCATCCAACGGTGCGTAAAGGTGTTCTCGAGCATCTGAGATGAGGATATCCTCCCTTATGCCATCACCCTCCCGGATTTTTTGCTCAGGGGAGAGATCTTCTTGCCCATGCAAGCTATCACTGTAGCGTATATTGATTTTTTCATGATATGCAGAAGAAATGCGGCCCATAGCTCATCTCCTTGTCCATCATTTTCACTCAATATGACATCATTTTATGAAAAAAAAGTTAATATACCTTTTTCACTTTGTCATCCTGTGCTTTTTATAGAAGAAAAAAGACATCTTCACGCCATCTTCTTCCTTCTCGTCAAGAAGAATTTCTTGAAAGTCCTCTAAAGGAAATAATGGGAGGTAAACGTCCGCAGGATATACACCATGAATACGTGTGAGATATATGCCGGAAAGTTTTTCATAGAGGAGGGGGGAACGGAACATATCTTCTATGGGCTGTCTTCCTCCAATGAGAAAAGTGTTCTCAATGTCATCTGGTGTGGGAAAGAGCTCATGGAGGGAGGAGATAATCTGTGCGCCCTCTGCGTGGTAATGAGGGGTGCGGGTGAGCACCACGTTATCTCGGTGCGGAAGAGGTCGTGATGGAATGGATTCCCATGTTTTTCGGCCCATGACCAAGCGATTTCTTCCTTGTGGATCCTGGGTTTTTTTTGTCAGTCGTGCAAAGTATCGAAGCTCACCTGGAAGATACCAGGGCAGGCCTCCACTTAAGCCTATTCCACCAGCACTGTCCACGGAAACAACACAAAAAAATGACATAAATTGGCCCTCCTCTTTATACAGCCACTGGAAAAAATATAAAGGGGTGGTGTGTGTATCCTGTGAGGGTGATGTCTTCATAGGTTATGCTATCAAAGGGTTTTTTTTCCACAAGAAGGCGGGGAAGGGGGTAGGGTTCCCTCTCCATTTGCCGAAGAAGGGCCTCCTTATGATTGAGATAAATATGGGCATCCCCCAGGGTATGAATAAAAAAACCAGGCTCATATCCGGCCTCCTGTGCAAATAAAGTCAGGAGAATAGAATAGCTTGCAATATTATACGGCACACCCAGAGCAATATCAGCGGACCGTTGATAGAGCTGGAGATCCAAGCGGTTTCCAGATACAGAAAGTTGAAAAAAACTATGACAGGGGGGAAGCGCCATTTTAGAGATATCTGCAGGGTTCCATGCGGTGACAATCATTCGACGAGAATGGGGTGTGGTGCGAAGTTGAGTGAGGACATTATGAATCTGGTCTATGTGTCCTTTGCGAAAATTTCCTGGTTTTTCTTCATAAAATTTTTCCCATTTTCTCCACTGATATCCGTAAATGGGGCCCAAATCTCCGTTGGCGTCGGCCCAGGCATTCCAGATGGGGGTGTATTGAGCCAAATCATCATTGATGTTGGTGGAGCCTCGGAGAAACCAGAGGAGCTCTCGTACTATGGCGGAGAAATTTATTTTTTTCGTGGTGAGAAGAGGAAAGCCTTGCCGTAAATCATATCTTTTTTGCATCCCAAAGAGAGAGATGACGCCCACTCCGGTGCGATCAGACTTCTCCACTCCATGGGCGAGGACGTCACGGACTAAGTCACAATATGTTTTCATGGCGAGACTCCGAATCTTTATGGATGAGGGACCCCATGGTACCTTTCTGACCTTGGTATTTTCCCGCATAAGGCGATGCAGCCTTTTGGTCCATGAAACAAAAAACCAGCTGGCAAATGCGTCGTCCTGCACACAGTTTTATGGGCAAGGGGCTTGCGTTATAGAGCTCTAAGGTGATGGATCCATGAAAGCCAGGATCCACCCATCCAGCATTCTGAATGAAAAGACCTAAGCGTCCGATGGAACTTCTTCCTTCTACAAAAGCTGTCACGTTGGCCGGCAGAGTGATGTACTCCTGCGTTGTGGCCAGAATAAAAGTATGGGGTGCCAGCACAAACGTATCCTGGCAAATCTTTTCGTAGGAAAACTCCTCATCCATGTCAATGGTCTTCTGCTCTTCCTGACTTTTCATCAGCAAAAAAGTGTTCCCCAGGCGACAATCCACCGAGGCAGGCTGTATGGCATTTTCTCCCAAAGGGTCAACGCCAATCTCCCCCTTTTCCACAAGATGCCGCAGGGTTGTATCGGAAAGAATCACACACGTATCCATAAAATCCACTCCCTGAATTCTACAGATAATTCTTTCAGAAGATCAAGAGGAGGAGGATCATGATGTTGTTGTGTGAGGAGATCGTTTGTGTTGGAAAAAATTGTGTTTGACCTCTTAGAGAAAACACGATACCGTCGAGAAAGTGTTGTATATCAGAAAGGAAGAGTATGTCCGGTATTTCAGGGTTTCCTGAGCTTTTACCTAGGGAACAAATTGCTTTTAATGGAATTGTGGGAAAAATAAGAGAACAGTTTGAGCTCTTTGGGTTCAGCCCCATTGATACTCCTGCAGTGGAAAAAGTTTCCACCCTTTTGTCCAAGGGCAATGATAATGAGATTTATGGTATCCATCGACTTGCCGATCCATCGGAGGACAAATCTTTAGCTTTGCGATTTGACTTAACGGTACCTCTTGCACGATATGTGACGGAGCACTGTGCAAAGCTTACTTTTCCTTATAAACGATATCACATTGCGCCTGTGTGGCGTGGTGAGAGACCTCAGCGTGGACGATATCGACAGTTCTACCAGTGTGATGTGGATATTATTGGCAATGGAGATGTGCCGCTTTTCTATGATGCAGAAATTGTGACCATTGGGTATACAGTGCTCTCGGTCATAGGTGTATCTGGTTTTACCATGTTTGTGAACAACCGGTTGATGCTGTCCGGGCTTTTGAAATCTTTTGGAATTTCGGAAGACAATATTCCCGAAGTGCTTCGGATCATAGATAAAGCAGAGAAAATAAGTGCTGAGGACCTGCAAAAAGAGCTTCTTCAAAAGGGAATACGTCGTCACGATGTGGACCTTTTGCTGGGGCTGCAGCCAGGATGCTCTCCGGAGTCTTTACAAGACCTCTGCTCCCATGAAGATTTTCAGCAAGGTCTTCGGGAAGTGATACATGTCATTGGATTGGCAAAGGAATGGGGTGTTCCCTCCAACCAGCTTCAGTTTCATCCTACTTTGGCTCGAGGCCTTCAATACTATACGGGCACTGTGGTGGAGACACAGCTTTTGAACCATCCAGAGCTTGGAAGCATTTGTAGTGGTGGGCGTTATGCTCACCTTGCAGAAAACTTTTCCACAAGAAAATTTCCAGGTGTGGGTATTTCCGTTGGGATTTCTCGTCTCCTTCCATTTCTTTTAGAACAAGGTGTGGTCAAGGCTTCTACAGAGACGCCAGCCTCTGTTCTTGTGACTATGCAGAACCCAGATCTCCTGTCGTACTATATGAAGATCGCACAAAATCTTCGAGCCCATGGTATCAATACGGAGATATATTTGGCTCCAAGCCCCTTGGAGACTCAGATGAAATATGCGGATAGAAAAGGGTTTTCTTATGCACTTATTGCCAACACGCAGGAATCTGACCAAGAGCATGTTGTGGTGCGCTTTTTACAGGAAAGAACGCAACAGCTGGTTCACATTCGCGATGTGGCAAAGATGCTTTCTGCTTTGAAGATCTGAAGCATTTCTGTTGTGCACGAGGTGGTTCTCAAAGAAGAGGATGGTGTAAGACAGGGGAGCAAGACGTCAAGAGGTGCGAGAAGATGCTCGTTGTCCATAATATGAAACAGGAGACCATGGGTTTTTTAACAGGAAGACCGTCTCAGAAAAAAGATTTATTTTAAAAATATTTATATTATAATTGCCTTAGTGTGTTTTTATTAAAAAAAATAGGATTATGCCTGGAAGAGTATTGTTAGGTTTGGTGCTGATCTTTTTTATGGCACAAGCTGGAGAGGGCCTCGCACAAGGGAAAAAGAAGATTGAGAATAAAGTTCCTCCTCGTGTGCATGTAAAAGAGATGCAGCGAAAAGAAAGCAGCGTCAAGCAGCGAGATCAGAAGAGGGAGAATAATTCAAAAAAGAATAATGAACTGGAAAACGAGAAGAAAGATCAGAGAAAAAAGAAAGAAAGCACGGAGAAATCACAGTCTTCCCTGGGTTTAGATTTCAATAAGAATAGTCCTTTTGCGTCGATCGCTGGGATAATCGGGATAGCTGGGGTAAGTTTCCTTGCTATGCTCAGTAGCGCAAAAAAACCTATGTACAATTCTGTTTCTGATAACTATGATCAAGCTCTACGTATCAAAAATGACTATCCAATAGAATTGAGAGTCTTTTCTTTCTGTAAATCTGAGATCTGTAAGTACTGTGATGCCTCTGCATTGGATAACCCACATTTCGAGAAAGAGATAACAGATATGCTGGGGGCTCAAGACGGTAAGGATTGGATAACCGCTCGATTTCTGAGTTCGATTTTAGAAAAAGAGGGAGAACTCTACTACGAGAAGATGGATAAAAAACTCTACTATGAGGATTCTTTGAGAGATAAAGAATTATGTTACGATGAAGACTACTATAAGGATTTTTTGAGAGATAAAGAATTATGTTACGATGAAAAACATATTAAAGAAGAAGATATTAAAAAACTCAAAGAAACGATTGTAGCTGAAAAAATAAGTTCTGCACTTAGGCTCAAAAATAGATCTCTCAAATTTATGCTTGAGGAGATGAAGATGGACAATATACATAAGATGAGCAATATATTGTTAGATGAAAACTCTTGTACAAATCTCTTTTGGGAAAAAGGATCTGTATACCCACATGATATTTGTCATGTAAATGAATCCGCGTGGAAAAAAGAGCTGATATCTTCATTGGGTTTCCCTAAGGCAGAGGCAGCAAAGTTGTGTCATGAGATTTCCAAGAACTATAATGCATTAGTGCATGATAGATGTTGTTATATAGGCTTTCAGGCACCTGAGAAAAGCATGTGCCCTGTTGTTGATTTTCAGGCACCTGAGAGAAATATGTGCCCTGTTGTTGATGAGGCAGCTATTGATTTTTGCAAAAGTTCTGCCCCCCATACCTCCTGTGATGCGGAGATGATGCCGCTGTGAAGGAGGGAAGAAGTAAAGTCGCCGAAAGATCTCTCGGTGGTCTTGTACATTAAGAGGTGCTTTGCTTCAGAGCTGGTTTGAGACAAAAGCAGAGTATCTGTGTATCTTCCACGACATCATATGAAAAACTATTCACAATATCCTACTCTTCTTCTGCCAGGAAAGAGTGGAAGAATTTTATGGAGGTGATGTGTAAGAAGATGGCTGCTGTCCAGCATATGAAACAGACCAGTATGTTTTTTTTGAAAGGGAATACTGTTGGTGAGAAAGATTTTTTCCACGCCAGATTTTTGAATGTTTTCTGCCGCGTCCCCAGAGAAAACACCGTGGGTGATGAAGGCCCATATGTTCTGTGCTCCCCTTTTTTTCAAAAGCTCAGCTGTATTGCACAGGGTTTTTCCTGTATCCACAATGTCATCAAGTATCATGCACTTTTTCCCCTGTACATGGCCCTCCATGCCAGTTATGGTGCAGCTGTTGTTGGTGGTGCGATTTTTATGCATGATGACAACCGCTGTGTCATCACCACCACAATGCTGGGCTGCTTTGTGCACTCGAGGTATGCTTCCTTTGTCTGGGGCTACAAAAACCCAAGATGCAGACGTATTCATGACATCCTTTTGGCCATAAAGAAGAGGGGCAGGGTCAACATTGTAAACTGGGAAAAGTGTTTCGTAGGACTGTGGAGCATGAAGATCAAGGGTGATAATCTCATGAACACCTGCAGTTTTGAGAAGATGAAACACCAGATGTCCGGAGGCTGATGTTCCTGGAGTGGTGGTGTTTTGTCGACTGTACCCCATATAAGGGATGATGGCGATAATCCTTTGGGCACCATATCGTTTTGCCGCATCTGCTAAAAGCAAAAGTTCCATGAGATGCTCGTGCACCGGGGGATAAAGGGATTGCACAAGGAGAATGGTATCGTGATTTTCTATGGGAAGATGAACGCGAAGTTCTCCGTCGGAAAATCGTTGGGTGACATCATCAGCATGGGGGAGGCCAAGATGCTGACTGAGGCGACGTCCCATGTCTCCTCCCGCAGTTCCGGAAATGACATGTGCCATGGAATTCCTTTATGGTGCGTTGGCGACAATGCTGAGTGCGTGTAAACGTTCTCCTACAAATCCTTGAAGTGCTCCATAAATCATCTGATGTTTCTCTATGCGAGTCTTTCCTTGAAAAAGAGGAGAGGTAATATGGAGAGCCAAGTGATTATCATCCCCACGAGTATCCTCAATGAGAATGTCTGCCCCAGGAAAATGTGTTGTCAACTTTTCACGAAGAACCTCCACATTAGTCATTTTTCTTCCCCACAAAAGGAAACACATGGGCACTTTTTCCATCATCATGAAATTCCCCACGAATGCCCAAACGCTCAGCAATTTTTTGATAATGCTTGACAGGATTGTGTGCCCCGTTAAAGATACACTGTCGCCCGAAAAGCTCTTTTGTTGTCACATCCATGACACAAAAAGACTCTGGAGAGAGGTCTCCTGCCAAAAAGAATTCTCCATCTTGGAGGGACTTTCCAAAGAGAAGACGTACTTCCATGAGATAGAACCCATGCCCCATAAACATTCCCCTTAAAAAATCGAGGATTTTTGAGGCTAAAATTTGTAAATCATCCATATCTTCCGCATCTAACCATCGAAAAGAGAAAATGTGAGACTCATTGAGGGGGACCCGGTGTTCTGTGTGGACGTGTTCAATGATGGGACGATCAAAAAGGGTTCCTTCTGGGATGGAAAAGCTTTCCGCGAATTTTCCTATGGCTGCGCAGCGGACGAGGGTCTCGAAGGGAAGGGGAGTCGTGGCGTAGACGAGGGACTCTCTCATATTGACCTTACGCACAAAATGTGTGGGGATATTGAGTGCCTGTAGTCGCGAAAAGAAAAAAGAAGAGATACTGTGCACAAAAGCCCCCCGCCCCGGCACGAACATGGCCCGCTGTGTAAGGGGACATCTGCAATAGTCTGTGAAGCAATGATAGGACTCCCCTGCGGTCCTCCCTGCATAAATGGTTTTTCCAATATTTTTTGCAATAACTTGACGATGAAACATGCCACACCCTGGTGGAAACAAAACTCCCCAAAATTGTACCAGATTCTTTCTAAAAAGCAAAAAATTTCTTCTTTTTCTTCTCCGCTTTTCTCTGTTTTTTTATAACAATTTGAAAGAGAAAAAAAATTTTCCTCCTTCGGGCATCCCACTGTTTTTAAATCTTTTTTATATGATGATGAAAAAGAGAAATTTTTCTTTTCACAACGAAAAAAAGACTCTATACTCGAGCAAAGCCATGATACTGTTTTTTATGGAATAGTGCGAGGTTCTTTGTATGCTTTTTTTTGTGGGGTGGTGTTGCCCGTGGTTGTGCTTTCTTCCTGTGGGAAGAGAGAGGATCCTGTGCCCCATGGCCCAGAACGGCCCTACCCGCGGGTATATCCGCCCCCAGAGGAGGGGGAAAAGGCTGGTTCGTGAAAACCCCAAGCCATAGATTCTTTGCGGGCTTCCGGTTATAATCCCCCGTAGGTTTTTTTTCATATGACCCGTCATGGCACCTCTTACCACACCGCTTGTCTTTTATAATACAGCATCCCACAAGATGGAGGCCTTTCGTCCTGAGAACCCCGAGTGTGTGTCTCTCTATGTGTGCGGTCCTACGGTATACAATTTTATTCATGTGGGAAATGCACGGTCGGCAGTTGTTTTTGACCTTCTCTATCGTATACTTTCTTTCTTTTTTCCTAAGGTACTCTATGTACGGAATATTACCGATGTGGATGACAAAATAAATGATGCAGCCCGCCAGTGCGGTATCTCTCTTTCAGAGTTTACACACAAGACCATCGAGTATTTTCATGAGGATATGAGGGCTTTGGGTGTATATCCACCCACTGTGGAACCAAAGGCCACAGAACATATTGATAAGATGATTTCTATGATTGAGACACTTGTGCACAAAGGGTTAGCATATGTCGCAGAAGAGCATGTGCTTTTTCATAGTGCGGCATGCCCGTCGTATGGAGCGCTGTCTGGGATGCCCCTGGAGGACATGAAAGCCGGCGCTAGGGTGGAGGTGGCTCCCTATAAGCGTCATGGGTGCGACTTTGTTTTGTGGAAGCCTTCTGCTCCGGAGGAAGTTGGATGGGAAAGCCCTTGGGGCAGGGGGCGTCCGGGATGGCATATTGAATGCTCTGCCATGAGTACAACATACCTTGGAGAGACTTTTGATATCCATGGTGGTGGATACGATCTTCTTTTCCCCCACCATGAAAATGAGCATACACAGACCTGTGGAGTGACTGGACGTCACAAAAGCGCCACCTATTGGCTTCACAATGGGATGCTTTTAGTGGGGGGCAAAAAAATGTCTAAGTCCCTGGGGAATTTTATCACCGTGCGGGATGCCCTCACGAAAATCCCTGGCGAGGTCATGCGATGGGTGTTGTTGTCTGCCCATTATCGTCATACTTTGGACTGGACGCCAGAGCTCCTGGAGCAGGCCACTACGTGTGTGAATGCCCTCTATCATTTCTTTCGATATAGGGAGGATTTTGCGCCGGTGAGCCTGGAGGATATCCCCTCGCTTCGTCTTCATGGCCCATTTCTGGAGGCCTTGGCTGATGATATGAACACACCCAAAGCATTGCGGGCGCTTCAACATCTTGCATGCATGGCCCAAAAAAATCCCCATAAGCCGGATCTTCAAGAAGAGCTGTGGGATTCCTGCAGGTTTTTAGGCATTATTCATCGCCCCCCCCATCAGTGGTTTCAAGGCACTGTGGATGCAGCATTTATAGAAAAAGTCATTGCGGAGCGCAACCACGCACGAGCTATGAAGGACTACGCAAAAGCAGATGAGCTACGTGCCATGCTTGTGGAGAAAGGAATTCTTTTGGAAGATAACCCGGATGGGACAACATTCTGGCGTCATCTTTCTTCAGGGTTTTGTGAAGGATTATAAAATTGTGAGGTTAGACCCCGCTGCTGATGATCGGTGGTCAGAAAAAGTATCTTGACCAAGGTAGTTGTGGTTGTTTCGTTCTATTCTTTGAGAAAAAGTGGCGGGTGTTGTATCCATGGTGTTTTTTGCAAATAAGGTTTTTATACCCACGGTGCTTGTCTCCACATCTTTTTTCTCCAAACCTCCTATTTTTTCCAAAGAATTTTCCATCTTATGCAGCATGGTGGAGGCATCTTTTACGCGGGAAGAGGGGGGGGCTGATATGGCAGTATCTGCAGTGGCAGGTCTATTTTGAGTGGGGTTCTTACTGATGGATTTTTTGTGCTTCCATTCTTTATTGCTCATATCCGGCACAACCCGTTCCTTTGTTATGAGCACAGGAGGCACGGGTTTGGAAGGCCCCTGCCTTTTGGGGGGAAGCTTTACGGTAAGAGCGGGCATGAGCTTTTTCTTTGGTTTTATAGGGGGACTTAGGGTGACGGTTTTCTGGGGAATGGTACGATTCTTTGCCTGCAGCGCTGCTCCCGCGAAAAGTCCCATGATTATGCCTTGAAGTACGAAGAAATATCTTTTGTTCATATGGATCACTGTATCTTTCTTAATTTAAGTAAATGTTAACACCTCTTGTATGAATATTTGGTTAATTTTGTCACATAAAAATGCTTTTTTTAAGAAATAAAATAAGATAAAAAATATTATGGAAAGAAACGTCCATTTTGGAGCCTATCCCAAAACTTCCCTTTTTCCGGAGTGGTTTGGTGAGGAGATAATGCCGTCTTGTTCCATGCGCTCCACAAGCCCCGCAGCTCGGTTATAGCCGATTTGCAATTTTCTTTGGAGATAGCTTATGGACACACGACCATCTCTTTTGATAATGGTCACTGCCTCTTGATAGAGGCTGTCCCCTCCAGCCTCGGAAAAATGTGCTGCACTTTCTTCCGGAAGGTCAATATCGATGTAGTTCGGGGCCCGTTGCTTTTTCAAAAACATGGCCACATCTTCGATTTCTGTATCGCTGACAAAGGGGCCGTGGACTCGAGTAATGCGCCCTCCTGATGCCATATAAAGCATATCGCCTTGTCCCAGAAGGTGCTCTGCCCCTTGTTCCCCGAGTATGGTGCGGCTGTCGATTTTAGATGTCACTTGAAAGCTGATGCGGGTAGGAAAATTTGCTTTAATGGTGCCTGTAATCACATCAACGGATGGCCGTTGTGTTGCCATAATAAGGTGGATTCCGGCTGCTCTTGCCATCTGAGAAAGGCGCTGTACCAATGTTTCCACTTCTTTTCCTGTGACCAACATTAAGTCCGCCATTTCATCAATGACCACCACAATGAAAGGAAGCACATCCACGTCCACTGTTTGCATCTCCGTGATGGGGTTGTTTTTTTCATCAAACCCCAGTTGTATTTTACGATGAAATTTTTCATTGTGTCGTTTGAGGTTTTCTACTTTTTGGTTATAGCCCGCAATGTTTCGTACGCCCATTTGAGACATGAGACGATATCGACTTTCCATTTCCTGTACAGCCCATTTGAGGGCACTGATGGCTTTAGAGGGCTCTGTGATAACAGGGCAAAGCAGGTGGGGGATGCCCTCATATACGGAGAACTCTAGCATTTTGGGGTCCACCAAAAGAAGCCGACATCTTTCCGGGGAGAGAGAGTAGAGCAACGACAAAATCATGCTGTTAATCCCCACAGATTTTCCAGATCCCGTGGTGCCCGCCACAAGAGCATGGGGCATGCGTGCTAAATCAACCACCACAGGCTTTCCACTGATATCTTTCCCCAATACCAAGGCCAAATCCCCAGAAAATTCTGTGTAGTATGGGGAAGCCAAAATATCCCCTAGCTGCACGACTTCTCTTTTCTCATTGGAAAGCTCTATGCCAATAAGGTTTTTTCCAGGGATAACTGCCACCCGCGCGGAAAGGGCGCTCATGGATCGCGCAATATCATCGGACAAACTGATAATGCGAGAGGATTTCACTCCTGCTGCTGGCTCCATTTCGTAAAGTGTTACAATGGGGCCTGGCTTTCCGTGAAGAACCCTTCCTTTAATACCAAAATCCTCTAAGACTTCCTGTAACTTCTCTTGAGTATGAAGGAGGTCGGATTCCTTCATGGGTCGATGGTGGGAGGAGCTTTTATGTAAAAGAGACAGGGGAGGCAACGTAAAATGTTCGTTCATATCAGAAAGATCCAACGGACCGCTTGAAATATTTTTTGCCGCACTTTTTCCATGAGACGGCTTTTCTGGCGAAGATTCTGTCTCATGCATGCCATTCGCCTTTCCCATCAGTCGAGAAGATGAACTATAATGTTTTGATTCATAGGACTTTGATGAAGATGTTTTTGATGCGTTGACTTTTTTCTGAGCATTTTCCCGTCTATCCCAAAACCTTTTGCTTTTATCGTGCCATGTGTCATGCAAGAATCTTTTATAGAGCATTCTTGCAAAAAAAAGAAAAACAATGGTCACAGTGAGTGCAGGGCCATAACTTGTCACATATGTCATAACCTCATGGGGAAGGATTTTCTCTGCACTAGACAAGAGGACATGAGGCAAGGCGTTGGGAAAGGACTGAAGATGCTTTTCTAAGAGGGGAGAGGACAATGAAGGGGATGCCCACAAAAAGGAAAGAGGTCGTGTCATCCAACGAAAAGGACCGAAAAAAAGATTCCACTCTTGAAAAAAGGAGAAAAGACACCCCCAGAAAAAACACCACCATGCTGGTTTCCAAAGATTTTTCTTTTGAAAAACTCGCAGTGCAGTCCACAGCCACCCTCCTGCCCATACAAACGCACCTGTTCCCACACATTGAAAAAGTACATCTGCAAAAAAAGCCCCCCACGGGCCCCACAGATTTTGATACAGGGCACAAGAGGACTCTACATTATACGACACATCTTCTGGAGAGTAGGATATGAGACTGGTCAGGAGAAAAATGCCACAGGATATATGAAGCACTCCGAAGATCCCTGTACGAACTTTCCACCATATCTCCCGCAGAACAGAAGAAGAAAAAGCAGAAAAAGGCTCCAAAAAACCTCCCATGAGCACCTCACCTTTGTTGTTTTCTATAACAAGAAGAAGCGCAACCGTCCTTTAGAGAAGGTTTTTACGCTGCAGCTCCTGCCGAAGAGACAAAAGTCGTCCTTCAAGAGTTCTGAGGGGTGTTGCTCGAAGATACTCATCCAGACCACCATGCTTGAAAATCGTTTTCAATCCCTTTGTTGTCACGCGCAATGTCTCATCCCTTTTGAGGGCAACACTGTACACGGTGAGGGTGCGAAGATTTGGAAGATAGCGACGCTTTGTTTTATTGTTTGCGTGGCTGACGTTGCATCCCACGAGGGGCTTCTTTTTTGTAATGGGGCAATAAAATGACATGGTGAAAAACGATTTCCGAAAATTTTCCTGAATTATACCGTCATGCTCTTTATATGTCAAAAGGATTTTACAAAAAAGGATAAAGAGAGGAGTGTGAAAGCACAACGAGAGGCACGGCCTTGACAGAACTCCTCTCGTGCCAAGGGTGGTGAGCTTTTTTTTGTGGTTCTTCTGATGGTTCCTGATAATGCTGTGTACTATGCCGCAGCGTCTTTTTCACGTCTCCGCAGGGAATCGAGATAAATGTGAAGCAGCTCCTCTTCCTCTATGGCTTCGTGGGGTTTCATTTTCCGTACCTGGAGCACTTTACGGATGATCTTTACGTTGAATCCAGCACCCCGTGCCTCCGCCATCACTTCCCTTGTATCCTCCTGAAGGGCTTGTTTGCTCTCCTCCAGCTTTTCAAGTCTATCCACAATGCTCCTTAAAATATCAGTGTTCCCAATGGACATAAACACCCTCCAGCTGTTTCCCTCCATTATGGGGAGGAGGATGAAAAAGATCAACCGGGGGTACCCTGGAGAAAAATTACGGGAAGACATTGACTCTTGTGATGGTGTGTTTATAATTATTCCAAGGTTGTCATATAAAAGAAGGATAGAGGCGAGAGATGGCTCGTATTGCTGGTATAAATATCCCCACGGGAAAGCCCCTGCACATCGCATTGCGGTACATTTATGGTATCGGTCCCAAGAAGGCCCAGGAGATTTGTGAAAAGGCCCACATTGATGGCACACGTCGTGTTTCTTCTCTTGTGGAGCAAGATATATCTTCTTTGCGAGAGATTATTGACCGTGATCATAAGGTGGAGGGTGATCTCCGCCGAGAAATTACTGCCAACAGAAAGCGCCTCATGGATTTGGGCTGCTATCGGGGGTTGCGTCATAGAAAAAATCTTCCTGTGCGTGGCCAGCGTACCCGTACCAATGCTCGCACACGAAGAGGAAAGAGAGCCATTGCTGTGGCTGGTAAAAAATAGGGAGAGCATTGCATGATAAAACCTGTATCAAAGCGTCGTCGTCAATCGAAAAATGTCGCATCGGCTGTGGCCCATATTTGTTCTACGTTTAATAATACCATGATCACCATATCGGATATGCAAGGTAATGTGGTGGCATGGTCCTCTGCAGGGTTGATGAAATTTTCTGGATCAAAACAGTCCACTGCGTATGCTGCGCAGATTGCCGCAGAAGATGCGGCGAAAAAAGCAAAGGAACACGGTGTGAAAACCATGGAGGTTTTTGTTAAGGGGCCGGGGAGCGGAAAAGAATCTGCCATTCGTGCTCTTCACAGCGCCGGGTTTGTGATTACGCTTATTCGAGATGTGACCCCCATTCCTCATAATGGTACGCGTCCTCCAAAGCGTCGACGGGTGTGATGCGGCACAGTACTCTACAAAAATCTAGAATGAGGAGATGAAAAGTGGTCATGGTAGCAGAAAGTAGTAAAACATGGGATCAGCTTATTAAGCCATATAAGATGGCTTTTGAGTTACAAAAAGGGGAGGACCGTGTGGGCACCCTCACGGTGGAGCCCTTAGAGCATGGTTTTGGCGTCACGTTGGGCAATGCGCTCCGCCGTGTATTGTTGTCCTCCATTAAGGGTTCGGCCATCACATCTGTTCGTATTGAGGGGGTTTTGTTGGAATTTTCCAGTATTCCTGGTGTGACAGAAGATGTTCTTGATATTCTCTTGAACCTTAAAAGTTTGGACGTGGATCTTCTGGAAGAGGGGCCGCGCACCTATAAGCTTCATGTGAAGGGGCCCTGTGTTGTCACAGCATCCATGATTGAAAGCGATGCTCTTCTACGTATTTTGAACCCAGATCACATCATTTGCACTTTGGCAGAGGACGCCTCTATTTCCATGGAACTTTCCATAGAAAAGGGGAGGGGGTATGTGCCGGTGTCTGCTCGGCCTACCTCCATGAGTCCTGTTATTGGAGAAATGTTTTTGGATGCCCAGTTTAATCCCATTCGTCGTGTGTCTTATGCTGTGGAGAATACCCGTGTGGGACAGTCCACGGAATATGATAGATTGACTCTTACCGTGGAGACCAACGGTGCATTAACTGCTGAGGAGGCCATTAGTCGAGCAGCGTCTATTTTGCAGGAACAGCTGTCTCGATTTGTTTCTTTTAATCTTGAGACCTATGACGAAGATAAGGCATCTGCTGAGGTAGAACCAGCAGAAAATATGGCATTCCCTCCCATTTATTTCCGAAACGTGAAGGATTTAGATCTTGGGGTGCGTTGCCTAAACTGTCTTCAAAATGAGGGCATCGCCTACGTTGGTGATCTTATACAGAAAAAAGAAAGCGACCTCATGCGCACACCGAACTTTGGAAGAAAATCCCTTCGAGATATTCATGATGTTCTGACAAAGTTTGGGTTGTCCCTGGGCATGGAGGTGCCTGGATGGAATTCTGATCTCGTGGAAAGACATCTGAGGGACTTTGTGGGGAAGGAAATATAAGGACCGTAGGAGATACAGGAAAGTAAGATCAACAGAAGAGAGAAAAAAAAAGAGGGAGAGTTTTTATGCGTCACGGAATGGCTACACGAAAGTTTAATCGCACAAAAAACCAAAGGAAGGCACTTTTGGCAGGGTTGGCAAATGATCTTATTCACAAGGAGCGTCTTTTTACGACCCTTCCTAAGGCAAAGGACCTCCGTCCCTTTGTGGAAAAATTGATTACCACGTCAAAACGATCACCTTCTTTATCTGCGTATCGTTTAATGTACTCACGGCTTCGCCTTCATACAGCATGCAACAAATTGGTGAATGTATTGGCTCCACGATATAAGGAGCGTCCTGGGGGATATGTTCGCATTATGAAGGCGGGATATCGTTACGGAGATAATGCGCCCATGGCCTTTATTGAGTTTGTAGATGGATCTTTTGCTTCTCAGGCATAACACGAGGGCGCTCCATGTCTAAAAAGGATTTTTATAGTGTTCTTGGTGTATCTTCTTCTGCCACAGTGGCGGAAATCAAGAAGGCATATAGGAAGCTTGCCATGCAGTATCATCCAGATAAAAATCCTGGACAAAAAGAGGCAGAGGCACGCTTTAAAGAAATCACATCTGCATACGAGGTTCTCAGCGATGAGAAGAAGAGGGCGGCCTACGATCAGATGGGGCATGAGGCTTTCGAGCAGACTGGTGGGGGCGGTGGCTATGGATCTCATGGGTCTGATTTTTTTCACAGCGGAAATTTTTCGGGGATTTTTGAGGATCTTTTTTCTGACTTTCTCGGAGGAAACAGTCGAAAGAGAGATAGAAGAAATGCCCAACAGCAGCAGCACGGACGGGACCTTTCTTTCCAGCTTGGCATTTCTTTGGAGGATGCATTTCATGGCATAGAAACCACCATTGAGTTTCTCACATATTTTCCCTGTGATGCCTGCACAGGTACGGGGGCCACACAGAAAAGCAAGACCGTATCCTGTTCCGCATGCCACGGCCTTGGTGTTCATAGAATCCAGAGGGGGTTTCTTACCATGGAGCAAACGTGCTCTCAGTGCAAGGGCGAAGGCACTTTTATTGAAAATCCATGCACCACGTGTAAGGGGGATGGCCGCACTCGTAAGAAAAAAAGCTTAATGGTGAAAGTCCCCCCCGGCATTGAGGATCAATCCCAAATTCGTCTTTCTCACAAGGGGGAAGCAGGTATTCGAGGGGGAGAGGCCGGCGACTTGTATGTGCAGGTGAAGATTAAACCCCACGACCTCTTTCAAAGGGAAGGAGCGAATTTATATTGTACCTATTCCATTTCCATGATCACTGCTGCTTTGGGGGGGACCGTTGATGTGCCCCTCATTGAAGGCGGTGTTATGTCCATTGACATTCCGGAGGGCACACAATTTCAGGACAGTATTCTGGTGAAAGGGAAGGGCATGTCCCAGTTGAACCGCACGCAGAGAGGTAATCTCTATGTGCGTGCAGATGTGTATGTGCCCATTAACCTTACAAACAAGCAGCGGGAACTTTTACGCCATATGCAAGAAGAAGAAAAAAATGCTGAAAACAATGCGCCCTCTAAGGCAAAGGGATTTCTCTCAAAACTGAAGAGTTTTCTCAAGAAACTCTGAGTGGCTGAACAGGGGGCCATAGGATGTGTGGGCATGGGGCTTCTGAAATAGGTCCCCATTAAAAAGTTCCGCATTCCCCACGAAGGTTTTTTGTGTTACACTCCGAGGAATATGTGCTGAAAACCGGCGAGGTGTATGAGTAGATTTTCTGGGTATCGTGTATTGTTGACGGGCGCATCGGGCGGCATTGGTCATGCAGTTGCAAAAAGATTTGCGGAGGAGGGGGCCATTCTTTGTTTGTCTGGTCGCCATGAAAAAGAGTTGGGGGAGCTTCAGAAAGAACTGGCGCCGTATCCCACCTCCACATGGCCTGTGGATCTTTTGGATAAAGATGCTGTGGAGCATTTGCCCAAGGCCATTGCGGAAAAAGAGGGGCCCATTGATATTCTCGTGAATAATGGTGGCATGACTGCGGATAACCTTGCCATACGCATTAAGCAGGAGGACTGGGACAAAGTGTTGCAGGTGAATTTAACTGCTGCTTTTCAGTTGGCCAAGGGTGTTTTGCCGAATATGATGAAGAAACGCTGGGGCCGAATTATTAATGTCTCTTCTGTGGTGGCTATGACGGGTAATGCTGGCCAGTCCAACTATGTGGCGTCAAAGGCGGGGCTTTGGGGGTTGACCAAATGTCTGGCTCTGGAAGTGGCTTCACGACATATTACTGTCAATACCATTGCTCCGGGCTTTATTATCACTGCCATGACGAAAAATCTTTTGGATAATGAGGAGGTCCGACAGGGGATCCTTAAGAAAATCCCGTGTCAAAAATGTGGCACACCAGAGGATATTGCCCACGGCGTTCTCTTTTTGGCAGACCCCCAGTCCTCCTATATTACAGGAGAAACCCTTCATATCAATGGTGGTATGGGAATGTTTTAAGAAATTCATAGGAGAAAAAATGTACAGTTACTCCATTTCACATGGTTGAAGCATATGTCACAGTCGTCTGATTCTCGCATGTTTTTGACACAATCTGGGAATATCGAGGTTTATCTTACCACCTGTCCTGAAAAAATCAGAGAAGCTCAAAAATTGCGCTATCGGGTTTTTAGTGACCACTATCATCACAGTCATCATTTTGAACACGCGCAAAATGAGGGCATTGATGAAGATGTTTTGGACAAGTTTTGTCATATTTTGATTGCGGAAGATGTGCGTGATGGCCGTGTGGTGGGAACCTATCGTCTCATTCAAGAGGATGCAGCACACAAAGCTGGGGGTTTTCTGTCTTCTTCAGAATTTGACCTGAAAATCCTGGAAAAACAGCCCTGGAGAAAGCTTGAGCTTGGAAGGGCCTGTGTGGATCCCGAGTATCGTACAGGAAGAACCATCCATCTTTTGTGGCAGGTTATTAAAGCGTACATTGTGCATTTCGACATTTCTCTGCTTTTTGGCATTGGAAGTTTTCCTGTGGTGCAAGCAGAGGCGGTGAAGCAGGCCCTCTCGTATCTTCATGCATATTATCTTGCGCCAGAACACTACAGAACAAGGGCTTTGGCATCATCGTTTGTGTCCATGGATATCATTCCCAAAGACCACATTGACGTGACACAAGCTTTAGCAGAGCTTCCTCCCCTTATTAAAGGGTACATTCGCATCGGTGGCTTTGTGGGGGAGGGGGCTTTTTTGGATACTTCTTTTGGAAGTTTGGATGTGTGCATTGTGGGGGAGGCACAAAAAATGGTACAAAATTTCTCTGCTCTTTTTCATAATGGGAAAAAAGCGGAGGAGGAAATTTTATGACTCTTTTTCGTGTTCTTTTCCGCCTTGTTTTTATCACCATTATTCTGTTGGTTGCGGCTCCCCTTGTGGCCATAGTGACGTTTTTTTACCCCCACAAGAAATTCACGCTTATATTGCGCCAGAAACTGTACAACATATGTATAACGGGATGTTTTGGTGTGACGGTGCGACATGTGGGCACACCACTTATTTCTTTTTCCCACGAAGAAAAAAAGCCCGTGGTGCTCATGAGCAACCATGTGTCCTTCACGGACATTATGGTGTTGGGAAGCATTTATCCCTACACATTTGTTTCTAAGAATGAGGTGTCATCGTGGCCGCTTATTGGATGGATGACACGCATGTATGGAACGCTTTTTATTTCGCGAGATTCTCAGAATGTGAAGCAGGGCATCACCATGTTATGGGAATGGCTTCACAATAATACGGGGGTGGTGCTTTTCCCAGAGGGGACCACTGATGATGGTTGTCGGGTGCGACCTTTTAAGAGCTCCTATTTCTCTTTGCCAGAGGGCACCTTGATACAGCCAGTTTCCATTTTGTATAATGAGGTGAATGACCTTCCAGCCACGCGTTTTTTTCAGAAAACTTTCTGTTGGAGGGGGGAGCCAACACTTTTTTCTCATCTCTGGACCATTCTGCAGTTTCGAAAAGTTGTTGCCACAGTTATTTTTCATCCTGCGGTTGAAGCAACGGATTTTCGAAAGGTTACTGCAGAGAAAACATGGCAGTGTGTGCAAAGAGGATGTCAGGAGGGCATAGAGTGCATATGAATTCAGCAAAAGTTTTTGTGAAGACCTATGGATGCCAGTCAAATGTGTATGACTCTGAACGTATGATGGAACTGTGCATGTCTGTGGGGTATGAGGCATGTACTGTGCCAGAAGAGGCAGATGTAGTGATTTTCAACACGTGCCATATTCGCGAAAAAGCGGAACACAAACTTTTTTCTGATTTGGGTCGATTTCGACACATCAAACGTCATCGAGAGAAGCTCCATGAGCGCCCTTGTTTTCTTATTGTTGCGGGGTGTACTGGGCAGGCCCTTGGAAAAGCCATTTTAGAACGGGCGCCCTATGTGAGCGCTGTTTTGGGGCCACAAACCTATCATATTCTTCCGAAAATGTTGAAAAAGCTTCATGAGGACTATGAGGATCCCACCTCTGAATTGGCTCTGGATTATCGTGTTCGCACTGGATTTCCCAAAGTATCTAAATTCACCCATCTTGTGAAAACTCGGCAGAACATGGGGCCCATTGCCTTTCTTTCCATCCAAGAAGGCTGTGATAAATTTTGCAGGTTTTGTGTGGTGCCCTACACCCGTGGTGCCGAATACTCTCGTCCTGTGGAAGAGCTGGTGCAGGAAACACAGATTTTGGTGGCCCAAGGGGCAAAAAGCATTATTCTTTCAGGACAAAATGTGAACGCATATCATGGACTTTCCTCCACGGGAGAGGTCTGGGGTCTTGGGCGATTGATTCAACGATTGGCGGAATTCCCGGAAATTGTATGTATCCGTTATACAAGTCCGCATCCCAGAGATATGACCGATGATCTCATAGAAGTGCATCGCACAGAAAAAAAGCTTGCACCATTGCTGCATTTGCCGGTGCAGTCTGGCTCCAACAAAATTTTGGAAGCTATGAATCGGAGGTATACAGGGGAATCCTATAAGAAATGCATTGAGCGTCTGCGTTCTGTACGACCAGATATAGCATTTTCTTCTGACTTTATTGTGGGGTATCCTGGGGAGACGGACAAAGATTTTCAGGATACCTGTGATTTGGTGCGAGAGGTCTTTTTTGTGCAAGCATACTCTTTTCAATACAGTCCTCGACCAGGGACGCCTGCAGCAGAGTATGAACAAGTGCCACAGGACGTAAAACACGAACGTCTCATGATATTACAAGATCTTTTGAACACACAACAACTGGAATTTAATCGAAGCTTTGTTGGCACCATTATGTCAGTGCTCATTGAGCGAGTGGATCAAGAGAAAATATGGGGAAGAACGCTTTTCATGCAGTCCACTACCATTATTATTCCCGATGACACGACCTTTGAGGGGAAGGTGGGTGATATAGTGAATGTCCGCATTATTCGAGGCCTTGGTAAGAATCTGCACGGTGTTTTTGTCCCAAATGTTACGTAGGCAGCAGTACAAGATCATCATTTTCCACCTTTACAAAAACATGGCCATCTTCAGCAATCTTTCCCTCGAGGAAAAGTTGCGCAAAAGGATCAGTAAGAAACTGTTGAATGGTTCGTTTAAGGGGGCGTGCACCATAGTCCGGATCGTATCCTTTCTCTGCAATCCACGCAATGGCCTCGGGAGAAATGCTCATGGCAATACGCTTTTTTGTGAGAATCTTTCGCAACGGTTCTAGATGAATTTCTACAATCTGGTCCATCTCTTCCCTTCGAAGCTTTTGGAACAAAAGAATCTCATCCAGGCGATTGAGAAACTCTGGACGAAAGGTGCTTTGCACAACATTCATGACTTTCTTTTTGACCTCGAGGGAAATCTCTTCCTTTTCTTCTGTGATGATATACTCACTGCCCAGATTGGAGGTAAGAATCAGAAGGGTGTTACGAAAATTCACGGTGCGCCCCTGGCTGTCCGTGAGACGGCCATCATCAAGAATCTGTAAAAAAAGGTTGAACACATCCCTATGGGCTTTTTCCACCTCATCCAAAAGGATGACCTGATAGGGACGTCGCCGAACAGCCTCTGTAAGGGTGCCTCCTTCTTCATAACCCACATAGCCCGGAGGTGCACCAATAAGTCGAGCCACTGAATGCCGCTCCATATACTCCGACATATCTAAACGAAGAAGAGCATCTGATGAATCGAATAAAAAGCGCGCCAGTGCCTTGGAAAGCTCTGTTTTTCCCACTCCCGTGGGCCCCAGAAAGAGAAAAGACCCGATGGGGCGATGCTCGTCTGAAAATCCGGCTCGGGAACGTCGAATGGCCTTACTCACCGCTGTAATGGCATGAGTTTGTCCCACCACCTGCTGCCGCAACCACTCCTCCATATGAAGAAGCTTTTCTTTCTCCTCTTCCACCAACTTGTCTGCAGGAATTCCTGTCCATCTCGACACAATGGAGGCAATGTCCTGCTCTGTAACCTTTTCCCGTAAAAGGGACACATTGAGGAGCTCTCCCTCCATGTGAATTTTCTTTTCCAGCTGTGGGATTGTGCTGTAGAGAAGTTCCCCAGCCTTTGCCAAGTCACCCATCTGTTGAAGTATCACCAGATCATGGCGGGCTTTCTCCAAGGTGGCCTTCAATTTTTGTATGCTGGACATGGCCTTTCTTTCTTCCGTCCACTGATAAGTAAGATGTCGGCTTCGCTCTTCGAGATCTTGAAGCTCTTTTTTGCAATGATCTAAGCGTATTTTTGATGGACCATCTGACTCCTTCAGAAGGGCTTCTCGTTCTATACTCAGCTGAAGGATTTTTCGATCTAACTCATCCAAGGCTTCTGGTTTTGAATTTGCTTCTATGCGCAGACGACTTGCTGCTTCATCCATGAGATCAATGGCCTTATCCGGTAAAAACCGATCTGTAATATATCGATGGGATAATGTGGCTGCTGCAATAATGGCTGCATCAGTGATTTGCACACCATGATGCATTTCATATCGCTCCTTGAGTCCGCGTAAAATAGAAATTGTATTTTCCACGGAGGGCTCCTGCACATACACAAGCTGAAACCGTCTGGCCAGTGCCGCATCCTTCTCAATATATTTTCGATATTCATCCAACGTGGTGGCGCCAATGCATTGAATCTCCCCTCGAGAGAGGGCTGGCTTGAGCATGTTGGATGCGTCCATGGCGCCATCGGTTTTACCCGCACCAACCAGAGTGTGAAGCTCGTCAATGAACAGCACGATGTTCTCATCTTCTTGCTCTATTTCTGAGAGAACAGCCTTGAGGCGCTCCTCGAAATCCCCTCTATACTTGCTTCCTGCAATGAGGGCGCCAAGGTCTAAGGCCAGAATACGAGCTTTTTTGAGGGGATCGGGCACATCTCCTTTGATAATACGCAAGGCAAGTCCCTCAATAATTGCTGTTTTTCCTACGCCAGGCTCTCCAATAAGGACAGGATTATTTTTTGTGCGTCTGGAAAGCACCTGAATCACTCTTCGGATTTCGTCATCGCGACCAATGACAGGATCCAAGCTGCCGTCCCGTGCAGCGGCAGTGATATCTTTTGCATATTTTTTGAGTGCATTATAGTTTTCATCGCTGTTGGGGGAAGTGGCCCGTCGACCTTGTCGTATGGAGCCAATGGCTTTTTCCAGGAGGTTTTTTTTGCCACCAGCTTTTTGCAAAATTGCCATTGTCTCAGGAATATTAAAAAGCGCCAAGAGAAGAGCTTCCACCGTAATGAAGGAGTCTCCGAAGGATTCCGCCACATGCTCGCACTCTGAGAGAAATGCGTTGAAGGAAGAGGACACCACAAGTTTAGCCCCATGAACGCTGGGATGTTTTTGGATGGCATCTTTTGTGAGCGTCTTTCCCTGAGAAAGATCAACACCTGCATCTTGCAAAAGAGAAGATCCAATCCCATCATTATCCTCCAGAAATGCCATGAGCACGTGTTCCGGAAGGATGTGTTGCTGTTTGTGTTTTTGAGTGATGGCTTGAGCCGCTTTGATTTTTTCTCGCGATTGTTCTGTAAAATGATCAAAAGTCATGGATGTTTACCTCCTCTCACACATACACCCCATTGTAAAAAAAAAGTATTCATTCTCAAAGAAAAAATTTTTCTCAAAATGCTATTTTTGGGACAGAAGATATTCTGTGAGGATCCGATGAATGACCTTTGGATTTCCTCTGCCTTTGGCGTTTTTCATAATTTTTCCTATAAAATATCCCCACAGTTTTTCTTGACCACCGTGATAGAGGGCGATATTTTTTTCCTCCCCCGATAATGCATCCGTGACCCAGGTCAGCACGGTGGCCTCATCAGAAACTTGCACAAGGTTTTTCTCCGTCATAATATGTTCGGGGGATGCTCCAGTGTCCCACATATGAGCCCATACTTCCTTTGCAAGGGTGTGGGACAGAAGCTCCTTCTCAATGGCATCCACAAGCTGCGCCACATGTTGGTGGGTGACCTTCATGGAGGAGAGGACGTACTCCGACTTGTTGAGCGAGGCAAACAACTCCCCTGTGATCCAGTTGGCAAGAAGTTTGTATGAGTTCTTGTCTTTCTTGGACAAAAAGCGGGCGGCCTCTTCAAAAAAAGTCGCCACATCCAGGTCCTCTATGAGAAGCTCTGCATCATAAGGGGTGAGATAAAAATCCTGCTGAAAGCGAGAGAACTTTTCTTGGGGAAGTTCTGGAAGAGCTTTTCTTATGGTGTCCACATCTTCGTGGGAAAGCACCAGCTCCGGCAGATCCGGGTCGGGAAAATATCGATAATTAAAGGCATCTTCCTTCTCACGAAGAGACACGGTGACACCTTTTTTCACATCAAAGCCTCGTGTTTCTTGGATGAGCGGCTGCCCTGTGAGAACACAATGAATCTGGCGTTGAATCTCATACACTAGGGCTTGCTGTAAAAAACGGAACGAATTGATGTTCTTCAGTTCTGCGCGAATTCCCAAAGGTGTTCCGGGTTTATGCACTGAAATATTAGCATCCACGCGCATGCTGCCTTCTTCCATATTGCCATCACACGTGCCCAAATATCGAAGAATTCCCCGGAGTTTTTTGGCATACTTCACTGCTTCATCGGGTGTGGACATATCCGGATGGGAAACAATTTCCATAAGCCCAACCCCAGAGCGGTTGAGGTCCACATAGGAGTATCGAGGATCTTTATCATGGATGTTTTTTCCTGCATCCTGTTCCAGGTGAAGACGTTGGATGCGAATCTTTTTAGGCGTCCCGTCATCTCCGGTGATGATGAGATGGCCTTCCTCCATGAGAGGATGTAAGTATTGGGAGATTTGGTACCCTGATGGTAGGTCTGGATAAAAATAATTCTTGCGTTCGAAAACAGATCGCATATTGATACGGCCCTGAAGCCCCAAACCTGTGCGGATACCCTGTTCTATACAGTGTTGGTTGACAACAGGAAGAGTGCCGGGAAATCCTGCATCAAGAAAAGCCACCACGGTGTTGGGCTCTTTTCCAAAAACGTGGGCGGACGCTCCTGAAAAAAGTTTTGATGCAGAAAGGATCTGTGCATGAATTTCAAGACCAATCACAGGAACAAACCCGTGATCATGAGGCAGGGAAAATGAAGATGGAGATGTCATGATGTGTATCCTCCCAAAGCAAAGGGGAGAGGGGGCATGTCTGCACCCTTCTCCAAAACTGCGCCACATTGAAACAAAGTGCCCTCCTGAAACGGTGCTGCAATAAGCTGCATCCCACACGGCAGCCCATGGGGTGAAACCCCTGTGGGCACAGATATGGCTGTCATTCCACCGACATTCACAGGCACTGTGAGAATATCATTGAGATACATGGTGACGGGATCCGTTGGGGCAGCATCATGGGCAAAGGAAGGTGTTGGTGTGGTGGGGGTCAAAATGGCATCCACCTCTTGGAAAACGTTTGTAAACTCCTGGATAATGGCTCGACGAAGCCCTTTTGCTTTCAGATAGTAGGCATCGTAATATCCATGGGAGAGCACATAGGTGCCGATCATGAGTCGACGCTTCACCTCTCTGCCAAAGCCTGCTCCTCGTGTTTTATCGTACATCTGTTCCAGGGCATCATCATCCACTCGAAGGCCATAGGTGACCCCATCATAGCGTGCCAAGTTGGAGGAGGCCTCTGCACATGTGAGGAGGTAATAACATGGAAGGGCATACTCCGCATAGGGCAGGGCAACATCTTTTATAATACATCCCGCATCCAAGAGGCATGTTTTTGCCTTTTCCCAGGCTTCCACAATAAATGGGTCTTTAAGATATTTTTTCCACTCTACGGGAATGCCAATGCGAAGTCCTTTCACGGATTTTCCCACATACTCAGGGAAACATGGTACTTCTCGGCGCACAGATGTCGCATCTTTTGGATCATGGCCACATATTTTTTCCAGCACTATGGCAGTATCTAAAACTGTGCGCCCTGTAATACTTGGTTGATCCAGAGACGATGCATATGCCACCACCCCCCATCGAGAGCAGCGCCCATAGGTGGGAAGAACTCCCACAACACCACAAAAAGCGGCTGGCTGTCGAATGGATCCACCCGTATCTGAGCCCACGGCCGCCAAAGCAGAACCTGCAGCCACCGCCCCGCAAGACCCACCGGAGCTTCCCCCCGTGACGTGGGTCTCTTTCCATGGGTTTTTTGCGGCATCGACAATATAGGTGTTGGTGGTGGTGGATCCCATGCAAAACTCATCCAAATTGCACTTGCCTAAAAGAATGGCGCCCGCATCCCACAGTTTTTGTGTCACGGTGGATTCATAAGGGGGCACAAAATTCCCCAATATGCGCGAAGACGCTGTGGTGCGAATCCCCTTGGTGCAAAATGCATCCTTAACTCCTAGGGGAATGCCGTCCAGGGGAAGTGGGCATCCAAGGTCCCATCGTTTTTGACTCGCTTCTGCTTGATACAAAGCGTGCTCCGGCGTGGGAGTGATATACAAGTTGAGGTGTTGTGTGTCTTCCATGCGTTGCAGGTATGCTTTCACAAGTTCTGGAACAGTAAAGTGTTTATGACGCAACCCGTACAAAACCTCCGAAATACTATACTGCAGCAATGGAGACGTCTGAGAGCGAGAAGAGGTTGATTTTTCTTGAGTACTCATACATTTTTCCTTTATATGATGCGAGGAACAATAAAAAAGACACCATCGCCATGAGGTGCCTGACCCACAATATCTTCTCGCGAGTTTTCTTCTGTTACCATATCTGCTCGTCCTTCAGAGGATTTTTGAGTCTCCTCCTCAGGTGCGTCTAGTTTTGAGACCGCACAAATTTGGTCCACCCAAGAAAAAACCTGAGATAAATCTTCCACAAGGGCTTCCTTTTCTTTTTGGCTGATTTCTATATGTGCTAACCGTGCAATCTCCCCCACTTTGTGAGCATCCATCATAAAAAGCCCCTATAAAAAATCCACCCAGGCAGTATGCAGCGCCTCCATAAAAAAAACAATGGGTAAACTTTATGATAAAAAATGAAAATGTGATGAAATGCTTCGAAGGCCCTACCTTGAGAGGGAATCGAACCCCCACGCCCGTACGGGCAACGGATTTTGAGTCCGTCGCGTCTACCAGTTCCGCCATCAAGGCCTTCTGTGAGGCAGGATATCTCATTTCCGTTCCCAACACAAGATGGTGGGGGGAGGGTTTCATGTGGGCCATGGGATTTTGTATGAGGAGGCCCGTCTAGGTAATCTTAAGAGCCTTCCAACATATACAAAAAGTACCTTTCAAAAGACTCAATCTTCCTCCCCCTCCTTCTTCTTACTAGATTAACTCTTCTTCTTTTTTTCTTTTTGATTCCGCTTCTTTTTTGCTACATTCTTCGACTTCTTTCATTTTATTTTTTACAATGTCTGTGAAAAAGAGCTCCTTTTCTTTGTCACTACAAGCTCTTTCGATCCAATCTGTCATATCTCTATTCTCTGCAATTTTTAGAGCGTGGTCTTTTCTTAAATACTGAAATATGGACTCTAAAGAGAAATTCTTCTTTTTTTTCTGAGCAATCAGAGCTTCTATAGTTCGAAGGTCAAGGCGATGGGTTGTTTTAGAAAGCACATCAATATGACTTTGTGAAAATTTTTCATTTTCAGTGTCATGTGGCATGACATATCCTACCACATTCTCACCCAATTCTTTCCTACTATTGTCTAAAAAAGCATAGATAGCTTTTCGATGATTTATAAAATTTTTAATATTGCTATTAATTTTCTCAGCAAACTGATTATTGAAAAAATCTAATTTTTCTCTTCTTATAAAAGAGAACTGATCATAATTAATATTTTTAAATATTATTGTTAATTTTTCTATATCATAATAATCCATATTACAAGAAGATGAATTTATATTATCCACAAAAAGTCCTATATCTGTATAACTACACGAGTCATGAATCTTGCCCTTATACGTATGTTTTTTTTCTGTTGCCTGTTCCGACGTGAGGACATCAGGGTCGGCCGATAAATCCTTCAAAGGTGAGCTACCACCTCCTGCTTTTTTATCACCATTTATTGCATTCTTCGCCTCATCAGATTCCTTCAAAGGTGAGCTACCACCTCCTGCTTTTTCGTCATCATTTATTGCACTCTTCGCCGGATCAGATAAGAGCTCTATATTTGGGTAGTTTTCGGGGGTCAAACTACGTCTCCCCACCATCCGCTTGACTTGTCGAACCTGGTCTGCTGAGATGTGCTTGAAAGAATCATTTGTAAGCAAGGTTGTATCTTTGGTTTCCAACAGATATTTTATTTCAGATGGACGTAAAAGAAGAATATATTCAGCTCTAATATTTCCTTTTTTACCACCGTTCGTCTCTAAATCTTTTATTGATAAAGTTTCTAACTGTTCTTTTGAAAGCAAGAGTTCAATTTCTTTATCAGATAATAACGCCCTCATGGCACCTGTAGAGATTCCAGCAATAAAATCTGCATCTATTTTTTGCACAACAGCTTTACCAGCCCTCACAAAATCGTCTTTTTTTAGATCCTGTATATTGAAGGTGTCAAAATCAAATCTTCTATTTTTTATACCAGCTTCAATTATCCTACGATTTTTTATGACGTTTTCATAAACATGGGATTGTGGAAATTTTTTCATAAACCTATGCGTTATATCTTCAGCCTCGTGCAACTCATTGTGGAGGAAGATATTTTTTATAATCTCTTCTACGTGCAATGCTATTATGTGATCAAGTAGTTCTTCCTCCAACCCTGTAAAAGCATCGAAATGCTCTCGCGTAAAACGTTTATTGAACTTTTCTGGACTGGTGATAAAACTCTCAAGGTCCGCCTTAGCCTGGCCCGGTGACAGGGCGGCGGAGGGGCCGCCGTGGCTTGATGATGGATGCTTACCAAGGTTTGAGGGGATAGGAGGATGGGGGTCCATGGGATGAGCTTTATGCGCCTCTACAGCTTCTTTCTCCACACTCTTCGCCTCATCAGATAAGAGCTCTATATTTGGGTATTTTTTGAGGGTGAAATTCTCTCTCCCTACCTTATTCCTGACTTCTCGAACCTGGTCTGCTGAGATGTGCTTGAAAGAATCATTTGTAAGCAAGGTTGTATCTTTCTTTTCCAATAAATATTGGATTGCGCTTTGAGGGAGGAATGGAAGGTTCTTTTCGTGAATTTTCTCTGTACTACCAGGAGAATTCTCTTCAACTAATTTTAATACATTATAGTCAATTAATTCAAGTTGATCCTTTGATAGAGTTTTTTTTATTGATAAGAGATCTCTTATGATACCAGGGGGCAGAGCAAGTAGTACATCACTCTGGATTTTGTGTATATTTTCGGGTTGAAAAAAGTATAAATGTTTAAAATTAAAAAAGCGGCAATCGCTTTCTTGAAGAGGATATTTGGAATCCTTTATGAACTTTTCAATGTTTTCGAGAGCTCTTATTTGCTCAACATCTTCAGGATACTCCTCTTCAAGAGCCGTTATGATCTGCTCCACATTATCCTCATCCCAAAAAATATTTTTTACAATATTCGTCAGTGGTGAAAGGTTGGAGTTGTCTCTTTGTCCGATATTTCCTATATTGTTTTGTTTGCAATAGGGTTTGAGCGCCCTAATATGGTGTATCGTAAATTTTTTGTAGGTGGGTGCAGAAAGATTATTGAAAAAATCATTTATATCATGATCTATAGTATTTTTCTGCTTCCTCATTTCATGAATATTATGTTTCACGTCATCTGAGAGAAATGCTCTATTTGGATAATTGTTGAAAGTCTCTTCATTTACTGAGAGCATGACATCCAGAATCTGGTCCCATGTGACATCCTTGAGGGCATTCTTTTGATTAGGATGTATCTTTTCGTCTTCCAACAGCCATTGGATTGCATTTCGAGGGAGAAGGGGAACATATTTCTCATCAATTGGGAAAGGAAAACGGTTCATTTTCTTATAGTCAATGGCTTTTAATTGCTCCTTTGATAGATTTAGGCTAGGATTTCTTAGCATCTGTGCTATAATAAAAGAATTCATCATTTTTATCTGTTCGCCCGTCATTTGAGCTGTATGATTTGATTTGAATTGTGCTGCATTATGTATGGTAACGCGTCGAAACATGTCATCATTGAGAGGATTGGCAGTGGGATCTTCTATGAACTTTTTAATGTCTGTTGAAAAATAATCAGCATCGAGAGGATTGTCTTTAGGATTGTCTTTAGGATTGCCTTTAGGATTGTTTGTGAGTTTTTTAATTTTTATTTTTGAGGATGAAAAGCCCAACCAATCCCAAGAGAACTTGAGGGAGGGGAGGAGGAGGGGGGCAGCAGCATTATGATATCCACCAGCATAGAGAGCTATCCCTCCAAAGATGGAGGCAATGGCACCATAAGGTTTATAGTCTTTCTGCTTCCAATAGTCATAGACTGCTTTTATCCCAAAACCCACGGCAGCAAGTGTGGCTACTGTAGCAAGCATATTGGCAGTGATATATGGGGCGCTTCCTTGCAGACCCATAGAACGTAGTTTTATATCTTGGTCTTCTTCTTTACCTTTTTCTTGATCTTCCTTTTCTTTATCTTCTTCTTTATATTCTTCTTTATATTCTTCTTTATCTTCTTCTTTATCTTCTTCTTTATCTTCTTCTTTATATTCTTCTTTATATTCTTCTTGATATTCTTTATATTGTTTTTGTGCTTCCTGATCCTCTTCTTTATATTGTTTTTGTGCTTCCTGATCCTCTTCTTTATATTGTTTTTGTGCT
>CAZLKT010000003.1:0-12340 GCA_964560205.1 uncultured Holosporaceae bacterium | reverse complement strand
TTTTCTTTTTCACCTGAATTGTTCAGCCAAAGATTTTTCACAGCTGCTAAACTTATTCCTCCGGTCACAATAGGAAGGATCTTCAGGTTCGTCCTTTGCACTTCCTCCTGAGGAGCCACTGGATTCCCTTTCTTGTTTTTTTCTTGTATGTGGTTCTTTTTTCTCGTTTGTGTTTTGCCTTTAGTATGATGTGATGTCTTTTTCTGTGATACCTTTTTCCCGCCGCCTCCTGCCTTTTTTTCGACAGGTACTTTTGCGGCTATGGCTTCTTTTGTTAAAGCGACCTCAGCCCCGTTTATGCAAAAGAAGGTTAGTAAAAAAAGTGTTAATTCTCTTTTTATGTTGTTTATTTTGTAATATAAGTTTAATTAAAGATCTTATTAATTATAATTTATATAAAATGATTTGTCAAGGACAAATATATGGAATGAATATGAGGATGGGATTTATCTTATACTCTACAGATACCTGATCTTTTTTCTATATGTTGTAAAACATTTTTTTATTATATATCATCTTCATATTGATTTAATTTACGGAGTCTTGTAATGAAAAAAGGGATTTTTTATGCACTTTTTTTCTGTGCCATGGTGTGTTGTTCTGCAGGAACCACGTGTATCATAGCTGGTAAGAAGAAAGAACAGAAAATGGAGACAGCAAGAGATGTCGAGTCTTTTAAACAAGCAGCCATAGATGCGTATAGGGAGGTTATGAAATGTTCCGAAGAATATGCTGTTGAGGCATATGAACGGGGGGACTTTGGTGCAAGACATGTTACAGATGATGAATATAAGAAGGGTCCTTTGGCTTTTAAACAGATTGTAAAAGAAGCTTTGAGGGATATTATAGAGTCCAGTCAATGGGATGCTTTTGAAAAAGCATACATAGATACGTATGCAAATGTTCTAGAATGGACTCAAGAAAGTATTCTTAAAGCCTATAAAGTAGGAGCCATTGGTATAACAAATGCTTCACGAGCAATCTATGAGAGTGATCCAGATGCTTTTCGCAAAATTATAAAAGAGGGGTTGGAGCGTACCATGCAGGATCATAAGTTGAATAAAGAAGGTTTTCGTGCAGCGCTTGAAAAATCATCAGAGGAAAAGTTGAAAGAGCAGGAAGAGGTGCTGGGATCATTTATGAAGAAAAAGTTGGCTGGGAAAAAAGAGCATAGGGGCCAGCAGGAAGCAAAATCTTCACACACCTGTCTTACCGAAAATGAGTATAGGCGGGCTTGTATTGACTGCTTCTCAGAGTTTGCAGATGTTCCCAAAGAACATGTTGAAAGAGCATATCATGTGAATTTTTTTTGGAGAAGGCAGATGTTGGAAGAGTTATATAACAAAAATCCTGCAGGCTTTAGAGAAAATTTAAAAGATCTGTATAAGTATCAAGCCAAAATGTGGAACAGGGATATGGATGCGGTCCGTTCTTCTTTTTATGATGCCATAAAGTCACAACCATTGGTCGAGGTGCGTCCTGAAGAAAACGAAGGTGCATCTGAAAAGCTTGTGAGTCATAGAGCGCAGCCCAATAAGAAAGAATTCCACAAGCTATAAGAATACATTAGATTGGGTCAATGATTTGGGATCATGTGAGGGAAAGGGGGCGGCTTGAATGTTTTCTTTTCGCTTTCTTTTTCTTTCTGAGAGTCTGTACTGAATGAAGTGTCCAGAGTCTCTATAGGATTTACATCAGGAGAATATGGAGCCAAAAGGTTAATTTTGGCACTGCCCCCTGAAAGATATCAGTACAGTGATCTCCTTCTAAAAAGGGGTTTTTCTGGCTTGTGTCCAATACAGAGGAAGTATTTCATGGGCGGACATGAGCGATATAAATAAAATGCACATCACATCACCTGACGGGAAGCCATTGCCAGTTGTTATTGTGTGGAGGTCTCAGTAACGGGGGGAGCTGTTTCGGCCTGAGCTTCTTTGGTATCAGCTGTGGTGGGAGAGGCGGCAGAAGATTTTCCCAACGGGGCAAGTACGGCAACAAGTCGTCTTCCCTCCATTTTTGGAAGAAGTTCGATTTTGCTTAAAAGCTCCAGATCCTGCATAAAACGGTCCAGAATTCTTTTTCCAATATCCATGAAATTGGCTTCCCGACCACGAAACTGTAGGATCAGACGTACGCGATCACCATTTTCTAAAAACCGCTTCGCATTGGACAATTTCACCTGATAGTCATGCTCTTGGATATTGGGACGCAGCTGAATCTCCTTGATAACCGAGATTTTTTGTCGCTTTCGCATCTCCTGGCTTTTCTTTTGCTCCTGATATCGAAGACGACTGTAGTCAATGATTTTACATACAGGTGGCGCTGCGTCTGGTACAGTTTCTACCAGGTCTGCATTGGCTTCAAAGGCTTTTTCCAAAGCATCTTGAAGGGAAAAAATGCCCAACATGTTGCCCTTATCATCAATGAGTCGCACTTGTTGCGCACGAATATCATAATTTTTCCTGAAACCAGCGCCATGAGAATTTTTATCCAACGTGATACCTCCCCCTCATAATGAATGAAATAATGTTATAATGGTGTGTCGTTTATGGAAAAGAATGCAGAAGGGTTTCTGCTTTTGCTATGATGGGTGATGCGGAACAGCGCCTCTTCCAGAGGAAAACTGTGGTCCTCCCCTGTGGCCCACCGAAGGGTAATGGTGCCGTTTTCTGCCTCTTTGGCACCAATGATTGCTATGTATGGGACCTTCTTCTGCGTGTGCTCTCTGATTTTGTATCCGAGCTTTTCCTGACGAAAATCCTCTATCATCCGAATGTCACCTTCCCGAAAAACGTTGGCCACCTTTTTCCCATATTCTAAAACCTTTTCGGTTATGGTTACAACAGCTAATTGTGTGGGGGCCAACCACAATGGGAGCCACCCCCCAGTATGTTCAAGCAACACACCTATGAATCGCTCCATGGAGCCTAAGATGGCACGATGAAGCATGACACAAGGTCGTTCAGTGCCATCTTTGTCCACATAGTGTGCATTGAGACGTTCTGGCATCATAAAGTCTGCTTGAAGTGTGCCGCATTGCCAGAGGCGTCCCATGCTATCTTTCAGCACAAACTCCAGTTTCGGCCCATAAAAAGCTCCCTCCTTGGGAAAATGAACGCAGGAAAGACCCGCTGCGTCTGCTCCCGCTTTTAAGGAGCTTTCCGCATAATCCCAGAGCTCATCTGAGCCAATGCGTTCATCTGGTCGTGTGGAAAAGCGCACAAGGATATCTGTGAACCCAAGCTCATGATAGATGTGGAACAACGTTTCGCAAAAAGTTTTTGCCTCCTGCACAAGTTGCTCTGGGGTACAGAAAATGTGTCCATCGTCCTGTACAAAGGCTCGAAGTCGCATGAGTCCTGCCAGGGCTCCCGACGGCTCCTCACGGGTCACACGACCAAACTCCGCATACCGCAAAGGCAAATCTCGATAGCTTTTGATGCCCTGGTTAAAAATTTGAATATGGCAGGGACAGCTCATGGGCTTTAAGGCATAGAGGGCATCGTTGTGGGTAATGGTCACCATGTTTTTACGAAAAACATCCCAATGTCCGGATTTTTGCCAGAGGGAGCAGGATATCACCTGGGGTGTGTTAATTTCATGATAATGGCCGCGAAGCTTTTCCTGGATATAAGACTGAAGAAGCTGATAGATGGCCCACCCCTGGGGATGCCAGAATACATTTCCTGGTGCTTCTGGTTGAAAGTGGAAAAGCTCCATGTCTTTTCCGATTTTTCGATGGTCTCTCTTTTCTGCCTCCGCTTGTTGGTGCAGGTATGCTGTGAGGGCTTCTTCAGAGGGCCACGCAGTGCCATAAATTCTTTGCAACTGGACATTCTTTTGATCGCCTCTCCAATATGCACCGGATACCTTTGTCAGAGCGAATCCATTGCCCACATGTTTTGTGGAGGGCACATGGGGGCCTCGACAGAGATCGGTAAAGTCCCCTTGGGTGTATACAGAAATGGTTTCTTCCTCGGGAAAAGCTTCGATGAGCTCTTTTTTAAAGCGCTCATGGTGGGTGCCGAAAAAATCCAGGGCGGCGGCCTTGGTCCAGCAATGACGATGCACAGGAAGGTCTCGGTCTACGATTTCCTTCATGCGTGCAGTGATGGCCTCCAGGTCTTTGGGTTGAAACGGGACATCATGGCACACATCATAATAAAAACCATTTTCGATGACTGGTCCTATGGCCAGCTGGGCATGTGGATACAGCTCCTTCACAGCCTGAGCCAACACGTGGGCTGTGCTGTGTCGCAAAATTTCGAGGCCCTCCGGCGATGCTGTGCTGACAAAGGACAACACCACATCTTCATCCAGTGGGGTGGAGAGGTCATAAATTTTTTCCCCAATTTTTACACCCACCACAGAGGTTGCCTCCTCATCCCCCATGGTGGCTTGTGCTTTGTGAAGCACATCTTGCCCCGTGGGCGAACTGTGGGGAAAAGTGAAGGGGGCCTGTTGAAGGGATGGAACGAAAACGGAGACCATAAAGCTTTCTTTCTATGTTGTACACAGTGCAGTATACAAAAAAAATTATTTTGTGAACATATCTGACGAAAGCTTTTTGGGATAAGTTTCCGAGAGAAAAAAAGAAAAAAGTACGGCACAGAGAAAGAATAAAGATAAGGTGCTGAATGCTATACGATAACTGAGAAGAGAGTCATCACCGAGATACTTGAGAATGCTTCCTACCATGGGGTTATGCAAAGCGCCGCCCGCCATTAAAATGGAGTTGACAATGCCCACAGCAATGCCGGCGCATCGTGGTGGAAAATTTTGTGCAGCAACGGCAAAAATGAGAATCTGCCCTCCAGAAAAGAATCCGAAAAAGAAAAGTGCTGTGCCGGCCATCCATATGGGAAGACCATGGCAGAAAAAGATGAGGCTGCTCCACATGAGGGTGAGGATGGCTGCTCCGCACAGAAAAACTTTTCGTTTTTGCATATAATCAGAAAAGAAAGAAATAATGGCGGCACCGCAGCAGGATCCAAGTGGTGTAAGGGATGCTAAATTTTCCGCCATTTCATGGGGAACCTCTAGAGATTTTTGCAAAAATGCAATGGAGTACCCATCTGTGAAAACAGAGAGGGCCAAGTACATGGCATATCCATATATGCCTAATTTCCAGATGAGGGGGGACGTGAGAAGGTGATAGAGGGTAGAGCGAAGGTCCTTTATGCTCAGAGGGTCTTTTTTATGAAAGGCGTCTTTGGGACCATTTTTTCCAAACATCCAGAAAAGGATGGTTAAAAGCCCCCCTACCAAGGTGAGCACCCATAAAACGTGGTGCAAAGAGGGAGCAACAGAAATCCATTTTGGCAAAACGGCGTTGGCACAGGCTCCTCCAATTTTTCCTGAAGAGGACAAAAGGCCGATGATGAAGGCCAAACTCGATGGCGGAACCCAGAGAGTGTTCATGCGAACGCTTCCAATAAAAGACACCGCCGCCCCCGCGCCAATGAGGCATCGCCCTATAATAGCCACGCTGAAAACAGGGGCATATGCAAAAAGCAATGCCCCCATGACGCATAAAAGCATGCCCCATCGCAAGATGTTCTTCGGGCCGTACATATCTAAAAAAATGCCAATGGGGATTTGCAGAAGGGAATATGTCCAATAGTAGGCAGACGTAAAAAGTCCAAAAAGTTGGACATCTATGAGAAAAGAGGACATCAGATAACCCTTCATGGCATTGGGTGAGCTTCGAAGGAAAAACTGAAACCCATAAAAAAGGTTTATAATGAGCAAGACACCCCACCCTCTGTACGACACATGGGAGAGTTTTTGGGGTGTGATATGGGATGCATTTTTTTCTGTCATATAACCATTTCCTTTTCTTGTGATCTCCCCCTGAAAGAGAGGGGCACATTTTCTCACGGCCAGGGTTTATCCCACGTTTATCCCACGTGGGGAGCTGTGGAGACGTTTTCCACAGGAGCGTTTTTTTGTGGAGTTTTTTTTCTTTTTTTCTGTTTTGTTTTTGCTGAAGAGTCTGGGGGCGGGGCAGAAGCATCTTTTTCCAGTTCCTTTAATTCCTTCTCCTTAAAATCCATGCTTCCTGTGGTAAAGAGTTTTTTCACCTCTTCCCCTGTGAGGGTTTCGTATTTTAAAAGTGCCTCTGCCAGAAGATCCAAATGTTCTCTGTGTTGAGACAAAATCTTTTTGGCCTGGGTACAGGATGCTTCCACAATGCGTCGTACCTCTTCATCGATGCGATTATTCAAATCATCAGAAAGGTCTTGATCCCCATGGCTTTGCTTGCCGTAGGAAATGGGGCCCAATGTGTCACTCATGCCCCAGTGCACCACCATATTTCTGGCCAGTTTTGTTGCCATTTGAAAGTCTGATGCGGCCCCCGTTGTCACGGACTCTTTTCCAAAAATCATTTCTTCAGCCGCACGTCCTCCCATGGCCACTGCCATATCAGCTTCCAGCTTTTTTTTGCTGATGAAAAGTTGGTCATCTTCTGGAAGACGAACAACCATTCCAAGGCTTTCTCCTCGATGTTCGATGGTGGCTTTATAAATGGGGTTAGAATTTGGGGAATGGTATGCCACCACAGCGTGTCCTGCCTCATGATAGGCGGTTAAACGCTTTTCTTCTTCCTTTATTGCAAACCGCCTTTCTGGCCCCATAATCATCTTGTCACGACTTTGTTCAAAGTCCCTCATTGCTACCTGGAGGGCATGACGTTTAGCCGCTCGTAATGCTGCTTCATTGACAAGGTTTGCCAGATCCGCTCCCGAGAAGCCTTGAGTCCCCTGTGCAAGAACAAAGGTGTTCACATCGGGGGCGACCTGTATATTTTTTATGTGTGTACGAAGTACCGCTTCTCGCCCACGAATATCTAAAAGTCCCACGGAAATTTGCCGATCAAAACGTCCAGGGCGACGAAGGGCAGGATCAAGGACATCTGCTCGATTGGTGGCCGCCACCACAATCACTTCTTCTCTCTTGTCGAAGCCATCCATTTCCACCAAAAGCTGGTTTAACGTCTGCTCTCTTTCATCATTACCTCCACCAATGCCAATACCTCTGTGTCGTCCCACCGCATCAATTTCATCAATGAAGATGATACAAGGAGCGCTCTGTTTTGCCTGAGCAAAAAGATCTCTCACACGGCTTGCACCAACACCAACAAAAATCTCTACAAAATCAGACCCAGAAATGGAAAAAAATGGTACTTTGGCTTCCCCAGCAATGGCCTTTGCCAAAAGTGTTTTTCCCGAACCAGGGGGCCCCACTAAAAGCACTCCTTTTGGAATTCGTGCACCAATTTTTTGAAATCTTTCTGGATGTTTTAAAAACTCCACCACTTCTTGTAAATCTTTTTTTGCTTCATCAATGCCTGCCACATCATCAAAAACCACGGTGCTTTTTTCTGGATCAGAGAGCTTTGCTCGAGACCGTCCAAATCCAATGGCTTTCCCACTGTTGCTTTGCATTTGGCGGAAGAAAAAAAACAAAATGCCGCCGAAGACCAGAAGCTGGATAATAAGTTGAAAAAGGGCAAAAATTGTGAAAGAGGATGTGTCTTGAGGTTCCGCACGGAAGGGAACGCCTTTCTCGAGGAGCAAGGAAACAGGGCTGAAGGATCTTGGCGCATGGGTAGAAAACTCTGTGCCATCCTTTTTGATGCCATAAATATCTTGTTCTTTAATGGTGACCTCTTGAACTTTTTCTGCCTCTATCTGGGCCACAAACTCAGAAAGAGAAATCCTTACATGCTCTTTCTGAAAGCTTCCATTGTACAAATGAAAGATCGATACAATGCACAAAATAATGATAACCCACAAGGCAAGGCTCTTGCCTTTTTTCTTGAAATAAAACACGCCCACCCCCTCTCATATACACAAAAATCAAAAAAACTTTTTGTTACATAGGAGAAATCATAAGAGATATGGCATAGAAAAACAAGCTGCCCATACTTCCCACCATACTTTTCTCATTTTTTATGGACGCTTTCATGGTATGACCACAGAAAACAAGATATTTTTTGACACCATAGAAGAAATTTATGAAAAAAGTATCACGTGAGGAAATAGAGAACATACTGAAAAGAGGAGGATGCATAAAATTTTCTCTAAAATTTCTATAAAAAAGAAATTTTTGTTTCCATGGCATCTTGCAGTAAAAAATTTTTTGTATCAAGATGATGGGTAAGGGAAATTTTTTTATGTATTTTTTGAAAATTGAGGAAAAACAGTGGAATGTTTTGGAAAAAATCTTCTATTTTTTTTATGAAAAACTTCCCGTTTTCTCAAGTAATATAAGGGGTTTTTGGTAGCTCTTTTATACCTTTTTATAGAAAAAAGAAAAATCTTTACATTTTGTTAAAAATACACTATTCTGTTGTGAGTTAGATATATTACGGAAAAATCATGTCCCTTATTATGATCCCGGGTCCTGAAGGATTCTTAGAAGTGCACTATCATCGTGCCCCACAAAGACATGCGTCAACACCTGCACCTGTTGTGATGATTGTTCCTCCTCATCCCAAGGAGGGAACCCTTTCTCATCCAGTGATATACACCATGTATCATGCATTTATCAGTCAAGGGTTTGATGTGATACGGTTTAATTTTCGTGGGTGTGGTAAGTCCCAAGGGACCTATGTGGAGAACGAGGGGGAGGTCATGGACGCTGCCTTTTGTTGGGATTGGCTCTGCAAAAATCTTTCTCCCCTTTCTCCCAAGTGGGTGGCTGGGTTCTCTCTGGGATCGTGGGTTGCCATGCAGATTCTCATGCGACGGCCGGAGTGCCAGTATTTCTCCATTGTCTGTCCTCCTACAAACTTTCATGACTTTAATTTCTTGGCCCCGTGCCCAGTGCCAGGCCTCATTATTCATGGAGAAATGGATGACGTGGTGCCTGAGGAAGGGGTGGCAAAGCTGGCTAATACGCTTTCTCTCCAACGCAGAGGCCATAAGATTGCTTTCCATGTGATTCCGAAGGCGGATCACTTTTTTTCAGAGCAGCTGGATCAGTTGGAGCAATGCCTTGTTGAGCATATTTCTCAACAAAGGGAACAAGGAGGGGATGCTTTATTGGCAAAAGCTGGATAAAATAATCCAGTGCAGTGGTTTTTGAACAGGCAGAATAATGCTTACATATGATCTTGTGGTTATTGGTGCAGGTCCCGGAGGGTACGTTGCGGCTATTCGCGGCGCACAGCTTGGGATGAAAGTGGCAGTGATAGAGGCGGAGTCCCTCGGTGGGACATGCCTCAATTGGGGATGTATTCCCACAAAGTCTCTTTTGAAAAGCGGAGAGCTGTTTAAAAAAGCTCAAGAGCTTTCTTCCTATGGTATAGAAACATCCAATGTTGTTGCTCATATTCGAACCATGGTACAGCGCTCTCGAGATGTGGCGACAAAGCTTTCTCAGGGCATTCACGTGCTTTTGCGAAAACATGGGGTTACGGTTTATAAAGGGTGGGGGTATATTTTCTCCAAGGAGAAGGATGTATTTTCCCTTGGTGTGCTTCCGCAATATCCGTCTAAGGAGCCATCAAAAGCGTCGTGTGAGCATGTGCTTCAGACCAAAAAGGTTATGGTGGCAACGGGAGCACGCAGCCGGACTTTGCCCGCTATTTTTCCTGAGAAGAGGGAAATTGTATGGACCTCCAAAGAGGCAATGATGGCCACAGAGATTCCTGAAAAGCTCTTTATTGTGGGGGGGGGCGCCATTGGCATAGAGTTTGCGCATTTTTATAATGCTTTGGGCACTCAGGTGACGCTTCTTGAGGCGCAACCCCATGTGCTCATGACAGAAGATGAGGAAATTGCGTTGTTGGCACAGAAGATCTTTCAAAAAAAGGGCATAGAGTTTCTTGTGAACCATCAGCTGAAAGCCTTTGAGGAGAAGGGGAAGGAGATGAAGGTCACTGCTGTACCCCCGGGGAAGGATGCGGCCCCTGTGGTTTGGACAGGTGATAAAGTGCTTTTGGCTGTGGGCATAGAGGCAAATACCAAGAATATGGGCCTGGAAAACACAAAGGCACGCGTGGAATCTGGACGCATTGCGGTGAATGATTACAACGAAACGGAGGAGCATGGGCTTTATGCCATTGGGGATGTCACTGCAGGGCCGTGGCTTGCTCACAAAGCCAGTCACGAGGGGATTCTGTGTGTGGAGGCCATGATGGGGCTTCCAGTGCATCCCATGAATCGTAGTTGTATTCCTGCGTGTGTATATAGCACCCCTCAGATCGCCAGTGTGGGGCTCAGGGAAGAGGATGCTCGTCAGAAAGGATATGCTGTGAAGGTTGGCCGGTTTCCTTTTGCAGCCAATGGACAGGCCATGGCTCATGGAGAGACCGATGGCATGATTAAAGTGATTTTTGAGGAAAAAACAGGGGAGCTTTTGGGGGCCCATATGATAGGTTCTGGCGTGACAGAGCTCATTCAGGGGTTTGTTGTGGCCAAGAGTCTGGAAGCCACCAAGGAGGACCTCCAGCATATTATTTTTCCTCACCCAACGCTTTCGGAGGCCATGCATGAGGCTTGTTTAGATGCGGACGGGCGAGCTCTCCATAAGGCATAGATGTAATCATGAATTTTGTGGATGAGGCAAAGATTTTTGTTGCAAGTGGAAACGGTGGAAACGGCTGTATCAGCTTTCGCCGAGAACGAAACATTGCCTATGGTGGCCCCAATGGTGGTAATGGTGGACGTGGAGGCGATGTGATTTTTCGCGCCACGCGTCATCTGAACACGCTGGTGGATTTTCGCTATCGACAGCATTTTTGTGCGGAAAACGGTGCCCATGGTGCGGGGTATAGCAGAGCAGGGAAGGCGGGTCTTCCCCTTGTGCTGGAAGTGCCGGTGGGCACTGAGATATGGGATGCGGAATACAATTGGCTCATTGCGGATTTGATTTCCCATGATGCAGATATGAGTGTGTGTCGAGGGGGCCACGGGGGGTGTGGCAACGAAGCTTTTAAAACGTCGCGGAATCGTGCGCCACGTACAGCTCTTCCTGGTCAACCACGGGAAGAAAAATGGGTGATTTTGCGCCTGAAATTGTTGGCCGATGTGGGCCTTATTGGCTTTCCCAATGCGGGAAAATCCACTTTGCTTTCCACCGTTACCCATGCAAATCCTAAAATCGGCGCGTATCCGTTTACGACCCTTTATCCGGAGCTGGGCCTTTTATATTACGAAGGGCGAGAGCTTGTTTTAGCTGATTTGCCAGGGCTCATAGAGGGGGCCCATGAGGGCAGGGGCTTGGGGCATCGATTTTTGGGCCATGCGGAACGCTGTCATAAGCTTCTCCATTGCATTGATGCCACCATGGAGGATGTGGTTCAGGGCTATGGCGTGATTCGTCAGGAGCTGGAGATGTATGGCCATGATTTGGCTCAGAGAAAAGAGTACATTGTGCTCACAAAGGCGGATCTCCTGTCTGCTGAGGAGATGAAAGAAAAGGTACGTTGCCTCCAGCAGCACACGGGGCGACCTGTTTTGTCGCTTTCTGCTGTTACCCGTAAAGGGCTTGATGCTCTGGTATATGCGCTTTTTTGTGATGCCATGGAAAAGGTTTAGTCTATTCCTGTATATCTATCTTTTTATTTTTTAACATATCCGTGGCCTCCGGAGAGAGGTATCTTCGCAACGAGGTCGGCACATCCTTTTCTGTCAAAAAATACGCCTGCATATCTGTAATGGCCCCCACCTGTTCTGGGCTGAGCTTTGATGTTTGCAGGAGTTTTTTGAGGGGCTGATAGTGAAGCTTGGGAATGTCTGTTGTTAGGATATGGCTTTGTACGGTTTCTGGCCGTATGCGTTCCGCGTCAACCTCCCGAAATGCATGGATGCATGGGTCAAGATCCTTTATACGCCCCGTGAGGAAATCATCGATATATTGTCGAACTTCTATGGCATACATCACATATGCATATTTTTTTGGCTTATTTGTATGACTGATCATGTGCTGGACCTTTTGACAGAGGGCGTCGAGCAAGGGGCGAGAAAGTCGCTCAAGATGGGAGAGGGATGCACCATTGATGTCTTCCCATGTAAGGGCATTTATATGCTGGAGCTTCAGAGGGGCTGCTTTAGGGTTTTTCAGAAAGGCATTAATGGCTTTACGGGTGGCGTATGCTGCTGGAAATGCAGAGCCAAGTGCGGTGAGAGGGGGGATGAGAAGGGCCAGGGACGTTGCTCCTAGGAAAGGAGAACCTGTTATGGCAGAAGATGCTGCGGCTCCTATGCTCGCCAGGGTAAACCCATAGTAATACACGGGAGATTTTTGTGTGATGTTGAATAGGATGCGTCCCAAGTCTTTCCAACCCATGGTAGTGGGGGAGGGTGTCTTCGGAAGGTTTGTCGCGGCG
>CAZLKT010000002.1:51491-96888 GCA_964560205.1 uncultured Holosporaceae bacterium | reverse complement strand
TGTATGCATCATGTGGAGGCCCCAAAAGAGAGGCACACAGCTGTTCATGTTGGAGATGCTTTTCAGCAGGTGCATGTGGGAGCAGGTATTGATTTCTCAGAAAATGATGGGTTTTTTTCAGAACATATAAAAAAAACAACATTTTCTATAGACAAGTGTTTGTAATGTATGTAGGATGTAGGAGTCTACGAGAGAGGAGGACGGAATGAGAAAAAGAAATGCAAAGTTTTTCTTTGTTGCTGCAATTTTTTCTATGAGTTGTATGCATCATGTAGAGGCACAAAAAGAGAGGCAAAAAACTGTTCATGCTGGAGATGCTTTTCAGCATGGGTATGTGGGAGCAGATGTGGGGTTTTCCACAGGCAGGTGCCGGGTGGAGTATGTTATGGATGATGTCCTTACTACGGGAAGTGACCCGGAGAAGGGGGTTTCGCCTACGTACTATAACAATGATGGGGTTCTTGTCACTCCTCCGGTTTCGCTGCCCGGAGAGGTTCTTAATTTTCAAACCGAGTATACTTTGGGTGTAGGAGATTTTGTGGGAGCCATGGGTGATCAATGCCTTTTGGATCTCATTGTAGGGTACAATGCTCATGTGGGGCACGGCATTCTTCTTGGTGGAGATGTTGTTCTGCGATATACACCTAGTGCTATAAGTGGGTTCGGTTACGTGAACGCCGATATTTTGACTAAAGTGATTGGAGAATCTGTTGCTTCTCCAGCTTATACCGTATCCAATGTTTGTAACAATGTTCATAGGACTGTAGCGACAGATTCACGACCGTCCTCTTTCGTTTATGATACCAGCGGCATTACTCAGGTAGACATCTATAATTCGTGGAATCTGGATTTTTTGCTGAACATGGGATATGCTGTGAGCCCTGTGGTGTCTATCCTTTTAAAGGCGGGGGTTGCCTTGGGATTTTGGCACGTGAATGGGGCTGTGAATTTTCAGTCTAATGCAAGAATGTTCTGGTCCAATCATTCACTTATGACGTTTGGAGCTTCCCCGTTTGAGGCGGACCACTACTTCGATTATTCTCCTGTTCCTGAAAAAGTTCAAGGGGATTTTTCGCAAAATAGTACCTTTGTAGGGCTCGTGTTAGCTCCCACTGTTCAGGTGAAAATCTCTCAGAGCGTTGTAGCGTTTTTGAAGATAGAGCTTTCTCTGTATGGAAATCACGAAATGTCTCTTGATGCAGACAGTATAGGTGTAGTAGACATGACCATGAGAAATGTGAATACCGTGTCGGGTTTGATGGGCATTGCATATACTTTTGGTGGAAAATAAAACAAAAAGAGGATTTTTAGAAGAGGAGCCATATATGATAAGGATAAAAAATCTTTCTCTCACACTTTTCTTGGGGAGTCTTTTTTGCTCTAGCCATGTTTTGCGAGCAGAAGGTCCGTCACAGTGTCCACCTTCCAGTATAGAGAGTGCAGAGCGTATTTCTTGCAAGCCAGTACGAAATTTTAGTGGAGGGTATGTAGGTATTAACCTGGGGGTGTTTGGAGAGAATACTACCCTGGATCTTAGCATGGAAGGTTTTGAGGTTACTTCTGGATCATCAGACATACCACCTGTGGGAGCTTTGACGTCCGGGGGGACCAATGCTATGGGTACATACGAGGTGTCTCACAAGGTGAATGATATTAGCCATGAACGTATTTATGCTGGTGACACTGGTTTCCTGCTTGATGGTCGAGGAGGATGGTCCTTTGCTATAAGCGATCGTGGGACTATTGGTGCAGAGATTGGCATTATGTGGCAAGGGGGGACCTCCGTGAATTTTTCTACCACGCTCCCCGTGAGGTCTAAGACAAGTTTTCGGAATGATGGTGGTGGCCTTTTGGTCTCGCCTACTGATATGAATGCGAGTCAAAATCATTTTATAGCTCAAACGGATAGTTCGGGGAAATCGACTGAGATGGGCGTCGACAATTCTGATCTCAGCCTGCAGTTTTCTATTAAGAATGATATTCTGGTGGATTTCCTCTTCACGTGTGGGTATGCAGTCAGCCCAGACGTATTTATGGGCGTTAAGACGGGTCTTCTTCTGGGAAGTGGGACCATAAGTGCTGAGCTTGCCGGAGAGTATACGAGTTCTGAGCATGTTATAGATGCTTTTTCTGGTACGGGTAGTTCCACTGCCAATACTGTAACGTGGACCTCTTCTTCATCCCAGGAGGCTGAAGGGATCATGGAAAACGCTGCTTCTTTTGAGGCATATGTGCTGGCGCCCATGGTGGAGGTAAAAATGACGTCAGATGTCTCTTTTGTTATGGAGGCAAAATTCATTCTTCAGGGAGCAAAAAATACAATGGATTTCACTGGGAGTGATGACTTTGGTGACATCTCTATGGGGGTGAATTCTTCCCATATCATGATAGCTACTCTGGGACTCCAGTATCGTTTTGGTGGGTCATTATCTTAGGGGCTTTTTATGGGGGTGGGGCTTCTTTTCCTTTATGGTTTGAAGATGTCCCCCTCTCACAATATGTTTAAGATATTTTTATGATCCTTTAATGTGGGGAGTACTACCTAGGTTCCGGTGTTTGAGAATCTCCCCCCTTCTTTATGATCTATGCTCTCCTTTGTTACAGGTCACAGCACGTCTAGAGTAAGATTCTGCGCGTAAGATCATTGATTTCTCGCAGGAAATGGTATACACTGTGCGTAGGATGTTTTGGAAGGAGAGGTGTATTATGAATTCTTCAAAGTCTTCTGTACGGCGTTCTTTTGACATAGGTTTGCGCCAGTATATGGTGAATATTTACAGCTATATGGCTTTGGGACTTGGCTTGACGGGGTCCGTGGCGGCGGCCATTGGGCTTGGATCCGTGGAAGCGCGTATGTTTTTTCACCAGCTGTTCTTTTTATCAGTCATCGGATCTTTCGGCATTGCCATGTACTTTTCTTTTGCGTTTCATCGTATGAAGGCCAGCACTGCCCAGGCGCTGTTTTGGACCTATGCGGTGCTCATGGGAATAACCCTTTCTCATATTTTTGTGATGTATCATTTGGGAAGTGTTGCGCAAACATTTTTTGTCACAGCCTTGACCTTTGGCGGTGCAGCTTTGTATGGCCATGTGACAAAGAAAGACTTACGGAGTCTTGGGTCTTTTCTGAGCATGGCAGTATTTGGTCTTATTGGAGCACAGATTCTGAATATGTTTTTTCGAAGCTCTGGTATGAGTTTTGCTCTATCTGCCCTTGCAGTCGTTATTTTCACTGGTCTTTCTGCCTATAACGTGCAGCAGATGGAACAAATGTATTTTCAGCTTCCTCAGGATGAGGAGTTTCGCGAAAAAGTTTCCATTTTTGGGGCGTTGAGTTTGTATCTTAATGTGGTAAACATTTTTTTGAATCTGCTTCGACTCACAGGAGACCGTAAGTAAAACGCCCTTTTGGGTTTTTTCTGGGGATATTTTTCTGGATGTGCAGCAATACAGCAGAGTATCCCTTTTCATCATCAAAGCAAAGAGTAGTCTTAGAAAAGTGGGCAGTGGGGGATCATGCCATCTTTTTGTGTGTTCCATAATTTGGTGTAAAGACCATCCCTCTCCAAAAGCTCTTGATGATTTCCGTCCTCTATAATATGGCCTTTCTCAAAAACGAGAATGCGATCTGCGTGGATGAGGGTGGCCAAGCGATGGGCAATGACGAGGGTTGTTTTATTTTCCGTAAATTTTACCAGGATGTCATGTACTTCTTTTTCGGTGACGGCATCAAGTTGAGATGTGGCCTCATCCATCATAATAATAGGAGAGTCTTTAAGAATGGCTCGTGCAATGGCAATCCTTTGTCTCTGCCCACCGGATAGATTCTTGCCGTTTTCTCCTGCATTGGTTGCATATCCCTCTGCAAGATTGAGAATAAAGTCGTGGGCCAATGCTTTTTTGGCAGCCTCTATTACCGCGTCATCTCCCGCCTTTTCACATCCATAGCGAATGTTCTCCATAAGAGAGCGATCAAAGAGATACGGATTTTGCGGGATGAGGGAGAGGTTTTTATGCAGACTCTCCTGGGTGACAAGACGAATATCCTGTTCATCAATAAAGATATGTCCTCCTGTGGGGTCATAGAGTCGAAGAAGCAAACTAAAAAATGAGGATTTCCCACTTCCGGAATAGCCCACAAACGCCACCTTCTGCTTGGCAGGAATGGTCAGCGATAGGTCCTTAAAAAGAGGTGTTTTTTCATTATAGTGAAATGTTACATGGGAAAAGTGAATTTCCCCCCCCTGGACGTGTAAAGGTACAGCGTGGGGGGCATCCTTTATGGTCAATGGATGAAAAATGCAGGAAAGCCCTTCCAGGCATTTTCCCCGTGCTTTGTTGTACTCATCTATTTGTTCCATGGTTTGCCATGTGAGGTATCCGAGGTCACTGCTGAGAACCAAAATAAGCGCAAAATCTCCGGATGTCACAAGATGTTGGCTATAGAGGTGACAGAGGAAATACAACATGAACGAGAGCAGCACAGAGATGGAGAGTCCTTGGAAGAAATAAAGACTAAAAGAAAAAAATTCCTTTTCTTGATAGGCTGTTTTAATGGCTGTGAGAAAATTGTTTATATATTTTTTTTCATAATCCATGCGTGAAAAAATGCGTACACTGGATGCATTACTGATGCTGTCTGTGAGCTGCCCCATGAGGATAGATTCTTTTGCAGCCTGTTTTTCAGCCAGGACCAGAAGTCTTTTGAACATCCAAAAAGTTCCATAGGAAAAAACGAGAAACCATATGAGGAGAGTAGAGAAAAATAGGGGATGCACCGTATATACTCCAACAAAAGCAATGAGCAATGCTACAACACCACGGATAATATGGCGAAAAATATCTGTGAGAATACGCTCCATATTATCAGCTACCACCTTTATTTGATTCACAAGGCTTCCCACAAGATTTGCATGAAAGAATTGCGGTGTGTGGTGGTGGAGATAGTGAAACATAACCCCAATCATGTCATTTTTAATGGTATACGCGTTTTTGTAGCTGATGTATTGCATGCCCCGCCACATAAGATGACTAAACTCATAGTTGAAGACAAAGAGAATTCCAGGCCATAGGAGAGCGGAAAAAAGATTGGCAGGAGAGTCGTTTACAATGTTAATGATCTCTTTGAGGAGAGCACCATTGAAAAAATGCCACGTACCTGCAATAACCGCACAGAGAACGAACAGAAAAGCAATAAGACTGTGGTCCCGTAAAAAATGCATGATGAAAGGCCACATTTTTATGGTCTTGGGGTCTTTTTTTATGGAGGATACTATGGCATGGATGTTTTTCATAAGAACCCGTCCTATCTAATGTCCTCTATCACCAGGTTTGCTCTTGATATGGAAAAGCGATTGTTCAGCTGTACTGTAACCACGCAGTCCACAAAAGTTGACGCTGCCTCTTCTGAGCACAGCCATGCTCCAATGGGTTTGTCTGCGCTTCGAAAATAAATCAGTGGATATCTCTGTCCATCAAGTTGGACAGCTCTCATTTTGAGGTGGTTATATCCAAAGGGAATCACGTTTTCTAATCGCACATGGGGGAGGAGGAATTTTGGTTGGGGATAGTCTGCACCAAAGGGTTCCAGTATGCTGAGGGCGGTGGAGAAAGAGCGATCACGCACTGACTGAATGGTGACGGCCATATCAATGGTAATGGGGGGGTGTTTCTTTTCTGTGATGGCTTGATAGGGCCGAAAAAACTCTCGTGCAAAATGCAAAAAATCATCCACTTTCTCATACTCAATGGTAAGCCCCCCAGCCATAGGATGGCCACCTCCTGTAACCAGAAGACCCAAATCGCATGCTTGCTGAATAAGGTCTCCCACATCAATGCCCGGTATAGATCGTACGGAGCCTTTTAAGAATCCAGCTTTGTCCGAAAGCACAAAGGTCGTTTTGTAAAAGATTTCTTTGAGGTGGCTTGCGATAATGCCCAAAACCCCTTCATGCCATTTTTTATTTCGTAAAAAAAGAAAGGGCTGATCTTCTTGCTCCAGAGCTTGTTGATGGGCTTCCGCCTCCACCTGTCTTTCAATTTGTTGACGTTCCATATTCAAAGTGCTGAGTGCATCTGCCATTTTCAAAGACTCCTCCTTATCCGTTGAGGATAAAAGCCGTACCCCCAGGGAGGAATCTCCGATCCGTCCGCCAGCATTAATGCGTGGGCCCATGGTGTATCCAATGTGAATGGTGTTGGGTGCCTCTCGGATGCCAGAAGAGTCCACCAAGGCGGTGAGCCCGAGGTTTTTTCGTCGGCGCATAACTTTCAGTCCCTGCTTCACAAAGGCCCTGTTCACATGTCGCAAAGGCATCATATCGCAAATGGTGCTGAGGGCAACAAGATCCAAAAGGTCCAATAAGGAGACCTCCTTTACGGTGTGAAAAAAACCTTTTTCTCGTAAATATCTGTTCATGCCCACAAGAAAAAGAAAAACCAATGCCCCTGCACAGAGGCTTTTAAGGTTTTCTACCCCCATGTAATCGTCTCGTTTTGGATTAATGAAAGCAAGGCATTTGGGATGAGTTTCCGCAACACGATGGTGGTCAATGATGATAATGTTGATGCCATTTTCATGGGCCCACTCCAAAGGTGCAAAAGCGGTGGTTCCACAGTCCACCACAATAACGTCCTTAATACCCAGGCTCTTCAGATAGAAGAATCCCCCTTTATTTGGACCATATCCCTCCTGAAATCGATCGGATACGTAGGGTATGATTTTGCACCCAAGTTCCGTGAAATATCGCACACAAAGTGCTGCAGAACAGGCGCCATCCACATCATAATCCCCCCACACACAGAGGGGGCGCTTTTCCAGGATACAGGTGTACAGATGATCCATTGCCTTCTGGTTATCCGGAAGGTTATTGGGGTCTGGCAGCTGATTTTTTAAAAAAGGATGAAAAATTTCATCTGCCTGCGAGATATCCCTCAAACGGTTCACAGCAAGCCGTGCGATCATATCTGAAACATTATACTTTTGCTTGATATACAGGATGTCCTTCTCTTTTGCCTCCTGCATAATCCATTGTCTTCCTGTTCGCGACAACTCACTTTCATGGGGAGAAACTTTTTTCTCTCCACGTGAGGACGTTTTCTTTACTTTTCTTTTCTTCATGGTGGTCTCCTATGAAGAAGACTCACTTCTCAAAAGTATTATACCAATGGTGGCTTTAGAAAAAAGGCGTTTCCGTACATAACACCATTATACCCCATTGCTATTTTCCTCCATAGTGAAAAGGACTCTCTTAAAAAATGAAGCTTCTTCACGCTAATCAATACAAATAAATAAACATTGGTATTGTACCCTATTTCTCTCTTTTTTACAAGGGGGTTTTTTTGTGGCATTGTTGACGCGTAGGGAGAAATTTTTTACACTACCCTTGGTGGTTAGCCGAAGTAGCTCAGTTGGTAGAGCAACTGATTCGTAATCAGTAGGCCGGGTGTTCGATTCACCTCTTCGGCACTTTCTCATAGGATGGTTGAGTATCCCATTGATTTCTTTGTAAAAATGATGGGTTGTGGGGGGTGGCATGAAGGAGAAGGAAAAGAAATGGATGTGAGATCTTTGCCCTTGCAATGGCCAAAAAACATGAGTAAAGAGGCTTTTTATGTGGGGCAAAGTAATGTGGAGGCCTATGAGTGGGTGCAGAGGTGGCCGTGGCCCCATGCCTTTTTATGCCTCTACGGGCCTTCTGGATGTGGGAAGACGCACTTAGCATCCATGTGGGCACAGGAGCGCCACGCATGCCATAGCGCGCCTTTGCGCATGGTGTGTGAAAGCATTGAAGATGAGGGATGCTATGTATGGGATGGTGCAGTGTCGGGATGGACACCTGAAGAGGAGGAGCATGTGTTGTTTATGTACAACACGGTGGTGGAAAAGAGGGGGACGGTATTGTGGACGTCCTTGACGCCTCCAGCTGCATGGTGCGTGGAGCTTTTAGACCTTCGTTCACGCATAAAAAGCATGCCCTGTGTGCCGGTCCATGCACCGGACGATGCTGTATTGACCTATGTGCTCTGTAAGTGCTTTCAGGAATATGATTTGCCGATTTTGCCAGATGTTATTGCTTTCATGATGCATTTTTTGCCTCGCTCTTTTGAGGACATTCATCATGCCATGAAAAAAATTCATGAATATCTTCTAGGAGAGAAGAAAAAGCTCACCCTTCACCATGTGAAGCGAGCTTTGTTGGCTTGTGATATATGATGTTTTTTCCTCACTGATTGGGCATATGATTTTGTATGGGAGGCCTCTATCTGTAGTGTCTCAAGCTGTGCTATTTTTTTCTCATACCTCTGAAAAGCCGCATGGGTCTCCTTCTCCATATTTTGGTGTACTTGAAGAAAGGTTTCTGTGTTATGCTTGACGATATGGGGTATTAAGACCTGTAAGGTCTTTTTCTGAAGACATCTGAAAAACAAAAGATCTTTTTGGTTCGCTATGCAGTCCTTTATAGTAAAATATGTGGAAAGAAATCTTCCTTCCTCTTTTTGTGCAAAGCGTGATGGGATATTGGGAAACACTCTTTCTAGATTTTCCACATATTTTGTCGCAATATTTCTTATCTCTTCACGCAGCTGTTGCTCCGCAGTGTTCAAAGCCTTCGCCTCCTCGTAGGTGGAAACCTCATACCTCGCTTTATTTTTTTTGATGCTCTTTGCATACTGATGGAGGGTATGTGTAAATTGTGCCGTATGCTCGAGGACATCATAAAATGGTTTACTCATGCCACCGCCACTGATATTTTTTATCTTTCCTGTACCGTCATAGATATAGGTATGGGGGCCTTCTTTTTTACACCCAAAATGTTTCTCATCAGTCCCATGGAGTGTGTGCACAGCGTATGCTTCTGAAGCCCTGATCTTTATGAGACTTTTTTCTGAGAGATTTCTGGCAAATACTTTCACGTCCCCGCCGGTGATACGAATCTCCTTTATATGTGCAGGAATATGTACGTGATAGCTGACGGTGGCTCCTTGAGGAAGATTTACAAAAGCCTCTCGCGAATTTTTTTCGTTATGTCGGGTGTTGAACCCCTGATAGTGCTTCCGTATCCTTCTACCTTCAGGAGAGATTCCTTTGTATCAAAAAGCTGGAGAATACGTCTTGGTTTTTCCCTGCCTGTATGTCCACCACATCAATACCTTGTGTAGCCAACACCTTCTTGCCATAATTCAGCAGTTTTTTGATGGCAATGCCTTTTCTCCCTTTCATCATAAAGATTTCTGGTGTTTCATCCTTCTGCTGCCAAGGGGAATCGGAACCTAAAAAAGCATGTGCTAGAAAAGACGGAGAAAGTCCTCCTAGGATCAGGAGCCGCACTAAGTTTTTATATTTTTTCATAGAGTGCTGAGACATAACACGCTTTCTTGTAAAAAACCTTTCAGCATTATAGAACTAATTCAATATAAATTCAAAATATTTTTTATAACTACATATGCGAGAATCGAAAGAGAAAAAAGCATGAAATTACATACATTTTATGAAGTGACAAGTTCTTGTAACTTATCACTTCATATATGTTCTCCTACATATTTTTCTCTATTATGAGGCCATAAAATATTTCCAAGGATTCAATACACGTCGAGTGTTCTTCTGCTTTTCTGTTTTTTTTATGGACTCAGATGCTTTTTGGTTGGCGGCGGGGAGCTGATCTACCTTTTCGGTATACTCTTGGAAGGCGAGATCACATTTTTTTTCTAACGTTTTCTGAAGCTGAAGGAACTTTTGCCTTTTTTCTTTCTGGAGCAAAATATCTTTTTTGATCTTTTGATGTACAGCTTTGTTTGACTCGCTCCCAGGAGATTCTACCTGCAAGATTGCATGGAGAAGATCTTGGAAAACAGAACAACACTTTGCTGATGGTAAGGATGGTGAAAGTTTTTTAAACGCAGGGAATGCTGAAAATACGTCGCGAAGGTATTGTGCGGAGGCCCTAGATATATTTTTCCTGCACTCTTCTTCCATGGTTATAAGAGCTGGCATAGAAGGGCTATCCACAAAACGATCATAGTTGTTTTGCAATATATTTTCGTATTCAGAGATTTTGTGGGCCCATGACATGATAACGCTGGAGCTGTTCGTAGAGTTTCCGTTTCCAAACAGTATGTTTTCTCGAGGTCCTGTGTTTTTCCACCTTATTGTATTACTCACAAAGCCATTGGGATTCGTCTTCGTATCAGATTTCTTTCTCACAATATTGCAAGAAGACGATTTTCTTCCATTGATATGAAGAAGGCTGTCACCTGTCATATTTTGTATACATATGTTTGGGTGGTCTCCTGCATAGGATACATCCATATCATGAGGGATGGAGAGCGTATATCCTCTGGACGAGGGAGCTGAGGCGAGATTGAGAACGGCATCTTTGCCATCCAGCATCAGGGAAGGAAAATTTTTCTGATTTTTATCTCGAGTGTCTATCTTTATATACGGTTCCTGTGTACCAACAATGGAGAGAAAAACTTTCTGGTTTTTGCGGCTTTGTATTTTTAAACGATTGATACCATATGAGCTGAACTTATAATTTCCGTAGTGGTGAAGAGGTTTTTGTACGATGGTCTCCTGGGGTGCTGCGGTCACATCATCTTCCAATGGTTTTTTCTGTGTTGTGGTGTCTTCTGGATTTTCAGAGATTTCCTGCACGGGGACCTGACCTGCAGCATTGTCCTGCCCTTGGGAGATTTCCTCTGTGGCGACATCGTTATGTACAGGAGTTTTTTCCACTATGGCAGGGACCAGCTGATCTGCAGATGCATCTTGAGCTGCAGCCACTCCGTCTTCCATAGGTTTCTTTCTAGCGGTTGCTGTGTTTGCCAGGGTTGTGACCACAATTCCCAAAGCAAAGAGTATCGCCTTTTTCATATTTTTCATCATCATGTGCTCTCATGTGAGGTTCCATGATTTTATTCTAAGGAGGGAAAAATGACATGTAAAGAAAAAATAATTATTCCTTTTTGACAAGAAAGACACAGAGACTTCTCCCCTTTTTCCTGTTTTATCTTATCATATATCTATTTGTTTTTCAATGTTTTTTCATTCTACAAGTGTGGTAAAAACGAGTCGATATGTGTAGAGGAGGGCCTTGTCGCCCCCCCCTGATGGATTTTTACTTCATAGAGCAGCGCTCATGAGTATAGGTTATTGTTGTTTCGGTGAGAATGATGATGTCTTGTTCTATCATGGAAACTGTGTCGTCTCCTGTGAGAAAATTTTGGCTCATCATCTTGCTCATCACCGTCCTTCAGTCTATCCATTGCTTCTTCATATCTCTGGAAGGCGCCATCCATATCTTTTTCCAGATTTTTTCGAAGCTGAAGAAATCGAGAGCGCTTCTCCTTGTTGAGCATAATTTCATCTCGTACTTTTTGTGTGGCTTCCTGACGAGGAAAAAGAAACTCCACCTGTTCTACTGTGCTTAAGAAGTCATCAATAGGAGATTTTTCACTGTTAGAGCTTCTGTCCCATGTTTCATTGATATGATGTACAGAGGGGAATGCAGCTTTTATGTCTTGAACATAGCGTGTAGAAATGTTTTTCAGTTCGTTCCTCAAATTTTCCGTGGCAGCCACGAGATTGGATAAATGTTGAGATGAGAATCTGAAAAGAGATTCATTTCTTTCAAGACGTCGTTCATATCTGAGGGCTTTCCGTGACAAAGCATCTAGGGAGTAGTCCTCCTCTGTTCTACCAGATCCAAAGCAGGTGTAGACAAAGGGGCGATTGGAGTGATGAGATGAAGATGTGCAAGAAAAAGAGCTGGAGAGCTCACCTTGTCCGGAGGATTCTTGCTTATGGTACACGGAGCATTTTCCCTGTGTTGAGGCAGAAAGAAAGCTGCCATCATCCATATTCTTGGTTGCAAGGCGAAGGTTCCTGCTCGTGAGGAATGCATCCATGTCTCGTGGAAGAGAAATGCGGTAAACGGGAGGCTTGTGAGAAGATGATGTGGATGCAGGAATTGTCATGCGAGCACGTCGTCCCGTCTGGGTGATCTGCGGCACGATGCCTGCCTCTCTTTCTTCTCCATATACTTCTACCTTTATGGTGGAGGTGTTCTCCTCCCCGATGAGTTGTATCTCAATATCGTCTCCGATAATCTCCAGCGCATCAATTCCGGCAATTCTAAAGGACTGTTCTCCCTTTTTTTTCAGGTTTTTTGGTACAACCGTCCGATCTTCCTCTTGGGCCCATGTGTTGCGATACCATGGTGTGTCCTGCCAGAACCCATCAAAGAACCCATCCATGCTGTCAAAGAAGCCTCCGAAAAATCCTCCAGGGCTCCTTCTTGCATTTCCCCCCGCATATCTTCTTGCGGGCTCTCCTGGACGGCCTTTCTGGTCTTTTGGTCTCCCCTCTTTGTCCTGTGCTGAAGGTGCTTGCTCCTCATTCTTTTTCTCTTCGGTCTTGGAAAAAAATGATGGAAGCCACCCCGCCTGGGCAGAAGGAGCGCCGCTGACGATCCCTCCAACAATAAAAAATACAGCCTTCTTCATAGAAATAGTCATACGGTCCTCCCTGTGGTTTTTGTGTTCCTTACACCACCCATTATATGTAAATTTTCATGAAAGGGAAAGTAAAAAAATTCCATATCTTATGTCACTCCCCACAAGATCATGAAGGATAGTTCTTTCCTCTTATCGGGATAGGCAGATTTTGGCAGCTTTTTCTTGTCATGTGACCCTAGAAATCCATAAACTTTTGGAAGACGAAGGATTTTGTGCGCATAAGTGGATACATTGTTTCAGAAGGGGGGAGACCATGACTTTGCTTTACAAGGTAGGATCACAGATTTCACAGGAGTCTACACGAGCTTTTTTGAGAGCAGCTTTTCCTGCACTGTTGGTTAAGCTATAGATCTTGTCCTCATATGTGTGAAAGGCATTCTTCATATCTTTCTCCAGATTTTTTCGAAGTCGAAAGAAGAGAGATCGGTTCTGCTTATTGAGCATAATCTCATCCCTTATTTTTTCTTCTTCTATACTATCCACTTGACTCAGGGTTCGTTCACAATCATCACAAACCCTTTTTTGCCTGTCATGAGGAGTAACCTCGATTTTATTTCTGATATTTTCCAGGAAAGGAAATGCAGCTTTCATATCCCTGACATAGTGGGTAGCAATTTTTTTGAGGTCATGACTGCATCTCGTTGCTTCAGCTTCAAGGGCGACTCTGTTTTCCGGGGTGTGCTTTAGAAAAATTTCATAATATTTTCCAAGACAAGAGTTATAGTACATCATCTTATCGCTTAAGGCGTTGCAAGAGAAACTTTCCTGGTTTTTGCTGCCGTCCCCAAGGAAGCTGATGGAAAGAGGATGGCCTGATGTGTGTTGCGAAGAAAAAGAATTGGGAAGAGATGTGCCTTTCTTGGCAGAAAGCCTTTTGGGGTGATAACTGACAGAAAATCCCTCTTGGGTTTTAACATCAATAAAACTTTCTTCGCTCATATCCTGGGTTGTAAGGGTAACTTTTTTGCCAGAGAGGAAGGCATCCATATCGCGTGGAAGGGAAATGCGATAGAGGGGAAGCTTGTGAGAAGGGGCTGTTGCGGCAGGAATTGTCAAGGAAGCACGACGCCCTTTTTGTGTGATGCGCGGTACATCTACGGTTTGTGTTCCCCTTGTCCACACTTCTATCTTTATAGTGGAGGTGTTTTTTTCGCCCATGAGTTGTACCTGTATGTCACCCTCCCCAGTAATTTCCAGTGCATCAATGTCCGACACTGTGACAGACTTTTCTCCACATTTTTTCATACCCATTAGTACGGTGACTTTATGGGTTTCGTTATTATTGACCGTTGTCTGCTTTGGCAGGGTTTCCTTTTTGTCTTGTGATGCTGGTTTTGTTTTAGCCCTTGTTTTCTCTTCCGTCTTGGAAAAAAATGATGGCAACCACCATGCCCCTGGGTAGAAGGAGCCCCGTTAATGATCCCTCCAAAAATAAAAAAGAGAGCCTTCTTCATAGAAACAGCCACACGGTCCCCTCCATCATCTTCCTATTTTCCCTTGTATATAACTGGGAGATCAATACAAGAGTATGAATGATGAGCTTCGCTTATTTCTTTGAAAAAGAAGATGTTGATTCTCTTTTTCTTCTATTGTGATCCTCGAAATCGATAAGTTTCTGGATGATCAAGGATTTTGTGCACATAGCTTGATGAATTATCTGAAAAATAAGAGGAGTCTTTGTATGCGCACGAAAGATCTCGACACACATATGCATGCTTATCCTGTGCATCATGGTGGTGGAGGACACGAACAGAGTATTCCTGGTTTGCATTCACAGAAATATGGCTCGCCTTTGTCATATTTTGTTCCTTTACAAGAACATTTCCGCCAGAAATGCGCACATTCATGGTGCGAGGAAGGTGTATGTTGTACGTGATCACCCCTTCAGGAGGAGCGGTGATGAGAAGAACGTCCCCAGTTTCTTGGATCATGGGGAACATAAAGTTATTAGGTCTGTCTCCACGGGCATCAAGGGTGATGGATGAGTCTTTTGTGCCGAAAAGGTGGATTTGCACCTGTTGGTTTTTTCCTCCCTTTATGTACAGCAATGACACATCTCGAGCATCGAGGGTTGCTTTTCCATGGCTTATGGGACAGGGGGAAAACATGTCCTGTTCTTCTGCAAGGGGTTGTATGGAGGGGAGATCAAAAAAATCTTGGGCAAAATCCTGGGCTAACATATCTTGATTCCACATATGGGTGTCCAACAGCTCTTGGTCGAACGTATCTTGGTCCCACAGATCTTCTTTCCAAAAATTGTGACCATGGATTTTCTTAACATGTCCATTGACAAGCCCAACCATAAGGAAAAAAGCGCAGATCTTTTTGAATCCATTCATAAGATGATTTTTCTATATAAATTGTACTATTATTATAGAGTATTTTTTGTTAAATAAATGTTACGTTTTATTTTCTTGAAACAAAACATGGACATTATCATTGTCCTCGGTGACTGCTTCAGAGATCTCCGAGATATTTTTGTCTGTGGGCATATGATGTAATTTATATGCCGTTGGGAGAATTTTGTGGTCCACCATGGTGGAAAGGGTGTGGTATGCTTGGGAGGTGTGGGAGATATATTTTCCCAAAGTGCCCATGTGGTGGCACATTTTTTCAATGGCATGGTAGAGTTCTTTTGCAGTGGAGATGATGGCATGGGTTTGCTGAGAGAGCTCCTCTTGTTTCCATCCGGAGGCAATGGTTTTTAAAAGGGCAATGAGGATCATGGGGGTTGCTAAGATGATTTTTTCTTGGGATGCATATTCCAAGAGAGAGGCGTCCATTTCCAAAGCAGAGCTTAAAAATGCTTCTCCCGGGAGAAACAGAACTGTAAAGTCTACGCTTTCCGGTGCGTAGGACCAGTATTTTTTTTTGGAGAGGGCAGTAATATGGTTTTTTAAAAGACGTGCGTGGTCCTGCATCTTTTTCTTGTATTCTTCTGTGGTGGAGGCAGAGGATGCTTCAATGTAGTTGAGGATTGGTGCTTTTGCATCCACCAAGACGTATTTTTTCTCCGTGAGACGAATGCATAAATCCGGCCGTACTTTTTCCGTTTCGTGATGAAAGGTTTGTTGTTCTTGAAAATCACAATAGGCTGTCATGCCAGAAAGTTCCACTACGCGGCGGAGTTGCATTTCTCCCCAGCATCCCCGGATGTGGGGTGTGCGGAGGGCTGTGACCAGAGCGTTGGTTTCCGTGGAGAGGGCTTTTTGTCCTTGGGCGAGATGAAGAAGATATTCCTTGAGGCTTTCCTGGGCACCGACCCGTTTTTTTTCCAAATCATGGACATGATTTTGTAAGGATTCCAGATTTTTTTCCAAGGGAGCCGTAATTTTTTTCAGAGACTCCTCATGTTTTTCTCTATGTATTTTGTTGTGTTCTTGCATGCGAGTGATGAGAGGATCCACCAGACCGATGAAGGATTTTTGATGACTGAGAAATGCTGTGGCGCATATGCCTTCCATGGTTTTTTCCATGTGTTCTCGCGTGGTGGAGAGGAGGCGTATTTTTTCTTCGTATATATGTTGGGCATTGTTTTTTTCCATGTGAGCATGCCAAAGGTTTTCTTCTGCACTCCGCAAGCTCTCCTCTGTTGTGCGCAATTTTTTCCGAAGATGGTGATACCTCCAGAGCACTATCCCGAGAACCACAGAAAAAATGACACAGAAGGCTATGCATGCAGTACTGATAACCGCCATCATGTCTTCTGTGTGCATACCCGTCCAGTCGAAGAGAAACATGGCGTTACGTCAGAGTTGTGTTGGTAAGGCTTGGTGCAACTTTTATAATAGGATATGTGGGGGTTGGAACCTCAACGCCTGCCTCATCGAAAACGCCTTTCAAAATCTTTGTAAATGCACGACGTACATTGTCTTGCTGGTTAGGAAATGTTTTGATTTTTGCTTGCAGAATCATGGAGTAGCTGGTGACCTCATTAATGCCACGAACTTCCAAGTGACCTATCACATTTTTCCCCATGGCACTTTTCTTCAGCAAAGCAAAGGCTTTCTCCACTAGAGTTTGTATCTCCTCCACGTTATCATTGTATCCGATGGATATGTTTAGAACTACTGCGGAGAAGATTCGATTCCGATTGCCAATGATTTTCAGTGTTCCAAACGGAATGGTCAGTAAAACGCCATTATCTTGTCGTACCTTGAAAGTGCGTATGGTAAGATCTTCCACTACCCCGATGTATCCATCGATTTCCACCTGATCTCCTAGCATGAGATTGTTTTCGAGAATAATGAAAAATCCCGTGATGAAATCTCGAATAATGCTTTGTACACCAAAAGTAAGTCCAAAACTGGCTGCTCCCACTCCTGTGAATATGGCGGATAAATTGAGGTCACTGTAAAACTGTGTGGCCATCATACTGCATGCTGGAAGCCAAATCAGAATATATAAAATAGTTTTCAGGATGCTCATGAGCGTTTTTACTCGCCCAGAGAGAAAGACATTGTTTGGGGCGGTACTAATGTAACGCTCCTCCAGGTAGTATTTTAAAGCTCGGATTCCCATTCGTGCCAAAAAAGTTGCTATGATAAAAATTAAAAGGGCATTAAAAGCATTTCGCACAAATTGGCTGAGAACCAACATAGTCAGAAATTTCTTCAAAAAAAGCAGAAGGGATGAGTAGTGCATATTCCATATTTTCCCACCCCAGAGAAAAGAAAGCCCTACGTAGAACGAAGCACGAAGCAATCGATCAAATAGTTTTCTATTTTGAGCAAAAACTTTTCTTGCCATATGATGTCGTCTGTATTTCCAGAGAAGTTTTACGTAGAGTATCTTAAATTTTTCTTGTAGAAGTGGGAGAGAGGAAAGCCCCGCAATGGTGAGGCATGCAGGCCAGAAAAGAATATAAAATGTGGCACGTGCAAAGAACCACAAGATCATCAAAAGAAAAACCACCCACTTGCAGAGGGTTAAATAGTATCGTGCCCGTTGGGAAGTCTTGGGAAGGAAGGTATCAGAGATAACTCGCAGCCCCTGAAAAATGAAAAGAGCAGTGCAAAATCCCGTGATGTCAAAAATACTTTTGATCATCCGATCAGAGAGGGGAAACTGCGCCAGGAAGAGCAGTATAAGTTCTCCTGTGGAATATGTGATAACTGCTACACGAAACCAAAATGCAGCAAAATATGCGCCTCTGGTATTCACGGGCACAAAGCTTTTGGATGGATTGGAGGGTGAAAAGACCATCTTTGTGCCCAGGAATGTTGCCCAGACGAGGTACATGTTAAAGGGAAGAAAAATAAAGAGGTTCTGTAGAGTGTGGTTTTTTTCAATACCTGTGGATTCCAGTATTTCTCCTGTAATAAAAGAGAGAATAATATAAAGAGGTATGGCGCCCAGAAACCCTAGGGTAATCATAAGCCATGTGTAGGGGCCGTGGGGCCCTACGGAGAGCACATATTTTTTTAATCGCTTTTGCAAAAGCGTTCTTCCCGCATAGAGCCCCAGAAGTCCTATGAGAAAGCAGACACAGAGTTTGAGGATGTAGGAGGTCAATGAAAAATCTTCGCGCTCTTGAAAGGAAAAGAGCAAAAAAATGTCTTCGATGCCTTTGAGAAAATCTTGCATGCGGTGGCGAAACTGGTCTTTAATGGCTTGGGTATTCTCCTGTATCCACATCTTCATAATACTGAAAGTATCTAACTCCGAATACGTCGATGCATCCAGTACTTTGAGCTTTTCTAAATTCTTTGTAGTGGTGTCCAGCTTTTCTTGAAGCGCTTTTAATGCCACGGTGAGGTCTTTCACTTCTTTTGACAGTTTTGTTACGGCCGCCGTGGTTTCTTTTTGCGAAGCCCCTACAACGTCATGAAGAGGAATGCTTGCGCAGCACACAAAGAAAAAAAATCTCCACATCAACAGAAAAAAATCACGAATCATGGTCATAAAGAAAGAGCGATAAACCACCCTTCTTTATACGACCTCTTCCCATGCTGGTCAACACATCTTTTCCACATATTGAAAAAAGGGCTTTGTTATCATAGACTGTAGTCGGGAAAACGTGAGGTGTTGGTAATGGTGCAAGAGGGTCCCATGATGGTTGAGCCTGAGTTAAGGTATATTCCTCTGAGGAACCATACCATGTATTCACTCCTTGAGGGAACCATTCGCATTCCGGAGCTTTTGGAAAGAGCCGAGGATTTGGGTTTAGAGGCTGTGGGTATTGCCGACACAGGCCATCTTTTTGGAGCAGCAGATTTTTGTTTTTCGTGCCAGAAAAAAGGGATTCACCCCCTTTTAGGATGTCAGCTTTCTGTCGTGGAAGATGAAGAGCCCAACAATGCATATCCCCTTGTGGTGTACGTGCAAAATCAAGAGGGCTATCAAAATTTATGTCAGCTCATCAGCCTTTCCACAAAGCCTCCACGGAAGGGCTGCATCGAATTTTCGCTCTTTTTTCACCACAGCGCTGGTCTTTTGGTGTTAAGTGGTGGGGGCAAAGGCATTCTGTCGCAGTATATTCGCAAAAATCAGGAAGACAAGGCGCTGAAGCATCTTTTGCTGTGGAAGGAAAAGATAGGAAACAATCTCTATATAGAGCTTTCTCGCTATGACAATAAGGACCAGCATCAGGTGGAGGAGAATATTTTGGTGCAGTGGGCTTATGACCACGGTCTTCCTCTTCTTGCCACCAATGAAGCTTTTTTTCTCAAGCCCTCCTCCTTTGAGGCCCACGATATTCTCCAATGTGTTGCTCAAGGTCGATATGTGATAGAAGACCATCGCCCTCGTCTCACAGAAAACCACTATTTTCGTTCTCCTCGGGAAATGGAGCGCGTTTTCAGAGATCTTCCAGAGGCACTTCTTATGACACAGCATGTACGTCAGAGGTGTACTTTTTTGTTGGAACCTCGTGTTCCAACGCTGCCATCCTTTCCAGGCATCGAGTCTGAAGAGGATTTCATGCGGAAAGAGTGCCAACGTGGTTTGGAAAAGCGCCTTCAGGAGGAGGTTTTTCCGCGTTTGTCTCCCGAGCAACATGAGGCCACCCATACCTTCTATGAGAAGCGATTGGCCTATGAGCTGGATGTTATCCTTTCCATGAAATTTGCGGGGTACTTTCTCATTGTGTCGGATTTTATTCGATGGGCGAAAAATCATGATATTCCTGTGGGGCCAGGGCGTGGTTCTGGGGCAAGCTCTCTGGTGGCATGGACTTTGAATATTACAGATGTGGACCCCATCCGTTTTTCTCTCCTTTTTGAGCGCTTTTTGAATCCAGAGCGTGTGAGCATGCCAGACTTTGATGTGGATTTTTGCCAAGAGCGTCGAGAGGAAGTGATTGCCTATGTCAAGGAGAAATATGGGGCCCAACGGGTTGCACATATCATCACATTTGGAAGTCTCCAGGCTCGTGGTGTTTTAAGAGATGTGGGTCGTGTTCTTCAACTTCCCTACAGCCAAGTGGATAAAATCTGTAAGATGATTCCCCATAATCCAGCTCACCCTATTTCTTTAGCAGAGGCCATAGCCAAGGAACCACATATTCGTGCCCTTGCCAAAGAAAACGACACCATACAGAAGCTTTTGGATATCGGGTGTCAGCTTGAAGGTTTGTACCGTCATGCATCCACCCATGCTGCTGGTCTTATTATTGGGGACCAGCCCCTGACGCAGATTCTTCCACTGTATTATGAAGAAGGATCCTCTTTGCCTGCCACAGAGTTTTCCATGAAATATGTGGAAAGCATGGGGCTTATAAAATTTGATTTTTTGGGATTAAAAACCCTCACCGTTTTGAAACAGGCCGTGGCTTTGGTGCAAAAAAAAGGGATTGACCTGGACCTTTTGAAGATCCCTTTGGATGACCCGAAAACGTTTTTGTTACTCTGTGCGGTGGAGACGGTGGGGCTTTTCCAAATTGAAAGTGCTGGTATGAGCGAGGTTTTGCGTCAACTGATGCCCGAAAAATTTGAGGAGATCATTGCCCTTGTGGCCCTATATCGTCCTGGTCCCATGGATGATATTCCTCGATATATTGCATGTCGTCATGGCAGAGAATCCATCACATATCCCTATGCATGTTTAGAAAATATCCTCAAGGAAACTTTTGGCGTCATGGTATATCAGGAGCAAGTGCTGCAAATTGCTCAGGTGCTGGCAGGGTACAGTTTGGGAAGTGCAGACCTTCTTCGACGAGCCATGGGAAAGAAGATTCCTGCGGAGATGGAGGCCCAGCGCCACATTTTTGTAGAGGGTACCTTAAAGCATTCTGGTGGTACAAGGGAAACCGCCTTGGCACTTTTTGAACAAATTGCAAAATTTGCTGGCTATGCATTTCCCAAGGCTCATGCAGCCCCTTATGCACTGATTTCCTACCAGACTGCTTATATGAAGGCGAATTATCCCACAGAATTTATGGTGGCTCTTTTAAATAACGAGACGCAGAATACTGATAAAATTCACCATTTTCTGCGAGAAGCACAGCGCATGAAAATCTCTATTTTCCCCCCAGATGTGAACGCATCGTTGCCTCTCTTCTCGGAAGAGAACAGTGAAGATATGGGGCCGGGGATTCGCTATGGACTTGTAGCCCTTCGTCATGTGGGAGCCACCGTTATGGAGCGCATATGCCAAGAGAGAAAGAACTCTGGTCCATTCCGAGATATTTTTCATTTTATTGAGCGCGTGGGAGGGGATATTTTGAATAAAAAATCCATAGAGAGTCTTATTGCAGCAGGGGCTTTTGACACGTTGCATCCCAGAGATTTACTTTTGGGATCCTTGGAGAAGCTTGTTCAATATGCTCATTTCTATGTGCCCCACGAAAATTTGCTTTTTTCTCCAGAAGACACGCGGCCAAAACTGATGGCATCTTCCGTCCCGTGTGATGTGCTTTTGGAAGAATATAAGGCTCTCGGGTTTTATCTCAGTGCTCATCCTTTGGATGCATACTTCACAGACAAGAAATTCTCCTCTGTGGTGTGGGCAGATACCTATGCATCTTTTGCCTCTCAAGAGCCATTTTGGATGGTGGGGGTCATTGGGAGTGTGGAAGAGAGGCTCAGTAAAAAGGGGAAGAAATTTGTTATTGTACGTGTATCTGATCCCACAGGATCCTACGATATCAGCGTATTTCAGGAGGCTTTAGGGGCTTTTCGTCCACTCTTAGAGGTGGGTCAGAGAATTGCGCTTTTTGTACAAAAAAGAAAAGATGGTGATATTCTTCGGCTTTCTTTGGAGAATATGTGCCTTCTGGAGGGGTGGACTCCTCCGTCTCCTGTATCTTCTTCTCCTGATGTGCAGGATTTTTCCCAGAGTTCCAAAAAATTTCTGTCTATACGTATACAGGAGGAAAAAGAATTGATAGAATTGAAGGAAATTCTTTTGGAAAATGCAGAAGAAGGCATGGAGTGTTTCATATGCATCGAAGATTTTTTCACGGTGAAACTCCCGGGGCGTTACACTCTCCCTGCTTCCGAGCGTTTTACTTTTCATCGGTGGTAGAACAATGACATTACATAAAGATCAGCTTCTTCATAGCGATTTTATCAAAGCGCAATCTTTGGGAAATGACTTTGTCATCCTCAAAGATGTGATTTTGACGAAGAAAAACATACAGGATATTTCCAATCGCTGGTATGGTGTGGGGTGTGATCAGCTTTTGGTTTTGTATCCATCGGCGCAGGGATTTAATGATGGGTGCCGTGTGGCCATATGGAACCAAGATGGATCCCAGGCAGAGTCCTGCGGAAATGGTATACGGTGTGTGGTTGCGCTAATTTCTCGCCTTCTTCAGGAAAAGCGTTCTATTCGGTTGCAAGGTCCTTTGGGGGAGCTTTATGGATGGATGGAAGAGGATGGCATTAATATGACCGTACAAGAGAAAAAACCTAGTGTAGGATACATCAGAAGAAATAATGTTCTCTATCAGGAGGGAAAGATTGATTTGGGTGTGAAAGGGCTCTCTGAGGGGATTCCTGTTCATGTAGGAAACCCACATCTTTTGGTTTTCATTGAGGATGATTTGATTGATTTTAATTCTGTAGGGTTGGTCCTGTCCAAACATCCAGCATTTCCTGATGGCGTGAATGTTTCTTTTGTGAAGTGGATTGGGTTGAACTCTGTGAAGGTGGTGGTGTGGGAACGCGGTGTTGGACTTACAAGCAGCTGTGGTTCTGCAGCGTGTGCTATTGCAGCTTTTATTTTTACATTGGATCAGGACAGCAATCATTGCTCTCTTGAAATGCCAGGCGGGAAAACCATGGTTTCTCGAGACGCAGAAGGCAACCTTTTCCATACTGCTCCGGCATTTATTTCTTTTGCTGGATATTTGGACGAACGCTTTTTTGCAAAGGGATAGGCATTATTCTAGATGACACGATTTTTGTGAGCTATGTCAAAACACCGCTCATGCGTAGAAGCCCGTATCCAGAAGCCATCCACAAAAAAACAGCTGAAAGACGATGCAACAAGCTCATCCATGTGGTCCAAGAAAAGTTTCTTTTTTTGCCCCAAAGAACGCCCCATACAACGAATGTCCACCATAGTACAGAGCCACAAAAAAATCCTGTGAGGGCCACAGTTTTTGCGAAAAAAGACGACAGATCTGAAAAGAAAAAAGCAGAAATGCCCAAAAATGTTGCTGCAGTGGCCGGATTCATTCCGGTGAGAAGAAAACTTTTCCCAAATAAGCGCACAAGATCTAGGGAAGAAAAAGATACGGTGTTGGCCTGTTGGTTTATTTTTTCCGGTGAGGATGCTAAGCGCCATTCCCTCACACCCCACAGACAAAAAATAATGCCGCTGAGAAGAAGAAGTGGGGGGTACTGCATGATTCTTTGAGAGACATCACTCAGTCCGCACATCATGAGTATGGCATACAAGAGATCTGCAAGAATTGTGCCACATGCTATGGCCATACCCCCTAATGCGCCCTGAAGGAGTGTATAGCGAAGGCATAAGACGCTGACAGGCCCCACCGGAGCAGAAACAAAAACGCCAGCCACAAGAGATCCCCAAAAAACAAAAAACATTACATCCACACAGGGGCTTTATGGTCGGAGTGGCGGGATTCGAACCCACGACCTTTGCGTCCCGAACGCAACGCGCTACCAGACTGCGCTACACTCCGCCTCTCCCCTGAGTGTAGTTCATGGGAAAAAATGGAGCAAGCTACAAAATTTATCCTATAGAGTGCATGTGATATCATGTTTCACAACTGTGCCAAAAAAAATGTTCTTTGAGAAAGCGTCACAGCAAAAAACCTTTTTTATAAAATACTACCGTACCATATTACACTGTATTTTTCTGAATTGCACCGGATTTATCTGGTGAGAGGTTTTTTGAGAGGCGGTGTGGACTTTATGATCATAGAGAGTATGGCATAAATCAGTTATGACGCAGAAGCGAAGAGACGATTTGTATGCTCTAAAAAGTCTAAAAGAGCTTTTGCTTTTTCATAGGAATCCATATAAAGGCAGAACGTATAATAACATGCCCTTGTGAGATCCTCAGTACGAATGACCTCATATTTCCAGAGGTGTTCCGAAAAATCTGGAATGATGTTTTTTATAAAAGGAGTCAGGGAGGAGATCATGTTTATTCTGAGGGCAGTGAATTCGCTTATTTTTGGACAGCCAAAAATGCCACAGGTTTTTTTTCCTGCGAGTTGTTCACGTGCCAAGTGTGGAGCCATAAAAAAGAAAAGAAAAGAGGGAGCCTTTGCCACGCCTGCAGCAAAAGCCTCATAAGCCGCACCTTCGAAAAAGCTCATGGGCATATTCTCAAGTGCTGGCAAGGGCCCGGAAATTTTATAATCATGGGCATGGAGACGATGGCATACAGCTGCAAGGTAAAACCATGCCAGAGTGCTTCCTTTTTCGCATGCCGTTGCAAAAAAACCTATGGAGGACCTGTCGGGATTCTCCCAGTGTTCTTTGAAAACAAGAGAAAACTTTTTTGTAGAGGAAGGAAAGTCCACACTCCCTTTTTGTTCCATGGGTTCGCATTTTATAACTTTTTGTACGAAAACGTTGAAAGACAACGGTGGCTCTTTGGTTTGTGAGGCTGGGCTCTTATCCTGAGCACAGAGATGGTGGCCCCATAGAGATGCTACAATGCAGAAGAAAAAGCGTAATCTTTGAAAAAACATGACGGTCACATGCCATATAAAACGCCATTGTACCACGTCACGCACCATTCTTCCAGGTATTGGAAAAACCTACCCTTTTGTAGATGCAAAAACAGTATAGCTCTGCTCTAACAATTTCAAAAGGGTGGACATTTTTTCATAGGACTCCATGTAGAGACAAAACACGTAGTAACATGCCCGTGTGATGTCCTGATCATACAATACATCATAGCTCCAGGCATTTTCTGAAAAATCAGGCACCATATTTTGTAGAAGAGGTGTCAGAAAGGACATGGTGGTGAGCTCAAGGCTGAGATACTGGCTTACGCGAGAACATCCTACCAGGCCAAGGGGTTTCTCATGAAGTCGTTCCCGCGCCAGGTGGGGAGCCATGAAAAGGAAAAGAAAAAAGGGTGCCTTTGCCACTCCTGCAACAAAAGCACTATAAGAGGGACCTGCAAAAAAATTGGAAGGAAGATTGTCAGTTGGAGGAATAGGTCCAAAAATTTTGTCATAGTTTCTTACACGAAAACACATAGCAGCAAGATAAAACCATGCCAGAGTGCTTCCTTTTTTGCATTCATTCACAAAAAAATCTACGCCGGACTCCTCAGGAGTCTCCCAGTATTTTTTGAGGGTAAGGGGAAAATCCTTTGTGGACGTAGGAGAGTCGACATTTCCTTTCTGTGTGGGAGGGTGCGTACTCTGCTCTAAAACTTCTCGGAGTATCTCTCGAGATTGGGGAGGACTGTGTTCTTCCCCCCATAAAGGCAGACACGCTGCTCCCCAAAGAAAACTTGCTATACAAAAAAATGGAAAACTTTTTCTCACCACCGTCATGGCGCACAAACCTTTTCTCACAAAAAAATACTCTCTCACCTTACACCCTCTTCCCTCAGACTGCAACGCATCTTCGTAGAAGCTTTAAGAGCACGTTTGGTTGACAAAGATCATTGAGCGTAACTTCTTCCTATGAACATCTTATGTGACATCACAACACCTTTTTTTAGTTTATAGGATACGATAATATTCATTATGTGGGAATAATTGTAATAAAGGATATTATGGTATCAGTTAATATGGTGACCCCCCAAGAAATGCAAAAAATAATCGCATACCAAATGCGTATCTTAAGACTTGACCTCAATTTAAGCCAGAAAACCTTATCAGAAAAGTCTGGTGTTAGTTATGGGTCTTTAAAAAAGTTTGAACAAACGGGGCAAATATCGCTGGAATCATTGTTGAAACTGGCCGTAGTGCTAGGGGCTATGGATGGTTTTAAAGCATTATGTGCTCCCGCTCCTCTTGCTGCAGCATTGTCTCTTGATGCACTCATCAAAGGTGATAAAAGAAAACGGGGGAGAAAATGAGTCCTCACAATCACAATCTTGTTTATGTGTATTATCATGGGTCAGGGGTAAAGCAGCTTATGGGAAGATTGCTGTATGAAAACAGAAGAATCTTTTTTGAATATGATGGGGCTTTTCTCAAGATGGGCTTGGAATTATCGCCTTTTAAACTGCCACTTCACGCAGGTGTTCTTGAATCACATGATCGTACCTTTGAGGGTTTGTTTGGCGTATTTAACGACAGTTTGCCTGATGGGTGGGGGCGGTTACTTTTGGATCGCAAATTAATGAGGGCAGGATTCACTCCTGGAACGCTTTCTCCCCTTGATCATCTTTGTTTTGTTGGCAGTAATGGTATGGGGGCGTTATCTTACGAGCCTGAAAATCCTCATAGGGATTTAAGCTTGTCCCATGATTTAGATGACATTTATCGAGAGATCCAGGCAACTTTCAATGAGAGTAACGCGTATATTGATGAATTGCTGATTTTAGGAGGATCTTCGGCTGGGGCTCGCCCTAAAGTTTTACTCCACATGAATGGCGAGGAGTGGCTAATTAAATTTAGGTCTCATTGTGATCCTCAAGATATGGGGGCTATTGAGTATGCGTATCACCTTATGGCTCAAGATGCAGGTCTTGTTGTTCCACAAGCACAACTTTTTCCTTCACGACAAGGTTTAGGTTTTTTTGGTGTGAAAAGATTTGATAGAAACGGTGATAGGCGCATTCATATGCATACTATTTCGGGTGTACTCCACGCAGATCACCGAGAATCATCTCTTGATTACGAGAGTATCATGAAGGCAACCTTATATCTTACAAAAGATGTGAGGCAGTGCGAGGTGCAATTGAGAAATGCGGTTTTTAACATCCTGAGCCATAATCGTGATGATCATTCAAAGAATTTTGCATTTTTAATGGATGCCCAAGGAAATTGGACCGTATCCCCGGCCTATGACCTGACTTTTTCCTCTGGTCCCGGGGGTGAGCATTCCACCATGATGATGGGTGAAGGGAAAAATCCTACAAAAGAGCATGTATTGAAATTGGCTGCTATCTGCAATATAAAGAGAGATAAGGCGTTGGAGGTTATCAGCCAGGTTTTGGCTGCAACTGAAAAATGGAGTGCTCTTGCAGATGGTGCTGGTGTCTCTAAGCTGCAAAGAAAAAACATCGAAGAAGTTTTCCAGAAGGTTCGTCAAGACTTTGGTGTGTGACTATCACAATCTCAGAAGCGGTGATGTGCATCATTGAGTGTTGTGGGAAGGGCAATCGAGATGTAACATTATTAGGGCGGTAGAGTCATAACGTGAGGTTAGAAATGGCAGTCATAACATATGAAGAATTTGAACGTGTGGATGTGCGTTCCGGTACCATCGTGAAAGTGGAAGAATTTCCAAGGGCAAAAAAGCCAGCATTCAAAGTATGGGCGGATTTTGGTTCTGATATAGGGGTACTACAAACATCTGCTCAGGTGACATCCCATTACACACCGGACTCGCTGATGGGCAAGCAAATCGTTGGATGCGTTCATTTGGGAGAGAAGAATATAGAAGGCTTTGTCTCCTAGTTTTTGCTTCTTGGATGTGCTGACGCAAATGGTGCCATTTGTTTGCTAACTGTTGATCCAAAAGTTCCCAATGGACAAAAGATGTGCTGAGAGCTGCTTTATATGATGTAAGTTACTGCAAAGATCAACGGTATGTGGGAGTTCGAAATGTTGAAAGCAATCCAAGTTGTGCCCTATGACCACAATTGGCCACATATTTTTGAACAAGAGGCGGCGCTTTTGAGACAATCATTGGGTCATAATTGTTTGGAAATCCATCATATTGGTTCCACCTCAGTGCCAGGCTTAGCTGCTAAACCTATTATTGATATAGTTGCAGTGGTGCAAGATCCATTGTTGGCTCGTCATCACCTGGAAGAAATGGGAATTCGCTATCGTGGTGAATACAACATCCCATTGCATTATGGCTTCGATAAACGAGGAGACATGGATGTGCATCTTCATGTGTACGAGGAATCTCATGCGGAAATCCCATTAAATCTGTGTTTTCGGGATTACTTGAGACATCACCCACACAAACGAGATGAGTATGCGCTTCTGAAAGAAGAGCTCATCAAAGATGAATCATCATTTATCAAAGAAAAAAATTCACCTTTTACGAATTACACCCTGCGCAAGGGCGATTTTATTAGAGGAATTTTGAGAGAGGCTGGATTTCATAGAATTCGTATGCTGAAATGTAATGACCATACGGAATGGCAAGCAGCTTATCATTTCCGTAACACGCATTTCTTTGGTGGCATAGAGGATCCTTACACGTGGACATTTCATCATGAAGAGCATGCCCATCTGGTTTTATATGAGGGAACAGACATTGTGGGTTACGCGCATATTCAGTTTTGGCCAGATCAAAGAGCTGCAGTCCGTATGCTTGCATGTGATGATGAGAAGAAGGCAAATCAAAATGCTGATAGCCAGTTTTTGGCGCTTATAGAAAAGTGGGTGAAAAGGTTAGGCATTCAAAGTACTCATGTGGAATCCCGGCAAAGTAGTTTAGGACTCTATCTCAAAAACGGCTATACCCACATGCCGTTTGATGATCCTGAAAACCATGAATCTGACCCACATACTGTTCCTGTGGGGAAAGTGTTATGACCATTGAGAGTCAAAGTTTAGCTTCAAAAATTTCTGGAGGAGAGAGGGGGATTCGAACCCCCGGTACGGATATAATCCGTACAACGGTTTAGCAAACCGCCGCCTTAAGCCACTCGGCCACCTCTCCGCTCTTGGAGATAGTATCTGGAATACGTCATTATGGCAAGGAACATCATGCCGAAACAGATATTTTTTTAAAAAATACAAATTATATATTTATATCATTTTTTAACAAAATATTTACTATTTTTTTTTACAATACGAGAACATACAAGACTAAACATACGGAGTTACTATGAAAAATAAGATTCTTTACATTTTGTTCCTTCTTTTTGCTGTGTCCAGCCAGGATGCTCTTCAAGCAGGTGGTAAGAGGAAAGCCAAAGGCAAAAAATCTTCACTGAGGAGGGGAAAAAAGAGAATAAGTGGTGGTCGTGGGGCGAGAGTCCAAAAAAGAAGGTATGGAGGCAGATCCAGCAGAAGTGATGGTGGAGAAGAGGGAGCTAAGAAGAATGTAACTGCAGAAAGGGAAGCTAAGAAGAAAGCAGCGGCAGAAGAGGAAGCTAAGAAGAAAGCAGCGGCAGAAGAGGAAGCTAGGAAGAAAGCTGCTACTCAGAATTTAAGTCAGTTAAAGCCCACTATAGCTCCATCAAGTAATAATGATAATGCTTCCAAAGCTGATAATGCCTCCAAAGTATCATCGACCGGGTCTCAGGCAAAAAGCACTGGAACTGGTTCTCAGGTGAGCAAAGATGCTAGCATAAAATCCGGGGTAAATAGCACTGCAAAAGCAGAGGAGGAAAAAAAGCAAAGTTGGAAGAACTATTTGACTTTTGGATTGATGGACAAGGAGAATGCTGGGAAAAAAGCAGTAGCAGAGGATAAGAAATAATAAAGAAGGTTGTATTTACGAGAGAAGACAAGAGTGTGTTTCTCTTGTAAAGGCTGTTGAAACGTCAAAATGTAAAGATGGATATAGGGGGAGAGGGCAGTGGAGGTTTGCGCCACAGAAGGCTCTCTCCCTTTTTTTTGTGAGGAAAGTAAATACTCTATGTGAAGGAGGGTTTATGAGAAATAGGATATTCTACACGTTACTCCTTCTTTTTTCCTTTTCCAATGAGAAGGATGCTGTTTATGCGGCCCGTAAAAAGAGGGGGAAAAAATCTGTTGTTCATAAGGGGAAAAAGAGGAGAAGCGGTAATCTTCGAATGAGATCAAAAACGAAAGGCCCTCGTGGAGAAGTGATGAGACCCGGCGTTGTTGAAAAAGCTGGTTTTGACAAGAGGGCTTCTAGTTGGGCTTCTGCTCACCCTGATGTTGGTAATCCTGTTCCTTCCTCTGTGCACCAGAAAAAGGAGGTTTCTCAGCAAGAGAGTAAGAATGGAAGTATAAAAATAGACCCTCCCACAGGTCAGAAGCCTGCTAATAAAGGTACTCAGCCAACTGTAGATGCAAATAAGGGGCCTGGCGTTTCCACTGGAAACAGTGTGAAACTGGATGGTATGCAAAAGAACATGAAAGAACCAGATAATCGCAGCTGGGTAAATTATTTGACTGGTGGTCTGATTGGTAGTGACGGTAAAGAAAAAGACCCGCTAATAAAGGTACTCAGCCAATTGTAGATGCAAATAAGAGTCCTGGAGCTTCCGCTGGAAACAGTGTGAAACTGGATGGTGTGCAAAAGAACATGAAAGAACAAGATAATCGCAGCTGGGTAAATTATTTGACTGGTGGTCTGATTGGTAGTGACGGTAGAGAAAAACCGAATGAGAAGAAGCCAGAAAAGTTTCATAAGACTTTGGGGTGGGTTACACACGAAGAAGCGGAGGAGTTTGACAAAACATTAAAGGATATAGACGCGGGGAAACTATATAGTCCAGGCATCATAGGCAGGATAAAGGGCCTGTGTGGAGCGGTAAATAACAAGGCCTCCCCCCCTCTTCTCCACAAAGAGAGAGTGGTGGGCCTGATTAGGCTTCTCCCTGTATGGGTGAAAGATAGTGTTGTTCTATACCTGCCATGGTCATGGCTGCAGACCATTTTTTATGGTGTGGTACCTCAAAGATGAGCTCTGGTGTTGGACACAGTGGCATCCAGCACGATTGGCTCAATTCTTTTTCCAACTGCCCCGGCTTCCACCGCACATATCCCAAGAGAAGCGAATAGTGCTTTATAGGCACTTTTTCATAGAGAAATCTTTCCAGAACATCGGTACTGAAAGTAACACCATACTCATCATTGACTGAAATGGTGGTGGGGAAGGTTTTTTCCAAAGAGTGCAAAAGAAAACTTCGCCCAATCTCCGTGGGCCCTCCCCAGAAGATAGGGGGGCCAGACCATATGCCATCCTCCCTGGAAGGTTTTTTTTCTGGATCCTCTGCATAGTTCAGTACATCCGATACAGAAATATTTTCCAAAACCTGATTGATAATAAAGCCAATGGCTCCCTCCTCATCATGGCGGCACAAAAAAATCAGGCTTTCATCAAAGCAGTCCTCCTGTTGATGATGGGGCACTGAGGCAAATAAATATCCCGCAAGAAATCGTGGTAAACGTATCATTGTTTTTCTTACCTTTTTTTATGCTACTATAATTGGACTCTTTCAGTAATGGTCCCAAATTTTATGATGAACTTTTCAACCCATACAAGGGTAGCACAAAAAATTTTTTTGGTCATCTCCCTTTTTTTATTGCAGATACTTTTTTTGGATCTGGGGCATGGATGGAAATCTGTGAAACCAGATGAGGTGCCTCTGACATTTCATGTGGACAAACAAGTATGGCATACAAGTACTTATGTGACAATTCCTATGACAATTACCATCCTTACGGGGTGGAAATTAAATGGACCTCCTGGTTACCGGGATACATTGGTGCGACCACCACAGTTTTCTTGTAAGGATCCACAGGTGGAAAGCGTTGTGGTTCAGTGGCCTGCGGCAGAGCTCTGGACAGAAAAGGGACAACAAGCTCATGTTTACAAAAAGCATGTTGCTGTGGAGGTGGAGGTGCGTCTGAAAAAGCATGGAAAACAGGATATTACCCTGTCTTTTTCTGGGTTGTGCTGTTCTACATTGTGTCGGCCACTGAGCCAGGATATTACCGTCACTTTGTCGCCACCATCAGACGTGCTTCATGTGAGGAAGCCTTCCCTTTGGTATATGTTGTGGTACGGATTCTTAGGGGGGATTATTTTAAATGTCATGCCATGTGTCTTCCCTGTTTTAGGCTTGAAGCTGAGTGGATTGGCCAATGCTCCAGCACATCTTTTGCGACAAGTGTGTATTTTCACCATCCTTGGTATTTTTGCCAGTTTTTTTGGGTTAGCCCTTCTTATCATATGTCTCCAGAAGATTTTTCTGTATGAAGTGGGATGGGGGATGCAATTTCAAAACCCATATTTTGCATCAGTCATGAGCATGGTGATGGTGCTTTTTGGCCATAGCTTTTTGGGGGGTGGTACCCTGAGCACCCCTCAGTGGCTTTACCGGTTGGTGCCCCAGCACTCTGGAGAGGCTCTTTATGCTTTTTTTTCAGGGGTATTGGCAGTTTTTTTGGCAACGCCTTGTTCGGCACCCTTTTTGGGGGCTGCCGTTGGATTTGCCCTCACAGGATCCTCCATGGCAATTTTAGGCATTTTTCTGTCCATTGCTTTGGGTTTTTCCTTACCCTATTGGGTTAGTTTTGTGCTTCCGGTGGGAAAAATCTTACCGAAACCTGGTCCATGGATGAAATACGCATCATCTGTTACAGGAGTGTTTTTTTGGATTACCGCAGTGTGGCTTGTAGCCATGGTGCTTATGCCCTTTTTATCACCACCCCTTCAGTATGTGGCATGGGGGCTTTTAGCGAGTATTATAGTCTTTCCTGTGCTTGGCCGCCTTGCAAAAAGATGGAACTATATTAACAGCGTGTCTTTTTTCTTTGTGCTGAGTACATGTTGTGGGATTTTTTTCATAGGGCTCCCTTTTGCAGAAAAAATGTCGGTATCCTCTCATAACAGTGTCTATACTGTCCCCATGGATACAGGAAAAATTCATTTTCATCCATGGTCAGAAGAGAAAATGGCAGAAGTTTTAGCTACGGGTGCCATTATTTTTCTCGATGTGACAGCAGCAGCGTGTTTAAATTGTGAGGTGAATAAGCGGCGTGTGCTATTGAGGAAGGATATTCAGACGCTTTTACGCTCCAAGGATATTGTGTGTCTTCGTGCAGACTTTACCATGGGTTCTCCTGACATTTTAAAAATGCTCAAAAGATTTGGAAGGGCTGGTATCCCTTTCAATCTTTTGGTGAGCAAAGAGTACCCTGATGGCCTTGTGCTGTCAGAGTTCCTTTCAGAAAAAGAGGTGATGGATGGTATTGCTTTTCTTCGAGAAAAAGCTTTGCAAAAAAAACAATAAATTTTATACTAGGGACGATTCATGGGGTGAAGAAAAGGAGAGGATCATTGGGAAATAACAGCGCACCACTGGCACAAAGCTTTGAGGAGGCCCTCAAGGAGCTGGAAAACATTGTGGAGAAGTTTGAAAATAATGCGTGGACCCTGGAAGAGTCCATGGTGGCTTACAAGAGGGGGCTGCTTCTGAAAGATTTTTGTGCAGGCAAATTAGAGGAAGCAAAGCTTGTTTTGGAAACTGTGGAGAAAACGTCTGGAAAAAATCCTGCATCAGAGCCTCAGGAGACAACATTATTATGAAAATTTTTTTAGATACTGCGTCCGTTTCAGAGATTAAGAAGTGGGTGTCCACGGGTTTGGTGGATGGGATCACAACAAATCCCACCCTCTTGTCCCGTGAAGAGAAAAACAATCCCTTGAGCATCCTGAAGGAAATTTGTGAGGTTGTTCCTGGGCCGGTGAGCGCAGAAGTCACGGAGCATGGAGAGGATGCCATGGCGGAGCAGGGACGTTTCTTGTCACGCATCGCACCCAATATTGTTGTGAAGGTACCTTTGACTGTGGAAGGTCTGCGAGCATGCAAGGTCTTGCGCGGAGAGGGTATTTCGGTGAATGTGACGTTATGTTTTTCTCTCACCCAGGGGATCCTGGCCATGAAAGCAGGGGCCACATACCTGTCACCCTTCATCGGACGCCTGGAAGATTACGGTGAGGCGCCCTACGATCTTTTGGGAGATTTGCATATATACTGCATGGAAAATCCCCATGTGGAGACCAAGATCCTTGCTGCTTCCATTCGTTCAGTGGAGCAAGCCGTGGGGGCCATTCATCATGGAGCCCATATTATGACTGTGCCTCCTGCTGTTTTTGAGAAATTGTATCATCACCCTCTCACAGACAAGGGCATGGAAATTTTTGAAAAAGATTGGAGCGCCCTCTCCCTTGATGCTCGTCAAGCCTTTTCCTCCAAAGCATAGGATACTGCAAGGTCGTGTAAGTATGTCTCATGTGTGCGCCCTTTACCACCTTTGTGCTGTCTTTTGACTTTTTTCCTCGCTGAGTCCGACTCTAGCTCGGAGGGCATTTCCTTTATTGGTTCCATGCCTTGTATTTTTTTTATGTGAGAAGTGAAATTTTTGTGAGAGCACAAAAACTCGGAATATTCCTTTTCTGCAGAAGAGTCCTTCTCTGTGATTTCCTTGAGCAAGAAAGACTGTAAAATATGTGGAACTTCTTTCATTGTACTCCAATCCTGCTTTTGTGCTTCCTGAGTATAGCGTAAGGCCTGCTTTTGTGTTTCCTGATCATAGTATAAGAAGTCTGGTCCAGAAGGGATTTGAGCAATTTCTACTGTGGCCATAGTGTCTTGAATTACCGCTTCTGCGTCATTGAGATAATTTATTTTTTTGAACATTGAATTTTGATTTATTGAATTTTTAATTTCATGTAATTCATAGTCAATTTGCCATTTCTGTGCTTGATAAACCTCAATTTTATTTTTATAAAGACATAACAACCTTCTTCGGGCGGCAGAAATTTTTTTCATTTTTTGCACCATAGGCCATACGAGTATTGCGCCTGCAGCAACACATAAGAGAGTTATGAGAAGAGGTTGGGGAGCCATTACAAGGTCTTTCAATGCGTATCCACCAGGTTCTGGAGATGATTCCATATTTTTTGCCTGACATGTGGAGGCTCTCGCAGGATTTTCATATGGGGTGGCGCATTTATACTGAAGGTCTTCTGAGGAGGCCCTCACATTAGGAGAGGTTATTATGTTATACAGGGGGATGCACAGAGAAATGATTTTTGTTTTATTCATGATATATTTCATTTTTTCAATTTTTTTCTTTTCTGATATATGTTATTTACTACATTTTTTATGTTTTATCAATTATATTTTTCAATTTTTTTGCATATGTTTGGGGGACTGTAAGAGATCCAGGTCATGTTCCTTGTCAGCCTGTGGATCATGTTGTCATGACGACCATATTTCTGATTCTACGCCGAGTTCTTTACGGGATGAGTCTCAACACGGGAACAATCCAAAGGGGGATATGATACAGATTTGTATATGTTGAGACATCTTGTGGAGAGGACTTTTTCTCATATGAAGTGCTGGAGGTGGTATTATACCCTACAACAGCTTTTTTGGCGCCTGTGCATATTTCATGCATCCTTTTTTATGTTTTATCAATTATATTTTTCATTTTTTTGCATATGTTTGGGGGCTGTAAGAGATCCAGGTCATGTTCCTTGTCAGCCTGTGGATCATGTTGTCATGACGACCATATTTCTGATTCTACGCCGAGTTCTTTACGGGATGAGTCTCAACACGGGAACAATCCAAAGGGGGATATGATACAGATTTGTATATGTTGAGACATCTTGTGGAGAGGACTTTTTCTCATATGAAGTGCTGGAGGTGGTATTATACCCTACAACAGCTTTTTTGGCGCCTGTGCATATTTCATGCATCCTTTTTTATGTTTTATCAATTATATTTTTCATTTTTTTGCATATGTTTGGGGGCTGTAAGAGATCCAGGTCATGTTCCTTGTCAGCCTGTGGATCATGTTGTCATGACGACCATATTTCTGATTCTACGCCGAGTTCTTTACGGGATGAGTCTCAACACGGGAACAATCCAAAGGGGGATATGATACAGATTTGTATATGTTGAGACATCTTGTGGAGAGGACTTTTTCTCATATGAAGTGCTGAGGTGTATTGTACCCTACAACAGCTTTTTTGGCGCCTGTGCATATTTCATGCATCCTTTTATGGACAAAAATCTTGTGATGACACTATTTGGAGTGCATGCATTTCCTGGTGCAATCATAGTGTTCCATTGAGGGGCTCATGCATGGCCAGATTCAATCATGGCACAAACCAAAGCACACACCTTTTGTTTTTTGTACTCATGTATAAAATTTTTATTACTACAAAGTATTTTTTTAAACGTTAGGGCTTTATTTTTTGATAACGCTGGAACATGGCAGGGTGACGTTCTCAAAAAGCAGAAGCACCAGCATGTCCCCTCTTTTTTGCTCTCCTTTACACGAAGAAATAAAGGAGAGCGCATGCTTTTAAGAATAAGCACTCTCTTGGGTGACTGCTTTTTTAGAAATAATTTCTTTTCCTTCTTCTTGATTTTTTTGTGCATTTTCTATTTTGCTCTTTTTTTCACTCTCGATTTTTTCCATTCCTTCTCTATATAAATTGTCAAAACAGAGGCTTTGGTATTTTTCGTTATCACAACTTTCTTTTGTTCTTTCTGTTTCACTCATGTTTTTTTTATTTATTCCCATTTCAAGCGCACATAATTTCATTTCAAGAATATTGACTTTATTTTCAAGGCTAGTTACTTTATTTTTTATTTTAAGCTTATTTTTCTTGATTTCGTTTTTACACAATTCTATTTCTTTGCTTTGATCCCATATGTCTTTTTGTGTATTTTGCAGAGTGATCACCCCTTGGTCTGCTAGATCGTTTTCCCCTGGAGAGCCCCATCCACCTATGCTGCGCTCACCCACTCCATATGGAGGGTGGGACATGTTTTGTACCTTCCCTTTGGGGCATGACTTCTCCGAGAAGATAACTGCTGTAATGAAGAGTGCTGGGATAAGAATAGAGAAAAAGGCGACCCGATTATCTCTATCCCTGAAAAAATTCGTGACACTATCTTTTGCTTGATAAAGTGCGTATGTTATTGAATCCATTTTGGGCCATGGTGTTGAATCCGTCGTTCTTTCCTTATAATCGTCCCATGCATAGCTACTACCATAATCTTCAGCTTCCTCGCATAACCTGAAATTTCCATAATAATCAGCATTAACGATAGGGGAGGATGCCCCCATACAACCCAGGATGGCTCCCAGTGCGAAAAACTTTATTTTTTTCATGATATTAACTCACTGTAACTTACTTTAGACTCACTCTATCATCATTTTTTTACCTTGTCAATAAAAACTCGTCACAAAAAACTCCTTCTTTTTATTGGGATGCAAGAAAAAGCATCTTTTTTCACTTGATACATGTGGAGATAGATGTGTGTTTTTGGCGCATGACTTTTTCCTTGATTCTAACACTATTTCTAGTGCTTTCAAGGGGGTGTGGACGAGCTCTATAGCTTGTCCCTTCTCTGAAGAGTTGGATATCTATTCATGCCAAGAAAACAAATGGAACGTTTTGATCTTAGGTATTTTCTTTTATGTGTTATTCGTTTCTGATCATGGATCTTATTGTTTTTCTTCCTCTTCCATATCTTCTTCTTGATTTTTTTGCATTTTTGGAATCTCAACACATCATCTTTTTTCTTTTGTAGAGATGGGCGAGCTTTCTTGCTTTCCATCAAAGATTCCTTATGGACTTTCTTTCTGAGCACAAGGAGGTTTCATTTTTATTTTTCCGCATCGTGTCTAGGCTGATTTTTTTTCCACTCTTTATAGCCTGATGACTGTCGATGTTTCTTGAGAACTGTTTTGTTTTCCTCATATTGAATGTGTTGTATCTCTTTTTTCACTTCTCTTTCTATGTGTTCTTTTTTTGTTTCCTCTCTATTATTTTGAGATTTCTCCTTTTTGTTTTGCTCTACAGTTACATTGTGTTCTGCGTGGAGTTTCTTTTCAGCTTTTTTCATTTGACTGAGGAGTGATTGTGCTTCTGCGCTCTTATGAAGAATATTCGTCATGAAATCTGAGATAGTTCTGTGTTTTCTGATAATCTGCACTTTGAGTTGTGTGTTTCCCATGTGCCAAAGACCAGGATCATCATAAGAGCTACATAAAAAATCTGCAGCTTTCTGCAGAGATTCAGGAGTTGGTGCAGCAAGAGATTCAAAGTCTATATGGGCAGCAGCAATAGCCTTAAAAAAATTTTTTTCTATTTTTTTCAATGGTTCTGCATTGTCTATTCTCAGGTTTTTTATGTTCTGGTGGAGGCCATTTACAACGGAAGCTTGCATAGAATAGAGTGGATATTTTGCATCACAATAATCAGATAACTCCTGATAGTTCCTCCAAAATTTTGCCCTTTGGAGGAAAGCATATGTCGCGCATCCAGTGAGAGATATTCCCACCACAGATACATAGGGATGATTGCACCACATGTGTATTATTTGCTGTAGGAGAGATAAAGGGGCGCATGTCCATCCGGAACAGGGAGTTTCATGAGTGGTGAGACGCTCAGCCTTTGTGAGGAAAGGTGTCGTCATGCTGGAGAGCAGGAGGCTTATCGTTAAAAATTTCGATTTTTTCATCTTTATGAGTGTATTTTTAATTTCTTTAAACTAAAATTACATAATTTTTTTTATTTGTCAAAAAAAATAAAGAATCAGAAGTCGTTCTTAGGAGAAAAAAGCGTATGTCATTGTATGACAAAAAAGCATGCTCATATGAAACAGGGGGGGTGTTTTTTGCAAGTGGTTTTAATGCCTTTTTCGTTACCTGCTCTGATATTACGATCTCAAAAGCGATGAGAAGGGGATGTGGTGTGTGGTGCTGCGAGTCTCTCTGTGGCCTTTTCAGAGGAGGACACCCTGCTTTTGTCTAAAAAAACGTGTTCATCTGTTTTTCCGAAAGGAGGGGGATTATTCCTCCCCCTTCATTTCTGCTGTCAGAAAAATCATTGGGCATCTGCCTGAGCTGATTTTCCTCTATTCTTCAAAACTCCCCTTTCTCAGAGGGAAGATGGAGGAGTCATGCTTTCTTCTTTTGTTTGTGATCTTTGTAGCGTAGGAGTATCCACATGAGACTCCACATGAGACTCATCATATTGATTTTTCTCCTCTTCTCTGTGGGGGTTGTTGTTCCTTCTGGGGGGAAAATATTCCTTTTGTTCTTGATAGAGATGCGCTCCTCCCTCCTTTTCATAAAAGGCTTTTCTTCTTTCTTCTTTCTTCTTTCTGAGCAAAGGTATCGTTCTTTCTGTCTGGATTACCTCTATTGTCCAGTAGCTCTTGATCCCATTTTGATTTTATGTCGGTTGCAAGGTAGCTGTCCCTCTCTTCCTTCATGTCTTCATTTCTCAACTCTTCGTTCTTTTTTTTCTCTTCTCTTTCCTTTTTATCTTGCTCGTATTTCTTCTTTCTCTCGCTCATATCGGGCAGTAATTGAAGAGGACATTTGTCAAGATCATAGTTAGCCATTACAGCCTCCTCTCGTAAAAAATTCTTCTCTTCTTCTATTTTTCTGTTGAAGTAGTTATATACGTCCTCTTCCATTTTTCTCAACTCTGCGGCTTTTTCCATACAAGGTACGAGGTATTCCCTTATGATTTTTCCGTAGAGTGAGATGTTTTTTTCATGTAGATAGGTTTGTGCTTTTCCTACCCAATCTGGCTCTGTAAGAGCAATAGAGACTGCGTCCATCTTATAATCCGTAATTATTTTTATAAAAGAATTTTTCATTTCTTCTAATTCCCTTATATCGGTTGATTCTGTTTTTTTGTATATTTCTTTATAAAGATCCATGCATGGAATTACACAGGAATAGTAAAAGTCTCTCCTACTATAGTAAGTACACAATTTCATATAAGTTTTATGGGCGTCGATGTCAGGTGATTCTTTCAGGAGATGGTATGCTGCGAATCCAAGAACTATTGTGCCCATAACCGGAAAGAAGTATGGATGGGGTCCTGTGTTTATTATGAGGTTTTTTACCTGAGACCAATAGTCTTCTCTCTTGAGAGAATTTACTGTTGACGCCATGTCATGCAACATGTTTCCCAATCCTTGGAGAGAGAAACTGTACCCATGAGTAGTGGAACACGACGTTGCCATGCCACACAGAAACAATCCTGCTTTTAAAAAATGTGCTTTTTTCATTTATTACCTTTGTTAACGCCACTTTCATTTGAGTATGGTTAATTGCTGTTTCACTGTCAATAAAAAAAATAAAGTTGATACGATTGTATGTAAAAAATCTCTATTTTAAGAGTTAAGTACAGAAAAAACATTGTATTTTAAGATATTGTGTGCTGAGATGTTATCTTATTATGATGAAATTTGTGGAGCTCATAGTCAGATGATCGTCTTTCAAGGGCTGGAGTGGCATCTGCTTCGTGCTGCTGCTCGTTTCTGCTGACTTTTGTGATGGTCCATGGGCGTGCTGTTGCGAGAAAATATCAAAAAAAGAAAAAAGAGGGGGCTTGCTTGGGGGAAAAAAGAAAATGGTGTATCATGGGGTGGATTTGATTTTATAAGACAGGGGATTGTCTTTGGTACATGATTTTGCTCTTCCACCAGCATCAGCATCGCGGCCTCGGGTGATTGTGGGGATGTCTGGTGGTGTGGACAGCTCTGTGGCAGCGGCGCTTTTGGTGGAAAAAGGCATGGACGTGGTTGGTGTGACTTTGCGGCTTTATGCGTATAGAGAGTCCTTGGAGGAGGTGGAGGCCGGGAAGAGGGAATGTCATCCTGATTCTTTTATTGAAGAAGCAAAGAATGTGGCTCATGCTTTGAAAATTCCTCATTTTGTTTTAGATGCCCAAGATGTTTTTCAGAAAACCATTATTGATCCCTTCATGGTGGCCTATGAGGAGGGGAAAACGCCTCTTCCGTGTGCGGTGTGTAATAGGGATGTGAAAACAGCGCTTTTGCATGATCTCATGGGGGTGATGCAGGCGGAAGCCATTGCCACAGGGCATTATGTCCAGCGTCAGAAGGCTCATAATGTGGTGTGCATTCATATGGGGAAAGATCCGGTGCGGGATCAGAGTTTTTTTCTGTTTAACCTGACCCAACAACAAATCCAAGTGATGCATTTTCCCTTGGGGCATTTTTCCAAAACAGAAACTCGAGAGTATGCAAAGAGTTTGGGTTTGGAGGTGCACAAAAAGTCTGCAAGCCAAGATCTGTGTTTTATCTCCAAAAGATCCTATGTGGATATTTTTCGCAAGAACGGGAAAGTGGAAACCCCCGGGGATATTTTCCATGAGGATGGGCGGCTTTTGGGTCGGCATAGAGGGCTTTTTCATTATACTGTTGGCCAGAGGCAGGGTCTCGGCTTGGGTGGAGAGAAGGATCCTCTATATGTGTTGGCTATTCATGCGGAGAAAAATTGCCTTGTGGTGGGGCCGCGCGCCTCCCTTGCCCATCGCCATATTTTTTTAGAGCATATTAATTGGCTTGCGGAGGATATGCAGTCCATCTCTGCACCAGAGAGGAGCCACAAAATTCATGTGAAAATCCGCTCCTCTGGACAACCTATCCCAGCATCGCTTCTTCTCTTTCATGGCACAAAAGGGGGGGTGGTGAAGCTTTCCCAAGCAGAGTACGGCATATCTTCCGGACAAGCGTGTGTCTTTTATGATGGAACACGGCTCCTTGGAGGTGGCTGGATAAAGTCTTCTTCTGCGTAGCCGTCGAAAGGGAGGTGGGTGATGGCGCCCCGGTCTTGTGGCACAGCCTTTTCAGAAGTCTCCCTCCACCTCATAAAAAACAATCACCACTATACTCCGATCTTTCTTCATAGCCTTCTTCAAAGGGTACGATTTTTTATATCTTCATCATATATTTTTTTATTCTCTTCTTTGTCTCTTTTTTGACTTTCCTCCCATCTCTGTGTCTTGATTGCTCCCCTCTTCTTGAAATTCTTGTTCTTCTTCTGAAGTTTGTTCTCTCTTATTTCTTTTTCCTAGAACAGGTGATTCTTCTTTTGTTATTTGAGGAGAGTTATGAGGAGACAAGAAAGAGTTTGAAGGTGAATAGCTTGCAGGTGATCTAGAGCTTGAAGATGAATAGCTTGAAGATGATCTAGAGCTTGCAGGTGAATAGCTTGAAGATGATCTAGAGCTTGCAGGTGATCTAGAGCTTGAAGATGAATAGCTTGAAGATGATTCGGAGCTTGAAGATCTATAAACATAAGAGATTTTTTGAAGAAGATCATTATTTTCATATAAAAGACGAGATTTTTCTTCATAAAGCTTACGGTTTAAATTATAAAGGCGAGAGTTTTTTTTATAAAGCTCACCGTTTGAATTATAAAGCTTATCGTTTGAATTATAAAGACGAGAGATTTTTTGATGAAGCTTATCATTTTCCTCACAAAGACGAGAGATTTTTTGATGAAGCCTATCATTTTCCTCACAAAGACGAGAGATTTTTTGATGAAGCCTATCATTTTCCTCACAAAAACGAGAGTTTTCTTGCAAAGCATCAGAATTTTTTTCAGAAGGGGACCGGTTTTTTTCTTTATGGCTATAAGGTCTCTTGAAGTCAGATGTACTTCTTTGATAATGATCGTCGTCTTTTTCAGAACGATTATAATCATTGTTTTTTTTCTGGTTCTTTTTATTTTTGTATTCATTTTTATCTATTTCTTTCTCCTGAAAATCTTGTTCATCTTTTGACATTCGTTGTCTCTCATTAGGTGAAGATTGAGAAAGAGATCGGTTGCTTACTTTCTGTTCAACAGATCTCGTTGATTTAGAGTTACCTCCTTGAGAGTCATCATATTTTTGAGAAAAAGTAAAATCATTAATTTTTTCCTTGTTTTCTATTTTGTCATCTTCATCTTGATATATATTTTCTTGTTTTATCGTTTTAGATGAAGATTCATTTGGTTCAGACCTCTCGTTTGGAGAGTTATCCTGTTGTCTTCCCTTCACTGCGTAGATATCCGTATTTGGTATGATCAGCGTAGCCAACACCATAAAAAAAAGATTTTTTATCATAACCATTCCACTGTAACCATTTTAACTCATTAAGATACATTAATAACAAAAATATTTTTTGTGTCAATATGAAAAAATGAAAAAAGAGATCTATATCAAACATGAATATGGTGTATTGCAAGAGATTTTCGTTACGGGTGCTGTGCGTTTTATTTGTCTGCGTATGAGCTCTGGAAAGATAAAACTCTTGCGGTGCTCACAATGGAAGCGACATACTCTTTCCCCTGGGCACGCGTGCATCTTTATAAGGGCTCTTTGGAGGTGGGTGATGGCCCCCTTATCCCGTGGGGAGGGGGGCATGATGGGTACGATTTTTTATATCTTCATCATATATTTTTTTTATTCTCTTCTTTGTCTCTTTTTTGATTTTCCTCCCATCTCTGTGTCTTGATTGCTCCTCTCTTCTTGACACTCTTGTTCTTCTTCTGAAGCTTCTTCCTTCTTGTTTCTTTTTCCTAAAAGATTATTTGGTATTTCCTGATTAAATTTTAATATTTCAGAATCAGCTTTTCGTGGTGTGTTAAGATGAAGATCAGAGAGGTTAGTTTCTGAGGATGGTTTTTTTGATGATACGTGAGGTGTCGTATCGCATGATGTTTTTCTGCATGAGGCTTCCGTTGATATTGTGAGTGAAAGTGATCCTTCCTCCCCCTCCTTCTTAAGTGTTGCTTCTATATCTGAGTCAAGGCTCTCGGATTCAGAGTCAGGGCCATTCTTGGAGGTGGATTTAGGTGCTGCTGCTATATCTTGCTCAGAACTCTCGGATTCAGAATGAGAGCCATTTTCGGATTGAAGGTGATCTGGATCGTGGGAACAATCAGATGAGTCAGAAGAAGGGTAATCAACATAGCTCGGGGTTTCAGGCCGGAGATCTTGGGGCTCAGGGCTGCTGCTAAAATCATATGTGATATAATTTTTTTTCTTTGCTGCATAGCTGTCTGCGTTTGGCATGATGAAAACAGTTAACAGCATAAAAAAAAGACTCCTGATCATGATACTCTCCTTATATTTTTTCTAATCCATTAAGATACATTAATAACAAAAATATTTTTTGTGTCAATAGGAAAAAAATGAAAAAATAAATCTATATCAAATATTAATATGATGTATTGTAGGAGATTTTTGGTACGGGTGCTGCGCGTTTTATTTGTGTGCGTATGAGCTCTGGAAAGATAAAACTCTTGCGGTGCTCACAATGGAAGCGACATACTCTTTCCCCTGGGCACGCGTGCGTCTTTATGATGGCTCTTTGGGGGTGGGTGGATAGAGTCCTCTGCTGTGTAATAGCTGATCTAGAAAGTGGGATAATTTTTGCCCAATCTCTTTTTCCAAAAGGTTTTCCCCTGATTTTTCTAAGGCTTTTACATGGGCCGGGTTGTGGTCATTCCAATGAATCATGGAGGAGTTTTCCAGTTGAATGCGAAGAAAGGAAGGCACTTTGTTATCTTGTTGGATGAGGCGCTCTAAGATTTTTTGCTGCGTTGCCACGGAGGGGCCTATAATAAGTTTTGCAATATCTTTGCTCCATGCTAAATACCCTGTGGAAGTGCCTTTATGATGAGCCACGGAATATGGGCCGCTCTCTTGGCCCCCGCTGAGGGAAAGAATATGTATGGTGCATCCAGGAAACATGCGACTTGCCTCCACATAGGCGATAAGGCTTGGATCATTGACGGCCACACCCCCATCAATCAAGCAATACTCTGGTAAGGAAGCTGGGGGGTATCCTATGCGAGATGTCCAATGAGGTATAAAATATGTGGGTACTGCGGAGGTCGCCATAGCAACATCTGTCATAAGATAGTCTCTGTGTTTTATGGGGGTAAAATTTTTCCCCCATTGCCCCTCATGGGATCGAAAGAGCTTTAATCGAGATTTCGTAATGGCGGCTCCTCCAATGGCATAAGCCGGGACCAAAGTTGGTGTTAAAGCCTGAGACAGAGGGGTTCTTCCAAAGATCGCTCGAAAAGATGCTTTCATGGGACGCGAAGAATACTGTGAGTAGAGTGCTTGGTGTATCATACGACTGATGGAGGATAACTGGCAGAGTCTTGCAAGGGGAGTTTGCGAAAAAATGGCTGGGGCATAATGCGCATACAGCTGAAGAAGCTGGCGTGCAGAATACAATGGCTCGTTTTTATGGGATGGGCAGGTGAGCCCCAGAGAAATAAGTCCTCCCGTAGATGTTCCAGCAAGAAAATGAAAGAGACGGGAAATGGGGTATCCAGTTTTCTCCTCGATATGTCGGAGAATCACCAGGGGAACAACACCAAAAATCCCTCCACCATCGATGGCAAGGATAAAAATATCTTTTTTTTCCATGAAAAAATCCGAAGAACGGACCCCTTCTTCTCACTATAGCAATGCAGAAAGGAAAATGTATACCATTTTTGTAAATAAAGTCAGAATTTTTCTCTGTGTCTTTCTTTCATGTGCAAAGGAGTTGTCGTAGGGGGTACAGTTAAAAAGCTCCCTCCATAGCCAAAATATTTTTTTCCCATGGAAGAAATCACAAATCCCAAAAGAAGATATTTTTTTTCTCATTAGGAGTCATGGAGCAGGGGGAATGTATGCTATCCTTGTAAATAAAGTCAGAACTTTTCCCTTGTGCGTCTCTTGCGTATGCAAAGGGGCCATCGTAGGGGGGACAGTCAAAAATCTCCCTCCATAGCCAAAATATTTTTTTCCCATGGAAGAAATCA
>CAZLKT010000002.1:3664-51391 GCA_964560205.1 uncultured Holosporaceae bacterium | reverse complement strand
ACAGTCAAAAATCTCCCTCCATAGCCAAAATATTTTTTTCCCATGGAAGAAATCAAAAGTCCCAAAGAAGATATTTTTTTTTCTCATTAGAAATCATGGAGCAGGGAAAATGTACACTATCCTTGTAAATAAAGTGAGAATTTTTCTCTGTGTTTTTCTTTCATGTGCAAAGGGGCCATCGTAGGGGATACAGTCAAAAAGCTCCCTCCATAGCCAAAATATTTTTTTCCCATGGAAGAAATCACAAATCCCAAAAGAAGATATTTTTTTTCTCATTAGGAGTCATGGAGCAGGGGGAATGTATGCTATCCTTGTCACTAAAATGAGGATTTTTCCCTGTCTCTGTTATACGTGAGAGACCCATCATCATGCTAAAAATCTTCATTCATGGCAAGAATAAAAAGCCTTCCTCCCATTATGCATGCACAGATAAGAAAGATAGCATTATATTCTTCAATAAAATCGGAAAGTTTTTTATACCAGTCCGTCTGAGAGGAAAATCTTTCAAAGGCTGGCAGTGACCTACTCTCTCACGCCTTAAGACGCAATACCATCGGTGCTGAGAGCTTTCACGTTCGAGTTCGAAATGGGATCGTGTGTTCTTCTCTCGCTTTAACCACCAGGCCATGAAAGATTTTCTTCCACGAACCTGTTTCCGATTCTATCGCCTTTTTTCCCCCATATCAACCCCCCACAGAGAAAAAAGAGGAAAAAAAACTTTTTTCAAAAAAATAAATCTTTTGTAAAGGATTTTCTGATTAGTTTCCTTGTAGAAAAAAACACCTTAACTACTTGACAGACAATTTTTTTTTTTACACACTGTTGGAACAGTTAAGGAAAAAAAATACTTCTCAAGGAGGGTGAGTAATATGAAAAAAAGTTTTCTGCTTTTAGGAATGCTGGCGTCCATGGCTGTTTCTGCCACGGCTGGTGCTGAGCATACGGAACATAAGAGTGGTCGCGGCAACAGGTTTGCTTCTGCTGCGTATTTCGGAGGCGTGGTTGGTTTTGCCATCACTGGTTATAAGGTGGACGAGGTGGTTGGTCCAGAGACCGTAGAAAGGACGTCCGAGCCTATTCCTATTTCTAAAGTTATGATGTCCAACGGTCAAAAGGATCTTGTGGAAGACCCTACAGTGCAGCCTCATATTGAAGGGGTGGAGACAACTTTTGATACAACATACGATCTTTCTTACGGCAGTGGTGTTGGAAGTACGGGACAGGTGGCTGTAGATGCTGTCATCGGTAAAAACTTCAGACTGGGTAATTGTGTTTTTGGAAGTGCTGAGTTTCGTGCGTGCTATAAGCCCAACACTGTTAATACGGATATACCCATTTCTGCCGATCCTACGACTGTGGTTACTACGGAGGCGCCCACAACTTCTAGTTATAGATCTCTGCCATTTTCGTGGCTGCCCGTCTTTACTAATAGCTCTGTTGTATCTAGTGCTCTGGGTGCAAATTCTATTAACATTCTGGATGTTCCGGAGTCAACGGAGTTTTCTTATGCCGGAGGTGGAAATCTTCAGATTGCTTTGCACAACAATTGGAACATTAACTTTTTGTTGGGACTTTCCTGGGCACATCCAAGCTGTGTTTTAGGTCTGAAATTGGGTTATTCCATGGGCTTTTATTCTGTAGATGGTTCCATTGATACCGGTTTGCATGAAAGTATAAATTTGTGGAACCAAATTGTTGCGGACGCTACCGCTTTTTATACGACTGCTGGTACTTTTTCTCTTCTGACAGATTATGATGCAGTGAGTGAACCTGTTGACTTAGAGTCAACGCACAGACTTTTTTCGGGTTTTGTTCTCGTTCCTTATGCAAGTTTTCCCATAAATGATCATCTTCAAGGTATCGTTGAAGCGAAATGGTCTATTTATGGTAAAAACGCTATAGCAACTAGTTTTACTGAGCCAGATAGTGATGAGTCTGATGATGTCACTTTTGATCTCCATTCTCTTGGTTCCATGGAGCTTCATGTGGGATTGCTTTATAACACGTAAGGGTGAGAAGCTTTGGTATTTGTAACATTGCAGAAAGGAGGATTATTATGAAGAAAATTTTTAGGTTGCTTACTGTCTTGACAGTAGTGATGCTGCATGCGGGACAGACACAAGGGGTTACATCTAAAAACCCGTTGTGTCCTGCAAAGAATTTCAGTGGAGCTTTTATGGATTTTGCGGTGGGGTTGTGTGGTCGAAACAGCGTTGCGGAAACGTCAACTTCTGATTTGATCATAACCCCGGAGCAGGACCCAGTTGCTCCTACTGGATTTTATCAGATTCCTGATGAACTCGGATTGGGAACATTTTCTTTCTCAAGAGACTACTCTGGGGATGGTACATTTGTAAATTATGGAACTTCTGTTATGGGAGATATAAGGTTTGGGTGGAACGCTGTGGTGGGGCCACGTTTTTGTCTTGGTCTTGCATTAGAGGCTATGTATGTGAGCGGAGGCACTCAGATGAGCTCTCAGAAGATTAGTCCTGTAAGTCGTACTTGCGGCTTCTCCAACGCTGTGTTGGGAACTGAGTCAAACGTAAGAGGGAACATAGAATATCGTCACTTGAATGGTGCTTTTCATGGTGATACGGATGATAAAGTCACTCTGGCACAACAGGTTATGCAGAATGTTCCCGGTGAGGGTGGTGCGGCAACTACCATTTCTCTCGAAGACGATATGGATCTGAGTATTAGTGTAAAGAGTAATTTCTTTTTCGACGCTGCGGCAAGTTTATCTTATATTTTATCAGAGAAGACTGCATGCAGTTTTCAAGCGGGTTTTGTGATAAACGAGTCTTATATTACAGGGCAATTTGGTGAGGGGTCTTTCGGGGATAAGGCTAACTTCATAGACTATTTTGTCGTAAACGATGGTGGCACGTTAACGCCAACAACTGGTGCATGGACTTTTACAGGGGATGGTGAGGATGGCTTCGATGTTGTTGACATTCCAGCCATGGACTCTATTGAAGAGATTTGTGTCCATCGAAATGGGGTGCTTTTTGGAGCGAGTTTCCAGTATAAATTCAATGAGAGTACTTCTCTCCTGACAGGTGTGAAGATGATCATTAATCCAGATAAGACCGTTTCCGATGGTTTGACTTTTCATGTTCCTGTAGATCTTGATCTGGGCGGCCATGAATCTGTGAACATGGATTTAAATCTGGGAGCAGCCAATGTTCTTGCTGTGACCTGCGGACTTCGCTTTCATTTTGGATGAGTAAGAAAAAGTAAAGGTTACAGCAAAACTGCATCGGCAGGAAAAGCATTATGCGTCGAGGGAGGGAAGAGCCTCCTTCGGCGCTTTTTTGCGTTCTTGGTGTAATCGTCTCATGGAAGGATAACTTTTTCGTGAATGGAGCATAAGCTTCATGAATGTATGACTGTCTCGAGGTGCTATACAAGTATCCAGTGTGGTTGCGTTCCAGAGCACATGGTGCTGTGGGTGACAGCATTACATGAAACTTCATGAAATTTTCATACCACCAATGCTTTAATGGGGTTTTCTTTGGAAGGTTTTTGTCATGGCAACCCAGTCCTCCGGTTTTACGGGGGAAGAAAAAAGTGCATGATAGATCACACTGTTTTCCAAAACATTTTCCACGTAATTTTTTGTGGTGAGCAGGGGGATGTTTTCCATCCACTGGACACAATTCTCTATTCCGCTTTCTACTTTCTGATTTCCAATCCATGCCCATACTCTTCCAAGGCCTGCATTATATGCGGCCATTGCCACAAAATAGTTTCCCTGAAAGAGGGTAATGTATCGGGACACCATGGCGGTTCCCAAACGCACATTATATTTCGCATCTAAAAGCATGGCTTCGTTATAAGGAATTTGAAGGCGTTGTGCATATTCCTTGGCTGTTTCAGGGGAAAGCTGCATGAGCCCTCTTCCATTGAAGGCATCCACCGCCTTTTCATGAAAGCTTGTTTCTTGTCGAATAATGGCATGAACCAGAGAGAGGAGGGGCTCACTTCGAGCCATGACATGTGGAGGCAGCGTTGGGTATAATGCTTTGAAGACAGTGCTTCCATCCTTTGGGAGAACTTTCCGCGCAAAATGAAGGGAGAAATCAGGAACCCATTTTTGCAAAAAATCTATAAAGGTGCCATAGGTTTTTTCCTTTTTGATATGGGGGGCGGCTTCCTGAAGAAAGATGGTGAGGGGTGCATCATTGCGAGCCTTTGCATCACATTTTTTCCACTGGGCCAAAATGGAGAAGATTTCCACGGAAAGAGGTGACGAGCACAGCTTTTTTTGAGAGAGGGGCACAAAGGAGAGGGTAATGGTTTCCCCTATTTTTGCATGGGCTACCTGTCCATAAAAAAATTGTTTGTACGTGGTGGCCTTGCGGAAAGCGTTCATGGCTTTTTTCTTATTGTGCAGCCGCTCCCAACATAAGCCCTCATAGTACAAACTTCGTGCAATCTCTCTTTTGGTGCAATGATGGGATATTTTTTTCTGGGTGGATGAGATCCTCTGAAAGCATTTCAGGGCTTCAGCGGGCATGTGGAGGGCCATATATATGATGCCCTTGGTCCACAAAGCCTCTTGCCACAGATGGCTTCCGCAAGGAAAAAATTTTTCCCCATGATGCAGCACATCAATGGCTTTTTCTAAAAGCGCATGACGATGTTTTTCTGGGAGAGGGGTGTCATGGGCAGCTCTTTTATAGCATACAGCCATGTGCACAATGTGTTTTTGAATGCCCTCATGCCACGGCGTATCTTTTTTCTGTGGACAGAGTTTTGTCAACAAAGCATAGGCCATGCCGAGTCTTTTCTCCATCTCTTCCAAAGATTCCTTCTCATGGTACCTCAGAAGATAGAGAAAATATGCCTCCTGCACGAGAGGATCGTCTTGGTAATGGCCATACATGTTATGGTATTCAGTGTTTTTCCAGGAAAATTTTTCCTGTAATAGCTTTGCCATGAAAAGAAAAGATGCAGGGCACTTCTTATGGGCGCGGAGAGCTGTGCAAAACTCTTTTATTTCTGTATTTCTTTTTTCTCCCATGAGGAGACGTAATCTTTTTGTGTGGCAAGATGGAGAGAAGAAGGTGCCAAAGTTCTTGAGGAAAAACTTGTACTGTTGGGCTGAAAGTCCGCTTTTCTTGTGCCAAAAAGATATGACCGCGGACCGGAGAGATTTTGTGGATTTTTTGCGAAAAGCGCACAGCATTGTATATATTTCCCACCCCTCACAAGATACCGGTGGGTGCTTTTGGAAAAAGAGCAGAAGACTTTCGCAGTCGCGAGCAAGAAGTGTCTTTCTCTCTTTTCCTTTCAGGTGACGGAGGTATACGTGTTCTGCACATTTTTGTGCATAGGCTAATGTGAGTGGGAAATAGTTCCTCCACAACGGTGATTCATAGCATTTTTGTACCCTATAGAGCATGGATGGTCCAAGGATATGGCTTTTAGATGACAAAACCATGGTCTTCACATGCAGTTCTGCAGGAGAGGGCAAGATAACTTTTTTGCTTATGGATACGTGAGGGGACAGGATACTGTGTGTACAGAGGAGGAAAACTGCAATTTTCTTCATGATCAAAGTGTACACCTTGGTGAAAATCCGCTTCTTTTATCTTATTGACTTTTTATATGGAAAAGCAAATTACGCTTTTTCTGGGGAGGAGCTTTTTTTCAGGTCATGCATTGACTCTTTTATAAAAAAAGGGAAGAATGATTATGCGGGATGGAGCAGCTTGGTAGCTCGTCAGGCTCATAACCTGAAGGCCGTAGGTTCAAATCCTACTCCCGCAAGATTATTTTTTTTCCTATCTCCACTGTAATTTTTCCTGTTGCTGTGACTTAGTATAAAAAAATCCAGGTAAAGCTGGCGACAATGGCTGGTGCGAAAGGGCATACTTTTCTTTGACGTATCCTATGGGAAAGGGCTCCAAAGCACCCACAAAAAAGAAAGAAACATGGTACCATTTCCACGGGAAGGATAAGGGTGCAGAGGACAAAAAGCTTTATATCCCCCCATCCCACAGTTTGCCTTTGCTTTTTATAGAACCAAAAAACGAGACCTATTCCTAGGGAAAGTATTATCTTCTGGAGAAAAAGAGGATGACTTTTGACAAGAAAAAATCCACATATTCCCGCTGGGTAGAGAAGCTCATCTGGAATGGAAAAGGTCTTTGCATCAGCGTGCGCCATGCCACAAAAACAGAGAAGAAGCACAAGAAACGTCAAACAAGACATCATAAACATACCATCCCACATATACGCCCCCCACTTCTTTTACTCCTTTTCAGAAAAAAAAACTACTTTTCCTCTGTGCAAAGATTTTTTTTTGTATTAAGATGACAGTAATATTTTCTTTACTTTTTTATCTCTGTGACATTGGCTCATTTTTCCTCCTTGGTGAGGATATGCTTTTTAAGTGTAGTTCTTTATGGATCGGGTGCATGTATTCAGGCTGAAGCAGCTCCAGATCAGGTCAAAGACTCGAATCAGAAACAGGAAGACGCGCAACCTGTCATAAAACAGGGGGAAGAGCAGCCGCTCCAGGACATTGCTCCAAAAAAAGAGGAAGAGAAGAAAGACGTGGGGGTGGATCAACCTCTCCAGGATCCTGCAAAAACTGTATTGGATTCTTTTGCAGACATTCTTCAACCCCAAGAGAATCAGAAGCAGGAAGCGGATTCAAGGTTTTCCATTATTCCGCCAAAATTTTCTACGCCCATTTCTACCATACGCATGGAAACGGCGTTTCCTATTCTCAAAAGTGGAGAGCCCCCAAAGGGCCCATTGAACTTTATGGATGATCGGTCTGATGCAAGTACGTACCGTCAAGGAGCTGCTCCAAGTTTGAAGAAAAAGCATACGAAGGATGAAGATGAGCTTATTTTGTCCCCGGAGGATTTTTTTAAAGATGGGGATTCCTGGATGCCAGGGGTAAAGGGAGAGGACCCTTGGGGGCGCACAACGCTGTATAAACGAGAGGGAAAACTTCATAAAATCTCTCCCAGCGGCTATGTGGAAAATTTGGATGATGCTTTGGCCCATGCTTACAACAAAAATCCTGATTTGCAAGAAGCACGGATAAACTTTAATCGCTCTGTGGAGACGCTCTCCCAGGCCAATGCCACCAACAGACCGCTCATTACCTTGGAAGGCAGTGAGCGATTTCATCATAACTCCAACAGTCTTCGCTCTCGTTCTACGATTCCTGTGAGGGGTCCCACGAGCTTGAGTCATGAGAATGAGAACAATAATTCGTCTCATCTTGCTGTGCAGTTGAATCAAAATATTTTCAGTGGTGGTTCCAATACTGCTGCCATAGAGAAAGGCGAGCAAAATGTGAGATCTCAGTTGGCAGCCCTTGATGCGAAAGAACAGGCGGTTTTTAGAGAAGTGGTGACGGCCTATGTGAAAGTGGTGGTGGGGCAGGTGGTTCTTGCTAAGGAGCGGATGTTGGAGCTGTATAACAACGAATTATCAAAGCAGGAACGTCTTCGAGAGGTTTTTGGAGAGAAGAAGCTCTCCGATGTGGCCATGGTGGACTCAAAGCTTTCTGGAGCTACCATGAGGGTGAGAAGTGCGGAGGCGGATCTCGTGTCTGCTCGGGCTGCGTTGGCAAGTTTGTGTGGTGCGAATTTAGCTCCATCTCTTTCCATGCCGGAGCCGTACAGCATTTTGCCAGATACGGTTGAGGATTTGGAAAAAAATGCATTGGCGTATAATCCAGAAATTCTGCAGGAAAAATTTCAAGAGTTTGCGGCTCGGCATGCTTTGGAAGAGGTATCAGCAAAATTTTTGCCTAATGTGGATCTCACTGCATCTGCTGGTCCCAACTATAACAAAGAGTACAGCAAAACAACGTCATGGCAGGAGGGAGATGAGGATGATCCCACCCTTGGGAATCGGGACTCTCGGCGGTTTCGTGTGGAGGCTAATGTGGGGGTGGTTTTTTCCATGCCTATTTATAGTCGAGGTGTAAACAGCTCTCTCTTGCGTGATGCGCAACAGATGTTGAAGGCGGCTCGATTGAAGGTGGAAGAAGCGCGTAGAAGAGTGTACAGCCAGTGCAGGAGTTTCTTTGCCGCCCTTCAGGCATCCAAGGAGAATGTCACATCCTGTCGTATATGGTTGGAAAACAGCCGTGTTGCTTTGCAATCTGTGGAGTTGGAAAATGCTTTGGGAGAGCAGGACTTTCTTGGTGTGCTCCAGGTTCAGGATGAGTGGTCTAAGGCGTATCAAAGCTATATTGAAACCATGGGAGAGCTTATCAAAAACTCTTACTATGTTCTCAGCATGGAGGGCAAGTTGAACGCTCGGCATTTGGGGCTCAATGTAACGTTCTATAATCCCATGGATTACTATGAGGATCACAGAAATGCATGGTTTTCTTTTGTTCAGGATCAAGAAGATAATCCTCTGTTTGTCCCAGTACAGGATGAGAGGGAACCTCTTCCCCATCCCACTCTCCACGATGTTCGTGTTTTGAGAAAAAAAGGAAAAGAACATCAAAGGAAAGCAAACCAAGCGGGAATAGGGCACCCCTCGCAAAATAATCCTCAGAAGGTGCAAGAGGTCAAAAAACCAGAGAAGGCGACTGGCGATGCGGCGCAGAAGGTGCCCGTCGTCGCTGTTGCATAGAAATTTCTTCAAAGCTCTTCTATGAGCCTCGTGGGCAGATTTCGGAAAGGGGAGTTCATCATAAAAGAAAGAATACAAAGGGGTTGTTCATTTTTGAAAAGACAGGTTTTCTCAAAAAAACTGCATTTATGAGTGATATTACTCCTGATGTTCTTGTGATCTTTATAAAAAAGCATCACAATAAGTGGTATGGGCCGTTTTCTGAAGGAAAAATATTCGAGAGAGCGCGTTCTTATGATATCATTGACGACGTTTCTGTGATCCAGACCATAGCATCACAATGAAGGAGGGAGTATGGATGAAGAAAAGGTATTACAAATCTCTGAAGAAGAACAAATCCCAGAGGAGAGTATTGATGACATTCTTGCCTCCATACGACGTCTTGTGTATGAGTCATCTTTAGAGGAAAAAAATGATTCTGATGTAAAAGAGCCAAAAAGAGGTGACTTTGCCAAAGAGGATCATGCTCGTTTTGAAAACTTCCCTTCCTCTTCTTCTTCCTCTTCCTCTTCCTCTTCTTCTTCTTCCTCCCCGTCCGAGTCATCCGTCATGAAAGAGACTGGAGAGAACATCATTTATTTAACACATCCAGTACAAAGCGAAGAACAAGAGGACACGGTCCCTCTTTGGCAGTCCATTGATAATGAATGTAAGGAAGAGGATGTTGTATCTGAGAGAGATACCTTCTCCACATCATCATCAGCCGGCTCTGGCTCCTCTCCTTTTTCATCTTCTGGGTCCGATGCTCACCATTCCAGAGACCATGGAGAATATCAAGAGCCATCACCGAAGACCAGTGAGGCATCCTCATTCTTTTCTTCTCCCATGATGAAAGATGTCATCGGTTCGGTTTCATCCTTTTTGGACGCAGTGCGAACAGGTGAGAATCCTATGGGAGGTAATTCACATACGTCGGCTTCATCCACTTCTGACTCTTCTCAACCCCGCCACACAAGCTCATCGGGTCCGACTTTAGAAGATTTCGTGGCTCATCTTGTGCAGCCTCTCTTGGTGCAAGAGATGGAAAAAAATGTGGCACAGTACATGGAGAAAGCCATTCCTTCTTTGCTTAAATCCACCTTTGAAAAGTCCATGGCAACTTATATGGCTCATGTGCTTCCCCCCCTTGTGCGCACATGGCTGGAACAGAATTTGTCCACCATGGTAAAGGAATGTATAGATGCTCATTTACAATCCATGCGAGATGAGGTACGTTCTTCTCAAAAAGACATGAGACGTTGACGATGACTGGGCTTCAGTGCTCTCGGCGGGACACATCTTTTCAGAATCTTTGCTTTCTCCTGTCGTCTTATTGGGCACAGCAAGATTGCGTTATTTTACAGCCGTATGATATGCCCATGGGGGCGGGTACCTTCCACCCTGCCACGGTTTTATGGACCTTGGGAAAAAAATGTCGTCGCGTGGCATATGTGCAGCCATCACGACGTCCAGGAGATGGACGCTATGGTGACAACCCTAATCGTCTGCAAAAATTCCATCAGTTTCAGGTTATTCTCAAGCCTGCTCCGGATGATGTACGCCATCTTCTTCTGGAAAGCTTTGTGGCCATTGGCGTGGATATATGGCATCATGATATTCGTTTTGTGGAGGATGATTGGGAAAGTCCCACTTTAGGTGCGGCTGGTGTGGGATGGGAGGTGTGGTTGGACGGCATGGAGGTGCTGCAGTTCACTTATTTTCAGCAGGTGGGTGGTATTGCGTGCAATCCTGTTTCTGCAGAACTTACCTATGGTATGGAACGCCTTGCCCTCAGCATTCAAGAAAAGAAATCAGTTTTTGATTTGTGCTGGAACTTCCCTGGCACGCCCTACAGTTATACCTATGGAGATCTTTTTCTCCATAATGAACGAGAGTTTTCCTCCTGGTATCTGGAGCACTCTGCCCTCGACTCCTTATCCGATGATTTTGAAAAATCCTTGCACACATGTAAGAGCTTACTAGAAAGGGGGCTCATTGTGCCAGCCTATGAAGCATGTATTGCCTCTAGTCATGCTTTTAACATGTTGGATGCCAGGGGAGCGTTAAGTGTAGCCCAACGTGCTCGTTGCATTCAGCGTGTGCGGGAAGTTGCCCATATCTGTTGTACGGAATGGATGCGCCAAGAAATGAATGATGAAAAAGGAATCCACCATGTCCACTGATTTTTTGTTGGAAATTTTTTCTGAAGAAATTCCTGCACGTTTTCAAGAGAGCGCACAAAAGCAGTTGGCCCAGCTCGCCATGGAGAAAGCACAAGACTATTACATTATGTACAACAAGGTGCTCACCTATGTGACACCAAAGCGTCTTGTGTGTGTTTTGAGGGGTGCTACAAAAGCGCCTTCATGTGCTGTGGAAAAAAAGGGGCCGTCAGCAAAGGCTCCTGAGGAAACTGTGGTGATGTTTTGTCGCACATGGGGTGTCTCCAGAGAGCAATGTTATACAAAAGAAACCCCCAAAGGTCTTTTTTGGTTTGTATCGCATACGCCTCCGGAGACATCATTGAAGGAAAGCCTCGCAGAGTTCAGCGCATCCCTTCTTCAGTCATTTTTTTGGCCCAAAGATATGGTGTGGGGGCCCCATAGAGAAGATGGAACGAAAAAGCGCACCACATGGGTGCGTCCCATTCGAAAAATCCTGTGCCTGTATGGAAAGGAGCTTATTCCTTGGGTGTGGGATGCTGAAGGCGTGAAGATTTCTTCTGGATGCCTTACAGAAGGTCACCCCTTGGCAGCTTTTTGGAGAACGGGTGAAAAAACCTTTTCCACTCCACTTTCTGTGCCTTCCGTTGATGAGTATGAAGATCTTTTGAGGGAAAACTATGTGCTTTTATGCCCTGTGGCACGAAGGCATTCCATTGAGACACAACTCAAAGATATGATGGATGCGGTGGGCTGTACGCATTTCTTAGGTCATGATGCGAAAGAGAAGCTACTTTCAGAAGTGGTGGGGCTTGCAGAGTGGCCCGTCTGCCTTCGAGGTGATGTGGAGAAGAAATTTTTGCCTCCTTTCCTGCCAGAGGAACTTATGATCACTGCCATCTGTCATCATCAACGAGCTTTTCCCATGCGATGTCAGAGAACCAATGCCTTGGCACCGCATTTTGTGGTTGTGACTCATATGTGTGCTCCTTCTGATGCCGTCAAGAGTGGGTATGAGAGAGTTATTCATGCACGGTTGGAAGATGCCCTCTTTTTTTGGACAAAGGATCGTAAAAAGCCTTTGGAGTTTTATAACACATTTTTAGAGCAGCGTTTATTTTTTGATGGACTGGGGTCGCTTTTGCACAAGGTACAGCGCTTAGAAAAGCTTGCTCCGCTTTTGGGGTCCATGGAGGAAGAGAAGAAAAAGCTTGCTCAGGCTGCGCGTCTGTGCAAAGCAGACCTTGCCACGGAAGTGGTGGGGGAGTTTCCTACTTTACAAGGCGTCATGGGGAAATATTGTGCAGAGGCAGATGGCGTGCCCCATGATGTGGCTCAGGCCATAGAAGATCATTATTGGCCCCAAGGAGAGAGTATGACCTCTCCTCCCCCAGAAGAGCTTGGCAGAAAAATTGGTCTTATGGATCGTTTGGACACGTTGGTGGGTTTTTTTGCCATTGGTCGTGCCCCTTCTGGATCAAAGGATCCTCTGGCTCTTCGAAGGGCAGCTTATGGTTTTATACGGTTGTGTTTGCTTCAGACGGAGCCTTTTTTTCTTGATCCATGGATAGAAGCGAGTCACAAGGCCTATCAGCATCAAGGATTTTTGCAAGGAGATATCTCCTTTGATGATCTTCGACAGTTTTTGTGGGAGCGGTTACAGTATGTGTTGCAGAAAGCTGGTATAGAGAGTATGTATGTACGCGCGGTTCTTGAGATGAAGAGCATTGCAGGGATGTCCATGCAGTGTATGAGGGAACGGGCCATTTTTCTGAAGAAAGTTTTTGAAACCCCTCATGGGCGGGATTTTTTGGCAGCATATAAACGCGTTTATGCGTTGGTTTCTCAAGAGGGATCGGTGCATGACACAGATGCCGCGTGTGATCCTTCTCAATTCCAGCATGAGGTGGAGCACAAGATCTGGGAACTTTTGCAAGAGAAGGCGAACTTTTTTGAGGGCATTGAGAAAAGAGAAGATGTGTGCATGGAAAAAATACGTGCCCTCACAGAGCACATGAATATCTTTATGGATACGGTGCGCATTATGGAGGCCCCTCACCAGAAGCAGCGCCTTCAGCTTCTTGCATCTGTCATCGCATTTTTGCAACCCATGGGCGTGTTGCATATTTTATAAAGGGAGAGAGTCATGAAATATACCATTGTAGGAGCAACAGGAAACGTTGGACGATGTGCCCTTGAGGGGCTTGTGAAGCGAGGTGTTCCTCCCGAAGCCATTACCCTTATTGCATCGTCGAGATCCAAGGGCACACCTGTTTTCTTGGGAGAACATACATGGGTTGTGAAGGATTTTGAGGAAAAAGAATGGGAGCATGATGAGGTGTGTCTTTTCACAACAGAAGATGATGTGTCGAAAAAATATATTCCACAGCTTCTTCAGGAAGGAAAGGTTTTTCTTTTGGACTCCAGTTCTGCATATCGAACAGATCCCCAGGTTCCACTTATTGTTCCTCCCCTGAATGCTTCTCGCATTACTCTGGAGCAGAAACTTTATGCCCATGGAAACTGCATTGCCGTTCCTCTTTCCATGGTACTTTCTCCTCTGTTATCCTTCAGCATTCGTGCAATTCATGTGGCTACCTATCAGTCCGCTTCTGGTGCTGGCCATCAAGCCATGAAGGAGTTGTGCCATGATACTGCTGTTTTTCTCACGGAAGAACATGTGGCCGTTGCCTCCGGACAATTTCCCTATTCACCATCTTTTCCCCATACTCCAGCATTTAATGCCATCCCCCTTGTGGGCTCTTTAGGGGTATCGGGTATCACCTCTGAAGAGCAAAAAGTTTGTCAGGAGGTGCAGAAAATTTTGGAATATCCTTTGGCCCTTTTTGTGACATCTGTGAGAGTTCCTACGTTGCAAGGTCATGGCATTTCAGTATGGATACAGGTGCAGAAAGACATGAGCCTGGAAGAATTTCACAGCGCTTTGAAAAAAGGCTATGGCTTGTGTTTTTGGGAAAAGGATGGGGTGCCTACTCCTGCAGAAATTTTAGGATCTGATATGGTGTGGCTGGGGAGAATACATAAAGCTGCTCCTTACCATTTTCACGTGTGGGCGACCACGGATAATCTTCGCAGAGGTGCGGCCACGGATATTGTGGAAAGTGCCATGTATCTGTCCCACCTTTTGGAGCGGGCGAAGGGGTTCGAACCCTCGACCCCAACCTTGGGAAGGTTGTGCTCTACCAACTGAGCTACGCCCGCACTCCTTTCATTATAGAAGAGGTACAAAAATAAGAAAGAGGGAATGGGTGGATGTGGTCACAAAAACATCCTCAAAAAATGTGCTCATGAATAATCTTTAGACACTTTCTTGAAAATGTTGCAAGGCGGTTGCAAGGCTGTCCTCTGTGACATTGTGCATGAGGGAGCCACGAGTGACAAAAATATCTGTTTTCTCTGTAGAGGAAAAAGACACGCCACCAAAAATAAAGAAATACACTTTGTGATGATTTTCTTGCTCAATGGTGCACAACCCATGGGATAAAGCATTCATTTCTGGGGCATGATTTTTGTGAACCATGAACTCTCCATTTTCTCCAGGGAGAGTGACAGAGAACACATCGCCTGCAAAAAGCACGTCTTCACATGTTAAAATGCGACAAGAAAAAAGGTGTTGTGTGTCCACCATGGTAGTGCTGCTGCTGGTCATGCAGTGGCACTTTTATGCAGTGTGCCCTCTCTGGACAGACGATCTGCTTTTTCCAACGCATCTTCCAAGGTGCCCACCATGTAGAATGCTGCCTCTGGCACATGATCACACTCACCTTCGATGATTTTTTTGAATCCTTGGATGGTTTTTTCCAAAGGAATGAAGACACCCGGGTTTCCGGTGAAAACTTCTGCCACATGAAAAGGCTGGGAAAGAAATCTTTGAATTTTTCGTGCACGAGACACAAGAAGTTTATCTTCCTCAGAGAGTTCATTCATGCCCAAAATAGCAATGATATCTTGCAAAGATTTTTGCGCTTGCAACATACGCTGCACCTCTCGCGCTGTGTTATAGTGTTCTTCTCCCACCACCAGGGGATCCAAAATGCGAGAGGAGGATTCCAGAGGATCCACCGCAGGGTAGATACCAAGCTCCACAATGCTCCTGCTCAGGACTGTGGTGGAGTCTAAGTGTGAGAAGGATGTGGCAGGCGCAGGGTCCGTGAGGTCGTCTGCTGGCACATATACTGCTTGGATGCTGGTGATGGATCCATGGAGGGTGCTGGTGATGCGTTCTTGCAAATCTCCCATTTCTTTGGCCAAGGTCGATTGGTACCCCACAGCGGAGGGAATGCGTCCGAGCAATGCGGAGATTTCAGCACCAGCTTGGGTAAAACGAAAGATGTTATCGATGAAAAGCAAAACATCCTTGCCTTCTGTGTCTCGAAAATACTCTGCGAGGGTGAGGCCTGAAAGCGCCACTCGAGCTCTGGCACCTGGGGGTTCGTTCATTTGACCAAAGACCAACGCTGCTTTTGATTTGCCGCCAGGTTGAATGACATTGGATTGAATCATTTCGTGATATAAATCATTTCCTTCTCTGCTACGTTCCCCGACACCAACAAATACGGAATACCCACCATAGGCCTTTGCAATATTATTGATGAGCTCTGTGATAAGTACTGTTTTTCCAACGCCGGCTCCTCCGAAAAGGCCCACTTTTCCACCCAGAGAATAGGGCGCAAGCAGATCAATGACTTTAATGCCGGTGACCAGAGGTTGGACATCTGTGGACTGGTCCACAAAGGGAGGGGGCAACCGGTGAATGGGCCACTTTTCCTTTGTTTCGACGGGAGGGCCATTGTCAATGGGCTGTCCCACTACATTCATGATGCGCCCAAGGGTTTCTGGTCCTACGGGAACAGAAATGGGTCCACCGGTGTCTTGTACCTTTAATCCTCTTCGCAATCCATCGGTGGATGCCATGGAAATGGTACGTACAATATTTTCCCCCAGGTGTTGTGCTACCTCTAGGATGACAATGTTCCCGTCTTCCCGTTGTAATTCCAGAGCATTAAGAATTTGAGGAATATGTTCTGGGAACTGGACATCCACCACAGCCCCGATAATCTGCACCACTTCTCCAGGAGCATATGTGTCTGTTGTGATGACTTCTTTTTTTGCAGAAGATGTTTCGGCTTTTGATGGAGATGTTTTGGTGGTTTTCTTCTGTGGTGGGAATAGTTTTTTTTCCATAATAGCGTCCTTTTTATAAAAATTTCCTGCTTACGAGAGGGCTTCTGCTCCAGAGATAACTTCTATGAGTTCTTCTGTAATGATGGATTGACGGAGATGATTGTAGGTGGCAGTAAGGGTATTCATAATTTCCTTTGCATTTTCTGTGGCGGAATGCATGGCATTCATTCGAGCGCTGTGCTCACTAAGGGCATGTTCCTGCATAAGTGTATAGAAATGGCTTCGATAGAGAAGATTTAATGTGCTTTGAAGAACAGCATACGGGTTTGGTTCGCACATTAATACCCCCTCCGGCAAAAGATTTTTTTCTGGATGGGGGGTGAGGATCTCTGGAAGGAACTGCACTACTCGCGGTTCTTGCGTGAGGGCATTTTTGAAATGAGCCGAGAGTACATAACATGCCCCCACATGCGCATCGTGAAAAAGCGAGAAAATAAGCTCCAATATGGGGTGAATTTCTTCATACTGAAAGTGCACGATTTTGGAAAAGACTTCTATGATCATGGGATTACAAACTTTTTGCAAAAAAGAGAGCCCTTGCTTTCCTACAAAGATCATATGAACTTCCTGGCCATTTTTTTCTTTCTCCACAAGAAATTCATAAGCCTTCTGCGTCAAACTTTGGTTGAATCCCCCAGAGAGTCCTTTATCAGATGTGCAAAAAACAAGAAGAATGGGAAGGGACGGATCTGGCTCTTGGAGCATTTTTGGAAGATCTTGTGAATCTCCTCCGTACTGAAAGCTGTTTTGAGCATCCTCCCAGAGAAACATGGCGCGAGAAGCTAAGTCTTGCAAAAATGTAAGAGCATCTTTGCTTTTCTTCCACACAGTTTTCACTTTAGAAAATCGCGCACGGGAAATCATCATCATGGCAGAGGTTAATTTGTGGGTGGCTGCAACGCTTTTTTGCCGGGTTCGAAGTTCTTTCAAGTTGGTCATTAGACAAAAATCTCCTTAAAGTGATCCAAAAATGTTTTTAGGGCGGTGGTAATGTCTGCATCCAGCTTTTTTGTCTGGTCAAGTTTTTTTAAGAAATCCAGATTTTTTTCTTGCAGCATGAGCCACGCCTCCTCCTGAAAACGAGCCACATCACTTACGGGAACGGAGTCAAGATATCCATTCACTCCTATGAAGACGTTGATAATTTGTTGCAAAATGGGGATGGGTTGGTTGGGCGGTTGTTTCAAGATTTCCATGAGACGATCTCCGCGATGGATGGCGCGCTGAGTGATGGCATCTAAGTCAGAAGAAAACATGGAGAAAGAGAGAAGTTCTTTGTACTGCGCCAGTTCAAGCTTTAGGGGAGCAGCTATTTCCTTCATGGCTTTTGTCTGAGCTGCAGATCCCACTCGACTTACAGAAAGTCCAATATTAATGGCGGGCCTCATGCCTTTGTGAAAGAGATTGCTCTCTAAGAAAATTTGTCCATCAGTGATGGAAATAATGTTTGTGGGGATATAGGCAGAGACATCGCCCCCTTGTGTTTCTACAATGGGGAGGGCAGTGAGACTTCCACCTCCCAAAGCATCATTCAATTTTGCAGCACGTTCTAAGAGGCGTGAGTGGATATAAAAAATATCTCCGGGAAATGCCTCTCGCCCCGGTGGTCGACGGAGGAGAAGCGACACCTGTCTGTATGCCACAGCATGCTTAGAAAGATCATCGTAAATGACTAAAGCATGCATGCCACGATCTCGGAAATATTCTCCGAGGGCGCATCCTGTATATGGTGCGAGAAACTGTAGGGATGCTGGGTCCGATGCAGTGGCCGCCACCACGATGGAATACTCCATGGCTCCATTTTTTTCTAAAAGTTTTACGATTTGTGCCACGCTGGATTTTTTTTGCCCAATGCTGACATAAATGCAGATGGTTTTATTTTTGGGATCCTGGTTGTTCAGAATTTTCTGGTTGAGAATGGCATCAATGGTAATGGTGGTTTTTCCTGTTTGACGGTCTCCAATGATGAGCTCTCGTTGACCACGACCAATGGGTACCAAAGCATCAATGGCTTTTGTCCCTGTTTGCATGGGCTCATGAATGGATTGTCTGTCCATGATACTTGGTGCCGCTCGCTCCAGAAGAGCCGGCTCCACATTAGTCAATGGCCCTTTTCCATCTATGGGTCTTCCAAGGGCATCTAAAACTCGTCCCAATGTTCCAAGGCCTACAGAGGTTTCCATGATAAGATTTGTTCTTCTCACCACATCTCCCTGACGAATACCCCGATCTTCATCAAAAATAATGATGCCCACTAAATCTTTCTGCAGATTAAGAGCCATTCCCTTAATATTTTCTTGAGATATGGTAGACACAAATTCTACAATTTCTCCTGCTTGTATCTGGGTGAGACCCCACACATGGGCGATACCATCACCAATGGCCACCACAAATCCAATTTCTTCTACTTTTGTTTCCTCGGAAAACGACAATATCTGCTTTCTCAAAAGATCAGAAGATTCTGAAATGCTTAATTTGTCACTCATAATGCAAATCCTTGGCTAAACGTTGTAACATCCCGCTGAGGGATGCATCTATACGATAATCCTTCCAGAGAAAAATTTGTCCCAAAAGAAGAGACGGTGCAACGGAGGTTTTAAAGTGTATGGGGCCTGCAATGTGAGAAGACAAATGCTGGCGAAACACGTCCATTTCTTTTTCTGACAGTGAAAGGGCGCTTGATACATAAACAATAGTGTAATTTTCCTCTTCTTGTAGTAAAGAGACCAACGCCATAATATCTGGCAGCAAAGCTAATTTTTTATGAAAAAAAAGAGATTTTATAAATGAAAGGGTCTCAGGAGTGGTGATGGAATGTTTTGTTGTGAATTCCTGTAAAAAAAGATGCCTTTGGGGTGGTGAAAGAAGCGGGTGACTTAAAAGGTCCCACCGTGTGGAGGTCTCATGTGCCCACAGAAGAAATGCGCCAAGGTCCCCTTGCAGATGAGAAAGAATCTTCTCTGGAAGGCTTAAAAGGACGCGGGCGTATCGCTGGCATGCATAGGTAAAAAATCGTGGCCCATGAAATGTTTTCATACAATGTACCAAAAAAAATCTAGAGAATTGTACCATGGGAATGGTGTTTTTTTCAATAAAAATTTCTTAAGAAAAATAAAATTTTTCTGGGAGATATCATGGGGCTCTAGAGAGGAGAAGGAAGTCCAATAACAGATATATTTCTGTATCCGCATTCCAAAAAGTGTTCTGGTGGATTTACGTTTTCTTCGTTGTCAATGTATCTTTTGCTGAAGAATTGTGTGCCAAAAACGTTACAGCGAATATCGTGAAATTCCTCCACACAGGGTGTGATACGGTGAAGAATGTATTGTGGTAAATCAAAAGAGAAACGTCCAGTGGTTTCTCGTGGCGTAAAGAAAGTCCCATTGTGAGAGGACGCCATGAGGAATTTTTCTAAGAATGTGGTGTCTACCTCATAGTGTGTGGAGTGGATGGTGGGGCCGAGGACTGCTCTGCGGTTTTTTTTGTGAGAGCCAAGAGACTCCATAACCTCAATGGTGTTTTCTATAACCCCCGCTAGGGTGCCTTTCCATCCGGCATGTACCGCAGCGATGATGGATTTTTCTGTATCATGGATAAGAATGGGGCCGCAATCGGCAGTGAGAATTTGTAGGAAGACGCCATGGCATTGAGTGACAATGGCGTCGCCTTCTTCTAAGACCTGGTGGGGGGTCTCCAAAAGGGTGCACGATGAAGAATGTACCTGCTTCATCCTTACCATGGAGAATGTTTCGGAAAGATGAAAGGTTTTTTGAAGGTGTTGCGCCACATGACGTCCTATCTGTGGGACAAGATGTTCCTCTTCTTGGAAAAGGATCTGGAAGGGGATCATGTCTCCGGTGGGAAATGCTGGCCTGCCAAAAAAACCATGGGGCACAAGAAGACTGGGGCGTGTAATACACGGAAGCGAAAACTCCATGGGCTTGGGTTGGGAAAAAGCAGAGCCCTTAGTCATGCAGGGACCTTATCCACTCATCAAGAACACTCTCCTCCCAGAAGCCAGCCTTTCTTCCCACTTCTTTTCCATGGCGAAAGAAAATAAGCGTGGGAATGGACATAATATGAAATTTCCCTGGGATGTCTTGATGCTCCTCAATATTCATGCTTCCAATGGCCACCTGCGAGGCCCATTTCTTGCAGAGTGCCTCTAAAATGGGGTGAAGGCGCTGACACGGTCCACACCAAGAGGCCCAAAAATCCACCACAAGAGAAGGGTGCTTTGCGAGATGCTCCTCAAAATTTTTATCTGTGAGCTGTAACAAGAGTGATGGTGTCATAGGCCCTCTGGCTGTAAATTTTCCTTCCATTCTATCAAGAAATAAAAAAAATAAAAGCAAAAGGTGAGGGAAATTTTTATATCATTTTGTTTTTATGCGTATATATGGATGCTAGATGTGAAAAAGCATGAGAACATGATACCTGACAATATGTTTAGATTCACTTTTTGTATAATAAGTCCTTTGTAAATCTTGATGACATAATTTTCATTAAAAGAAAATATTATTTACACGAGGCGTTATTCTTTGTATTATGGGAGAAAATGTGTAGAGAGTATAGGGGAAGATTTATGAAAAAGGGGATAGCGATTTTTTTGGCGGTGTGTTCTTTCGCGCCTGTGGCGAAAGCAGGTATTGGTGGCGGCGTGATGGTGATGGGTAAGTCGTCTCTTTCGTCAGCCATGTGGGGAGCTGCTAGTGTGTTGGGATGCGCAGCGGTGGGTTTTCTGTCACCCATGACGAACCTCATGAACGCTGCTAGTTTGGGGAGTGTGGCACGATTTATTGTGGGGAGTCCAGCAGATGCTTTTTTCAGATTTACTGTTGGAAAGAGCCTTTTGGAGGCAACATATGGTGCGGTGTCTACTTATAACAGTTCTTTGCCGTTTCGAGAGTCTGCTGTCAATATGCTGTGTAGCAGCTCGTATGGTTTGCTGAAAGGTCTTGTATTGGCTCATGTTCCTCAGTTATATGCCTTGAGCATTGGTTTTGACTTTGGAAAGTATTTGGCTCATTTATATTTCCCAAAGGTGCAGGTACCACTGCCTTGCAAGGTGACGGCCAATCCCAGTACGTGGGGCTGTACTGTGGAGCAAGCGATGGGAGGGCCTGTGGGGCCGGTGCTGAGTTCCATGAAGTCCTCTGTGGCATCTCAGGTATTTCCCTGGGTATTTGGAGGAATTGGAGCTCTTGTAAGTCATGGCATGTGGATGTTTTTACCATCGGAAGCTTCCACAGCGGTCTTAACTTCTCTTGATATATGGCAGAATATCAAACGCTTGGATCTGTTTGCAGGGGATCCTGCAGTAGTCCAGCCCGCACTGCCATCGACTGCTCTCCAGCTTTTTGTGGACAAGAGTTCTCCGAGCATGTGGAAAACCGCGTGGCAGAGTGCAGGGGCATTTTTGGGAGGCATTTCTATCCTAGGTGCGGTTGAGAGTATGACGAGCGGCCTTTCAGAGATGTGGAGTCAACGTAAAGATAAAGGGTATATCCTGGGTGGACTCGCTGGTGGTGTAGCGCTTCTCTGCTATGGAAAAAAACTTTACAACTGGTATGTTCGTAGGAAAAAAATACAACAAACACAACTGACGTATTTAGAAACTCAAAAAGAGGATTTGTCCGAAGATCTATCTTTGTTAGGGTGTGTTGGAGCTGTAAAAAATCCAGGCTTAGGAGTACAGCACGAAGATGCACACGTGATGGAAAGGAAACATGTTTCAGAATATGAAAACCTTTTAAAAGATAAACATGTAGATGTGACGGTAGAGAAAGACTTTCCAGAATATGGAGCTAGAGCCCCATCGTTTATGGCGGACATGGATGATTGGAGTACTGATGCGGAGATGGGATAATCCACAGTGTGGGCAGGGCTTGCAGGTGAGATGAGACGGGTTTTTTGTGAAAAAAGTTCTTTTTTGTGTTTTTCATGTAAAATATACGGAACCACATGAAAAAAAACAAAATTGAAGAAGAAACAATTTAAAAAACAATGAAAAATGAAGGATTAATAAAGATAAAAGTAAAAAGGCTTTACAGTGGGAGTTTTTTTCTGTAGTATAAAGGCTACTATAGAGATGGATATTAAACAGGAGAATGAGAAATGACAAAAAGATTTTTAGTAAGAAAAATGGTGCTTCTTTGTGCCGTGTGCTCTCTCGTGCCCAGCGAGAAGGTGAGTGGTTTTGGTGGCGCGGAGATTATAAACAAGGCAGCGGCTCTCTCGCCACTGAGTCTCTTTTCTGGCCTGATGGTTCTCAAGTATTTTGCGGAGGGGGTATACACTGCGGTCTCTTCTTATAATAAGACATCCACTTTTACAACCTCTCTTACGCAATTTCTTGTGGGAAGCTCTACGGGGGCTTTGAAAGGCTTTATTCTTAGCCAAATTCCGCAGCTGCAGGCGGGGATGATGGGATATGATTTCGGAAAGGATCTAGCGGAGTCCTACTTTCGTCCGAAGCTTGATGTTTGTGGGAATTACGACTGGTTTGGTTGGGCAGGGTGTAAGATGGGTAATGCTGGAAAGCGGATAGTAGCAAAATCTGGGGTGTCAGATGGTCTTATTGAAACTCTTTCCTATGGAGGTGCGGCCCTTGGTTTTATTGGGGCCCATGCATTGTGGACATATTTGCCGGCAGGGTTGCCCCTGGCCATATTGACGTCTTTGGATGTTCTTCAGCATGTGAAGCGTTTGGAGAGATTTGCTGGTGACCCGAAGGCAGTAAAGGGGGCTGTTGATAACGTGAGCAGTTGGATAGGAAACTCGCATTTTGCTCAGTATCTCAGCGACAGGTATAAAGGTTTCTGGGAAGGGGCGGCAACTTTTTTAGGGGGGGCTTCTATCTTAAAGGCTCTGGAGGATACAACTCAAAGTATTTCACAAGTGGATAAGAGGTACGCTGTTGGTGCGGCTGGTGTTGGCTTATTGCTTGCGTATTATGGGAAAAAGCTTTATGGATGGTATAAGCAGAGAAATGAGAGCAAAAAAGAGGAAGAGGTGCAGAGTGATGCTGGAGAAAAAGCACAAGGGGGGATGGTAGTAAACAGCTTGGTAGTCATACCAGAAGAAATGAACAAGGGACCTCTTGAAACGAGCCGCCCTCTTGAAAATGAGAGTGACCTGAGTATAACTGTGAAAAAAGAGGTGAATGAAGAGGCACCATCTTCTTTGATAGGGCAGCCACAAATTGTAGTGAATGATCTGTACACATCAAAGCCAGATGTGCAGGGCAAGCAAGTGGATGGAAAAGACTTGTTTATGTTTGATATGATGTTAGATGAGGTGGAGACAGACGATGAGGAGGGGGATACCGAGCGCCGAGGAGGGAAGAAGTTTCCTGATCTGAGTGCAGAGCATTGCAGGGGAACTGCCCACGCCGTATAAGTTGGATGGCTATAAAAAAGTTTGATGATGTTTTGTGGGGCCTTGCGGGGCCCCGACTTTTTTGTATGTACACACTTCTGTGCTCTGCATATGTTATGGTTATGTCACATGATTCCTCATGAGGAATTCGACCTTGCAGGCCAGAGGGAAATGTATGGTTGAGGGCAATGCAGTACGTTTTTGACCACGTGGGTAGTCTATCTTTTACGAAAAAAATTCTGGAGGATGTGAAGATACATGAGCTCTAAACGATGGAGCTCCTCGATGCAAATGCGCTCATTGGCCTGATGGATGGTGGTTTCAGCCATGCCTAGCTCCAATACTGGTGCCACATGGGTCAAGAATCGGCCATCGGTGGTGCCTCCTTGGGTGGTGTACCGAATATTTGCAGCAGCAGGGTTTTTTTCCTGGAGAACAGTCCTCATGGCATCGGTGACACAGTCAATCCATGCTTTATCTGTGGTAAGAAAGGGCTCGCCGCTGAGACGAAGATGGAGGTTGTGCTTTCCTGCATGGTGGTTGCACTCTTGTGTGATCCATTTCATAATGTCGGCGCCTTTATGGTGGGTGTTGAATCTGGTGCCAAATTTTGCAGTGGTGGAAGAGGGGATAAGGTTTTCTACAGGATTACCGGTGTCAATGGAGGTGAGCTCAAGCTTTGAGGGAGGAAAAAATTCTGTGCCATTATCCAGTTTTTTTTGCTTAAGGGCTGATAGACAGTCTACCATGCGAGGAAGGGGGTTATTGGCTAATTCTGGGCATGCAATGTGCCCTTGCGTCCCCAACACCTCGAGATTACCCACAACACTTCCACGACGACCCACTTGGAGGACTTCTCCCACATGGGCGCCCGTAGGTTCCCCAATGAGAATAACCGTGGGTTTTTCTCCACGCTCCTGCATCCATGGAATCATTTTGGGGATGCCATTTACGCCAGGTCCCTCTTCATCACTGGTGAGCAAAATGCTGATGGTGCCTTTTGTGTGGAGGAGTGGAGTTAAAAATTTTGTGCAGGCCGTGAGAAAAGCTGCAATGGGGGCTTTCATATCTGCTGTGCCTCGACCATGGAGATACCCACCCTTGACAGTGGGGATGAAGGGATCAGTTTCCCAGTGGGAGAGGGGGCCTGGCGGCACCACATCGATGTGTCCTGCAAAGCATAAATGTGGAGAGCCGCTGCCAATGCGTGCATAAAGGTTTTTTGTGTCGTCAAAAGTACAGAGGAAGGATGTCCACCCAGCCTTCTCCAACACATCATGCATGTCCTGCAGCATGTCATCGTCATGAGGCGTTATGCTTTTATACCGAATAAACGCAGAGGCCACCTCCAACACATCCTGCGTAAAAGAAAATGGATACTTCATAGCGCCTCTCCGGACATGCTTTTAACGTTCTCAATGCTACCACACATCCTGTCTAAAGGAAAAAGGAATCGTTTCATAAAACTTTTTCTTTCTCCCCGGACGCAGCAATGGCTTTTTCAACACCTTATTTTTGAGCGAGAACTTTCTTTTTTAGAGCGTCTAAAAAGCCCTCAATGGTGTTGCCATTTTTTCGAATCATTTCTTTATATTCTTCGCGTTTTGCATAACTCGGGCTTGCTTCATTGACGATGACATCGAGAATTTTTTTGCGCACGCGCCATTTGACGGAGAGAGTTTGGCCATTGTGTCTTTTTATTTCGCTGAAGACATATTGGCCATGGGAGGTTTTCTTTGCAGCCTTGGAGTGGAGTATGGTGAGGGTGTCATTTTGATAGTAATTGGAAAGAATGGTGAAATATGTCATGGACATATCTTCTATAAAAAGATTCACGTATTCGGATTGTTGTTCGGGAGAGAGTTTTTTCCACCGTCCGTGAAGGGCAAAACGAGCGGAGGGTGTTATATCAAAATATGTCACAATCCACTGTTTGAACTCCTTTCTTTTTTCTTCGTGGCTTTTAGAGCTTCCAAAGATGGCAATGGCTGCGTCCCACGCTTGTTGTACAATGGCTTCATTTTCCTTTTCTGATGAAGATTCTTCTTCAGCATGCACCGGCAATGCTCCTGTCATGCTCAGGGTGCAACTTCCCAAAAAGATAAAATACAGAAGGTGTATTCCCATGATTTTTTCTCCCTTTTTTATGTGGTTTCATAGTAGCAAGAAAGAAATTTTTTGGCAAAACTTCTTTCCTGCGAGAGTGTATGCTTACGGGGCTGGAGGAGTTATTTCCGCACGAATTCCTTGCTTTGGGAGGACGCTTTGAATGACCATTTTTTTCACCTGCAAAAACACATCGGAAAAAACAAAACCGAGGAAATCGCCAAAACTAGAAATAGAACCTGCCTCTTCCACTGGCGCCCATGGTGGTAACTTGGCAAGGACTTTTGCTCGTCCCACAGCCGTGGTTATTCCCCCCAACACATCCACAAGGCCGCTTTTTTTTGCCTCCATGCCTGTCCATACGCGCCCCTTGGCTAGTTTTCGTACGTCATCTCGGGAAAGATTGCGACCATAGGCCACAAGATTCAAGAAAACGTCATACAGGAACCCAACACCATCGTCCAGCTCCTTTTCTTGTTCCGCAGTATAGGGGCGATAAGGGCTGTTTATTAAGGCTCTTTTACTTAAGGACACATCATCCACTGTGATGGTGAGTTTTTCTAAAAGCCCCGCCACTTGGAATTTTCCAGAGTAGACACCAATGGAACCTGTAATGGTGGTGGGCTCTGCAATGATTTCGTCTGCTGCAGATGCAATCCAATATCCGCCAGAGGCTGTGCAATTTCCCATGGAAACCACAACGACTTTTCCTTCTTTCTTGCACTGCACAAGTCCTTCTCGCACAAGCTCCGATCCCATGACATCGCCGCCTCCTGTATCCAGTCGAAGCACCACAGCCTTCACAGCAGCAATTTTTGAAATTTTCCTCAAGATTTTTGCGGTCCGTGCTCCATCTATGGTATTTTCCATAATGGTATCGCTTCCTCTTTCAATGGGTCCCGACAAACCCAAAATCACCACGGTTCCCACCTCAGAGTTATCGTAGGCGAGGTGTTGTGTATGAAAGTCCGCTGTGGCATCCACGTTCTTTTGTTTTTTGCGGAGACCTGCATGAAAGTTTTCCACTGAGAGGTTTTCCAATTCTTCATCTTTTGGCATATTTAGATGCGTGCGTATGGTGTCCATAACATCAAAAAAGCATATGAGCTCATCCACTATTTTTTTTTCAAGAAGAAAAGCAGGTAAAATCTCCATGCTGCTTTTTTCAAGAATGGATGCAAAGTCCACCGTCATGTGGGGGCGAGACTTTTGTATGTCCTCCAACATGAGAGACCGAAGTCCCTTCATCAAAGAGAGCACACCTTCCTTTGCTGGTTGTGAGAAGGAGTCTCTTATCCACGGCTCTGGCCCAGATTTATATTCTTCCCTCCGAAAGAAATGTGCTTTGATGCCCCATTTCTCAAAGAAGTTTTTATAAAAAAGTTGTTCCATACCAAATCCAGAGAAAGAAACTCCTAGAAGGGGGTGCATGAATATTTTTGTTGCTGCAGAGGCCAGATAGTACTCTCTCACATGGGAGAATCCGTAGGAGAAAACAAAAACCGGTTTCTTTTTTGCAATAATTTTCATATGCTCCCGAAGCTCCTCAATTTGAGCTAAACCAAGGGAGCACTCTGGCATATAAAACACAATGGCATGAATGTAGTCATTATTCATAGCCAGACGAAGGGACTTGATCAGCTGGTAAAAGGAGAGGGATTTTCGAAAGAAGGCAGCACCGGGACCAGGGCACTCCTCTGAAAATTCTTTTTGCAGATCCACCACTAATACACTGTCTTTTGCCTGTTTTTCATAGATGAGGGCGAAATAAGAGGGGATGTTTTTTGTCAGAAAAAGAACACCGCAGGCGAACAGCACTACCTTGGTACAACCCCATACGGTTTTCAGTGTCATTCTGCACAACGCTTTTACTCCATCTACGAGAAATTTCAGCATAGAGACTCCTATTTATCAGCTAGTTTTTGGATGAAATCTTCTGAATGGACACCCTTCATGCCGATGACATGATATCCACCATCAATGTAATGAACGTTCCCCGTGACACTTTTTGAGAGAGGGCTGAGAAGATATACAGCGCCCTGGCCAACATCTTCAATGGACACGCCACAGCGTAAGGGAGAGTTTTCCTGTGTCCATCGCAAAATGTATCCAAAATCTCCAATCCCTGACGCTGCTAGAGTTTTAATGGGACCTGCGGAAATGGCATTGACACGAATACCGTACGGGCCCACTGCATCGGCGAGATACCGTACGCTTGCCTCCAGGGCAGCCTTTGCCACCCCCATGACGTTGTAGTGGGGAATCACCTTTTCTGCACCATAATAGCTGAGGGTGAGGACGCTCCCACCATTTTTCATAAGGGGGGTTGCATGTTTTGTGACCTCAATGAAGGAGTAGCATGAAATATCCATGGTTTTGAGAAAATTGCTTCTCGATGTATCCAAAAAACTTCCTCGGAGCTCCTCCTTTTCAGAATAAGCAATGGAATGCACAACAAAGTCCAAGGAGTCCCATGTGGATGACAAAGCAGCAAAAACTTTCTCCACATCTCCCTCTTGCCCAACATCGCACGGAAAAAGCAGGGATGACCCTAAAGATTTCGCCAAGGGTTCCACCCTTTTATGAAAAACAGGCCCTTGGTAGGTAAAAGCCAACTCTGCACCGTGATCTGCAAGAGCTTTAGAAATACCCCATGCAATGGAGTGATCGTTGGCCAGACCAAAAATAAGCCCTCGTTTCCCTGATAAAAGCTTGTGACATGGGGCATCACCATGTTTTTGTGAAAAATGATTGGTCTCCATAAAAAACGTACTAAAAATCTTCTGATGACTACTGTATCGCAATTTTTGTTGGGAGAAAAGCTCTTTTGAATGTCTGATGAGATCTTGAAGTAAAATACAGTATTTGTGGTATCAGTGGAATAATGAGTGTTTTTTGTAAATAATGTCTATTTTTATTATTTGATATTTGATGAAAGCAGTGGCAGTCTAACGACGTATAGGTAGTAATAGGAGAGCAGAAAATGAGGAGTTTTTCACCCATAGGTATGGTGGCAGTGATGGTGGTCCTTGCCAGTGCAGGGAGCGAGCCGTGTTGGGGGAGGAAGACGCACCAAGGAAGCTCTCTTGCAGTGAGGGAAGATAAACTCCATGAAAAGACTGATTGGGGGAACAAGATGAAGGGATGGCTTAGATTTGGACAGGACTTGCTCTATGCTTCCGTCGCATTAAGGTACCTTTCTTCCTGGTCAAATGGCATGTACGATGCTTCAGTGCTAGGACAAGAATGCAAGGTGGATATGCTCATGGGGCTCATGGAGGATTGCGTGAAGAAAAATTTAGGGAGGGGAGGACACATCACCCACCAGGATTACGAGAATGTACAAAAGTGCAATGTGGATATGCTCATGGAGGATTGCCTGAAGAAAAACATGCCCGGTGACATAAGCCTCTGGAGGAATTGTTCTGCACACCTAATAGGGTGGGGTGCTCTCTTGCTAACCATATGCAACATTTTCAATATTTCTCTTATTCGTCATGGTGAACGGGTGATGAACTCTTCAACATCTTGTAAAATTTGTAAGGCACCTTCAGAAAAAGATATTTCTCTTACGTTTTCAGAAAAATTCTTATCAAGATACTCAGGTTTTGCATGGGGACTGCTTGGTACGATAGGTGCTCATGCTATTATGAATACCTATATGCCATCCTATACGAAGCCCTTTGAAATAATTGAAATGTTAGCAGTTGCTTCTTCTCTCTATGATGTCTATAACTCCTTTTATATAAAGTTCTATGGCCTAAAACTGGGAGGATTGTCTGAAAATCAATTGAGAGACGCTTGTGAAAATGACACGATGTTGTACTCGAAGAAGTTTTCACCTATAAATACGCAAATAATAGGAAGTTTTTTGGGGGACGTGCGGTGGACCTTGATGCAAAATCCACAAACAGATCCTTTAAGCTCTGGATCTCAAAAGAGTGCACACCGACAAAAAAACGAGCATGTACAGGTGGGAGAAAAGATCCTTTGAACGTCTGGTGAGGTCTTGAAGTAAAATACAGTATTTATGGCATCAGTGGAATAATGAGTGTTTTTTATTTGTAAGAATATGTTTAATATTTATTATTTAAGAATTGACTTTTAATAAAAAAAGAGGTGTTATAAATGTAAGTAGGTCGTAATAGGAGAGGAGAAATGAGGAGTTTTTCACCCATAGGTGTGGTGGCAATGATGGCGGCCCTTGCCAGTGCAGGGAGCGAGCCGTGTTGGGGGAAGAGGAAGCAGCAAGACATGCTTACCATGGCAATGAATGATGGGGTGAAGGAACGAGAGAGAAAAGGTGCTGGAAAGATGCTGGATATGGTTTTTCCTGTAGTACTCGCGGGCATATCTTCCAGTGTTGCCCTTTCTTTTCTTGCTTTATCCTCTTATCAAGACCTTTGGCATGGGAAGGAGCATAATCTTAAGACTATCCTTACAGGGAAGGGAGATGGTCTGGAGAATTTTTTGGGCATCGTCAGTCTTGGTTTGCTAGCTTTTTTTCCGATAGTGACTCATTTATATGAAAAGAAAATAAGGAAGTTAGTAGATGACATCCCATTTAACATCTCTGAAAAAATGAGTATTGGGGGTGGTATGATTCAGGAAGTTTCTGAAAGACTTTTTCTTCCAAAGAAAAACATGGAAGGAAAATCTTTTTTTGAAAAAACAGCAAGTTTTCTGGAAAAACTTCCGTTTTTTAAGTGGACGATACCGGCCATACTCTTGGGGAAAGTAGCAAAGGATATTGTTCATGCATATGCCCCTGGTGCTACGATGCTGCCAATGGCTGCTGATCTTCTTAAATCATCCGGTATGGGTCTTGGCATATACCATCAATATCGTTCCTGTTTTCAAAAGGGTGATGAAATTGGAGACAAGGCATGGCAGAATCATGAAAAGAATGATTGGGAAATGGGATCTTCTCTCACTTCATCTCAAAAAAGCAGAGAGGAGGAGAAAATGTATCGGATGTTGTCCAACGGAGTGACGATGGAAGACTATGTTAAGAGTGTTTCTGAAATGGCATCAGGAATGTTTTATGGATTTCCTAAAATAGTTGGACAAGCATCAATGATGTTTTATGAAGTTCCTCAAGTAGCAGCTGTACAAACTTTTGATATGATGTCTCATATGATTTCTAAGGTGATACCTTCAAAGGCGGAGATAGAAGGAAAATCTTTTTTTGATACTATGGGTGTTGTGTTTCAAAAATTGCCATATGTGAAATGGGCGCTTCCTGCTGCTTTGTGTGCAACGGTGGGACAAAAGGTTGTTCCTCATGCGTTTTCTAGCCCATTCTATCTTTTGGGTGCAGCCCTCGTGGGCTTTGGTGTATACAAACAAGTTCCAATTTTATGGGAAGGTTATCGGGATTTTCAGGAAAAAACACTGCAAAAAAGCATGAGAGAAAACAAGGTGAAATCAGTGCAAGATAGGATGGTGGCAGATGGTGCTTCTTCTAAAAAGAGCAGACACCACCAGAAAAAAGATATGGTATAAAAGATAAAATCACAGGGCATTCATGATGTGGAGATGATGGAGAATATCTCTCATATCATGCTCTCTCTCGCCTGTATCACATGTTAAACAGCTGGTGGGGGATACGTTGGGGGCTTTTCCCCCATCTATTTTTGGATTCTACCCCCTGTGATGAATGCCTATACAAGGTTTTTCTGAGGAAACCCCCCTATAAAACATCCTGTCTTTTCTATTGCATTTCTATTTGAGGCTGCTTATAATTACTTCATGTAAACTTGCTTTTTGGTATAATTATTATGAGGAAATTTTTATATACTGCTGTTTTGTTTTGCTTTTTTGTGAGCCATATAAGCAGCTCATCTCCCGTAGGAAAAAGAAGAGTTGCTAGAAAACAGAAGGCGTCTGTACCAAAGCCATGTAAGGTCAATACGCCTCAGGTCAACATACCTCAGGTCAACATACCTCAGGTCAATACGCCTCAGGTCATTGAACCCATGAAAAAAACCCCAAAAGTCCGTCGGAGGTTCCCAAAAGTCCATCTGAATTTGTCCTTTCCTCTGTCCGTATCCATGCCTGTATCCAGATATCGGTCTTCCATCGTAAAGCCGTTTTTAGCAGGCCTCATGTCCCTTGGCGCTCTTGTAGGCTATCACAAATATTTTGGGTCTACATTCAGTATGGATAGTAAGGAATTTTATTCAAATGATGGAATTGCCATGTTCCTTTCTGCCGTGGGAGGACTTTCTTTTTTCACAACTGGGACCAATATATTGGCCAAAGCAGCTTATTATATGCAGAAGGCCTATGCTCATGGCAAAAGATCCTCTCATGATGATAAAGAAGCCTATGATGATGAAAAAGAATTTGTTCCTTCCATAGTAAGAAACATTGGCAGGGGTCTCGATAGACTCCTCTCTGTTCTTTCATGGCCCATAGGAGGGGATTTGACCCCCTTCTCCTCCTCATCTCTGGAGAAAAGGTTTGCTCACTCTTGTTATTTCATTCCTAACTATAGGGGGGGAGACCTTGAAACGCAGAATAGATCAGACCGCCCAATGGACAAGAGTTTTGCAAAAAGGCTTCTTCAGATGATCATGCCTGATGCTTTTCCTAGGAGCTATCATAAACGTGGACGTTATAACAGGCGTAACGTTCAAGAAAGAAAGAAAAATAGAAACCATTGTGCGGTAGAAACCCCCGTATCACAAAGGGACCATGCAAAGGGAGAATGTGAAAAAAGTGCGAAAAAGACTGTGGCCAGAGATAAGAAATGATGTGAAAAATCTACTGCCACAGGTCATAAAAATTGAGAGAATATGAGGTATTAAGATACAATGCTTTAAAAAATTTAATGTTATTAAAAAAACATTTATTTTCACATAATTTTTATTGTATAAATCCGTACATGTAAAATTTCTATTTTCTTTTATCAAAAATAAAGTTATAATAATCTTAGCATGATTTATCTTGGAGAAAAAAATGAGAAAAGTTTTTTATAGCAGTGTCATGGCTTTTTGTTTTTTGAATGCCATGGAAGGGAGGAGTTCTTCTGAGTTTGAAAGCAGTAGTAACTGGAGCGATGTGAGCACAGAAGCAGAGATAATCCCCCATGAGGATGGGAAAAACGATGGAACTTCTCTTCAAAAATCCTCAAAATATCAGAAGTCTAAAAAGCATAAAAAATCTCATAAAACCACAGAGTCTGTTGATATAATTCGGACTATAGAGACAGAAGCAGAGACAATACCCCATGAAGGTGAAAAAAAGGATGGCGGTTCTTTTCAAAAACCTTCAGAGCCTCAGAAGGATAAAAAGTCGTATAAAACCAGAGAGTCTTTTGATGCAATGAAGACTGTGGAGTTGCCCATCACTATGTCGGTGTCTACGACGCCAGCTTGGTCTGAATCACCTCTTATGGGACCCCTGGTTTTTTCAGCTCTCTCTCTGTTGGGGCTTATGGGTTATCAAAAGTATTACTATAACGAACACAACATGATGAGACAATATTTTTACTTTCAAGATGGTATTTCATCAGCACTCTCTCTGGCGGCCGCCGGAGGTCTTTTCGTGGCAAGTACAGATCTTGCGGTACGTGGAGCTCAACGTCTTTACAATGCTTACGAAGATAAGACAGGGGTTATCCCAGCTGTCATGAGATTCATCGGGAAAAGCACATGTGTTACAGTGGAGTTTTTAAAATATTTTGGCATTCCTCTGTGTGCCTATTTAGTATTAGACAACCTGTATAGCAAAAAGAAAAATTCTTGTGGCAATGTTTATTATGGGGGGTATGGGGGAAGGTATTACCTCTATAATGATGGGGGGTATCGGAGAAGATGCTTCGGTGATGTGCTTTCGGATATTCTTGCAAATTTGTCTCGATGGCAGCAAAAGACAGTCATCAAAGTTTCTCCTGGGTATAGGGAGACACTAGCTCTAGCTCAGAAACAGATGCAGGAAGCACATAAAGAAAAAGAGTACAATAAATCTACACTTGAAAAACTAGAGTCTGAAATCGATTGTTTAAAGAGAAAAATGAAGAAATTAAAGACAAAAAATGCACCCAAGATTAAAAAAGTATTTAAGGAAGATATAATAGACAAAGAGGATAAGGCGTAAAGGGAAAAAGATAGGAGTTTCTTATGGGGGGATGACCTTCAGAGATGGGGTGTGTTCATTTGTATTTTATAAGTCATAATGTATAATAAAAAAAGTATATTTTGAGGGGGACATAATGAAAAGATTGATATATCTTTGTATCGCAGCTTTCTTTTCTGTGAAAGCTGTGGATGGGGGTGCGAAGTCGTACGATATACCTAGCTATGAAGAGTTCAGAAGAGCGATTCTTCAGCGGCAGAAAAAGCTTGAAGCATCCCAAAAGGCGTTGGAAACCAAGCCAAAAGGAAAGGATCGAGAGATTCGTGCTCGTAAATGCCAAAAAGAAGACCTTGAAATACTCGAACTCAAGCAGCTCTATGACATACACGGACATTTGCTGGAAAGTGCGGATGCGATGAACGGAGAGGTGTGGAAAAAGGAACGTCTTTGTGACAAATATTCTATGAAGGTCCAGAAAATCATTGAAGAGTGTAAAGCAAAACCCAATGGAGTGGAGAGATCTATACTTGTGAAGCGCGGAGAGCATTTCTTAGAAAAAATGAAAAATGAAGCAAAAAGTAGAGATGACTTATGGCGTCAAGCTCAGAAAGCATTTGACGCGGGGATAGAAGTTGGGAAGAGGCTCAAAAATCGTTTATTTCCTGAGAGTGTGACGGAAAAAATTCGTCAAGGTAAGAAAGGAAATCAAGATGTTAAGGACAAATAGTAGGGCTGGAATGGTTAAAAGGTGCACAGTTGGAAGAGGAAAAAAGCCGCTTGCTCATAAGAAACCTCTGGAGGTGCAAAAAACGTGTGCCCAAGAACTCGAAAAGAAGAAAGGTGAGGGATACATAGCTGAGCTTCTCAATAAAAAGGAGACGTAGATTATCTATATCAGATGAAGGCAGAGGATGCGAAACAGGATAGGGTAGCAGTACGCCAGCATGAGAAGAAGTCTCCGTCGTCTTAAAAGAGCTCTAAAAAGTTCTTTATTTTTATAAAAAATAAATGAAAACACAGTACAATGATGGTTTGAGATATGAGGAGAACATCATGAGAAAACTGGTATATCTTGGTATAGCGACTTTCTTTGCTTTCAAAGCTGTCGCATGGAAAGATAGGAGGCCTATGCTTGAGGAGTCAGGAGTACAGCTTGAGCAACGCAAAGAGAAGCTTAGAGCCTTGCGTAAGGAGCTGGACGCACAGCCGAAGGAGGTACAAAAGCGTCGTGCTTCTGAGTACGAAAAGCAAGCAGCGGAGGTACGTGAACTAGAGCGGCTTCACAAGGAGCACGAACATCTGCTGAAGGAGGCAGAGGCCGTGCAAGAAAAATGGGGAGAAAGCATAGCGCAGAATGAAAAAGAGAAGAACGAGCTGAGTAATAAATATCATGAGAAGTGTGAACAGGTTTTTAAGGACTTCACGGCACAATCACCGGAGATCAAAAAAGCGCGTCTGTTTGAACTCCAACAGTACGGGAACGAGCTGTTGTCCAAGATGAAACAGATGGACGATAGAAGCATGGAGCTTAGTCTTCAGCATCAGGAGAAGTTAAAAGTGGAGAGAGAGGCTTGGAGAGCGGTAAAGCCCCATGTACGCAAGAAGAAAAGAAAGCCAAAGGCACATTCTTCTAAAAGCAGGAGGAGGAAAGGTGGTTCTTCTCGAAGGTCCTCTCAACCAAGCAGGAGGGGTGTATAGCGCCATTCATTTTGTATGAAGGGATGGAGGCGATGTGCCGGGAGGTGTCACCAGAACGGATACAATTTGATGGTGATGCACTCGAAGAATTTTCATGGAGAAGCCTTCTATTTCCACAATGGTATCCACCTGTGGAATGGTGCGGGTTTTGTTTAAGATGAGACCCGCCAATGTGGAGAAGGGCACATCGCCAAAGTTCCACTCATATTGCCTGTGAAGATCCCGTAAAGTGACGGAGCCATTCATGACAAACATTCCACTCCCCACAGGTCGTACGCCGGGGATAGCCACATCATGCTCATCTGTAATCTCGCCTACAATTTCTTCTAGAATATCCTCCAGTGTGACCATGCCCAGGAGCGAACCATATTCGTCCACCACAAAAGCCTGATGGCTGCTCTTCTCTCGAAAAAGCTGAAGTTGAGCAAACAACGTGCTGGTATCGGGAATAAACCATGGCGTTTTCATGATACTCTCAAAATTGATGTGCTCCTTGGGCATATTCTTCAAGACCTTTGCCAGGCTTTTTACATTCACCACACCAATGATATTGTCCGGCGAAGAGCGCCAGAGAGGGACACGGGTGTAGGGCACCTCAAGGATGCGAGAACACAGCTCTTCTGAGGACAAATCCACATTAAAAGACACAATGTTTTTCCGGTGGACCATAATGGCCTCCACAGTGACGTGGGAAAGATCCAAAATGCTTCGAAGCATGGCGCGTTCGTGGAGGGTGCTTCCGCTGCCAGTATGTAAATCTATGGCCCCCAAAAGATCCTCCAGATTTTCTGATAAGTGGTTTTTCGTGGGTGTGAATCCAAAAAGTGCCAAAGACCCATACGCAATTTTATCAATAATGGTTGTAATGGGACTGAGGGCTTTTTGTAAAATGGACAGCATAGGCGCTAAAGCAATGCCCACCTTTTCGGGACATCGATAGACATAAATTTTGGGCAACACCTCCACATAAATTGTGAGAAAAACCCCCATAAAGAGAGGGGCCACCACCATGGCCACTTGTTCCCCTAAATAGGAGGTGATCAGGTGAGTGGTTAATGCGGTCATGCTGGACAGCAGCCACATATTGGAAAAGAGGATGGCGCTGATAAGAGAAGACATTTTGTCTTGAAGGGCCAAAAGGAGGTTGGCCTTTTTTTTGCCTTTTTTGGAGAGCTGATGTAATCGGAGGCGTGAGGCTGCTGTGACGGCCGTTTCGCTTGCGGATAAAACAGCTGCACAGAGAGCGAGAAAAGCAGTGACAAGAGAAAAGAAAAAAAGTTTCATATGTCTCGTGTGGGTCTCATGCAAAAGAAAGAGAGAGAAAATCTTTAAGTCCAATCAGAATGCGCGTTACCACATCTTGATAAAATTCATCATTACTTTCTACACAAATATCGGCCATCTGATAAATGGGATAACGCTCCTCCACAAGGCGGCGCAGTACCTCCTCCGTATTGACTCCTTCCCCCATGAGTTGAGGGCGAGTTTTGCGCTTCACCCGAGAAAAAAGCACATTGACATCGGATTTTAACCAGACAGTGATGGTGTTTTCTCGGAGCAGTGCACGAGTCTTCTCTTCTACAAATGCTCCTTCCCCTGTGGACAACACATGGACGGGCTCTGTACGCAAAAGTCGAGCAATTACTTCATACTCCGCATCACGAAAGCGCTCTGCGCCCCATAACTCGTAGATATCAGACACGGTGTACCCACCTGCAGCCTTCTCCACTTCCTGATCAGAATCGAAAAATGGCATATCCATGGCCTTTGCCAATCTACTTCCAACGGTGCTTTTCCCAGAGCCCATGACTCCTACGATGGAGATGGTTCTGTTGACGCGTAAATTTGATAAATCATGCATTGATACTGCTCCCAAAGACTCCTATAATCTTAGCGTGAAGATTTTTTGAGATCAAGGGCAAAAGTCGTTTATGTGGAAAAAACCTGGGTCTTCTTTTCTTTTTGTTCTCTTTTTTGTGGGCGCTTTAGGCGGGGGTGCTGTGTGGTATTTTTTCTGTCTTCCCCCTGCCCAACATATGGTAGAGATTCCGTTGTCCTATGAACACTCTTCCCCTCAACAGTGATCTTCTGCAAAGATTTTTGGAAAAAATAACCAGTGAGGGAGGGGTTGCAGCAAATACGCTGTGTGCCTACAGCAGAGACACACAACAATGGTGTGATTTTTTGAAAGATGTCTGTCCGCTTCACGTGGATGCTTCTTTTTTCCAAGAGTATATCCATTTTTTGTATGAGAGCGGGAAAAGTTTTCGAACAATTTCCCGAAAGCTTTCGGTGTTGCGTCAATTTTATCGATTTCTTTTTTCGGAAGGTTTTCTTCAAGAGGATGTCATGGCATCTGTTTCTCTTCCCGGGTATACGAAGAAATTGCCACAATATTTTTCTGAAGAGGAAATACGACAGCTTTTTCATGAGGCGCAGAAGGATACATCCCCAGAAGGTAAAAGGCTCCTCGCCATTTTAGAGATTTTGTATACAACGGGCATGCGTATTTCAGAATTGATGACGTTCCCCCTTGCCACCATGGAGGCGGCGCTGAAGGATCCCAAGTCGCTTCTTGTCATTGTGGGAAAGGGGGGACATGAGCGTATAACATTTCTGACGCCCTCCGTTGTGGAAACCGTTTCTCGCTATTTGGAGGTGAGGGCATTTTTTCTTCCAGAAAAGCATGGAAAAGCAAAGAGATATCTTTTTCCATCATGGGGAAGTGGGGGGTTTTTAACACGACAGAGGGTTGGACAATATCTGAAGGCCCTTGCCCTTTCTGCTCAGATAAATCCCGAACGTTTGTCGCCCCATGTGCTTCGTCATGCTTTTGCAACCCATGTGTTGCAAGAGGGAATGGATCTGGTGAGCTTGCAAAATCTTCTTGGCCATAAGGATATTTCTACCACGCAAATGTACACTCGTGTGTGCCCCTCACATTTGACTCAGGTGCTGGAAAAGTGTCATCCTCTGTCGAAGAAGGTGGCCATATCATGATAATGTGTGTGTTCTGTTCCATGATGATGAGTCTTGTTTTTTCCAAGGATGCACAGGTGTGTCATCCTCTGTCGAAGAAGGTGGCCATATCATGATGACGTCTGCATCCTTTTATATGGTGGATTCCAAAGCATCCAACGGCCATGTTCAATACCATGTACTTCGCCTTGCAGAGAAGATTTACCAGAAGAACCACAGAGCCACCATTGTTTTTCCCACGGAGGAAGATGCCCAGACGTGTGATCATGCATTGTGGACATATAAACAGTTATCTTTTGTGCCCCACGGTTGTGCCATGACAGACAATGATCCCGAAGAACATCCCATCTGGATTTCCACCCAGGCAAAAAATCTTAATGGGTCAGACACCATTATTTTTGTGGGATGTCCTCCTGCGTCCCACAAGGATCTTCCATTTTCTACGGTGGTGGGACTTTTTCCTCTGGAAAAAAAGGCGGATTTTTTTCCCCTCTTTCAAGAGTGCCACCATCTTTCTTGTTCGTGTTGGCTGTATACAGATGCCGGGTGGAAAAAAGAAGATTTTGTTTCCCCATGAATACAGAGCAGTTTTTTCGTGTGATGAAGGGCTTTTTTCCGTCCCCGTCCATGAGCATAGGTGTGGCGGTTTCTGGGGGGAGTGATAGTATGTTTTTGGCATGTAATCTTTCCCTCTGGGGAAAGCGTTATGGTGTGGCTGTGGTGCCATTGATTGTGAATCATGGACTTCGTCCATCGGCGCATCAAGAGGCAGAGCGTGTGGCCCAGTGGATGAGGTCCATGGAGATGCATCCCCACATTCTTTCTGGTGTGTTAAGCTGTGGGACTTCTGGTATACAAGAAAAAGCTCGGAGATTTCGATATGGTCTTTTATCTGCTGCTGGCCATCATCTCGGCATTTCCCATATTTTTTTGGGGCATCAGAAGGATGATCTTCTGGAAACTGTCCTCATGAGAGAGGAGGCCCAAAGCACGTGGCGCGGCCTTGCAGGAATGTCTTCCATCATACAACGTCATGGTATAAAGTGGGTGCGGCCGCTGTTATCTTTTTCTCGAGGGGAGCTGCAAACATGGCTTGTGGAACATGGCATTCCATGGATCCATGACCCCAGCAATGACCAAGATCATTTTACGCGGGTTCGTGTGCGAAAAACGCTCTCCATCATGGACCATAGGAAAAAAGAGGCTTTATATGAGAGAACCTGTGCGTATGCTCGTAGGCGTCAAGAGGAGAGTCTTTTTTTAGCTCGCACCATTTCCTCCACACATGCACCAGGGTGCTTGAGGGTGCCCTTTCTTGAGGTGCAGAAAATAATGACTGCGCAGGTGGCTCCATGGGTGATGCAAAATTGGATTTACAGTCTTACCGCTGGAAAAAGACCTGTTAAAACCTGTTCCCTTGCCCATGCGTGGGCGGTTATAGGGGACAGGTGGAAGAAAGAAAAGAGTGGTGTCCTTGCCACCGTGGGGGGGGCCTTGTGGATTCGTCATCATGACGATCTTTTTGTGATGCGAGAGGCTCCTCGGACTTCTCCTCTGGTGTTGGAGGGGTGGATACAGCGCAGTGACACAGAGAAAGATCCATTGCCTCTGTGGTGGGACTACAGACTTTTGTGTAGGCCAGCACCATGGGAAGAAGAAAGCCAAGAACCGTCCCTCCCATTATGGTTGCATCGCTTATGGTCCAAAACTTTTCCATGGGAAGATGTATGGGCCAACCTTTACAAAAAACATGTGGTATGTGCTCCCGCACAGCCAGTCTTTTATGGGGTTTCAGGTACTCCCACTCTCATGATTTCCCAGTGAAGGTCAACTCCTAGTTGGTGGAGTACCGCCATGCGCGCATCTTCTCCCAGGCGTTCCAAGTCTGCTGCCGTGGCATTCCCTGTATTGACCAAGAAATTGCAATGCTTAGGGGAGAACTGTGCGCCTCCCAGATGTTTTCCTCGATATCCCACTGCATCAATAAGCTTCCATGCAAAAAGGCCAGGTGGGTTTTTAAATGTGCTTCCCCCTGTGCGAGTGCCCGTTTGGGGTTGTGTTTCGTCTCTTTTTTGTGTGTACTCTGCCAGTTTTTTTGCACCGTCTTCGGGATCCTCTGGATGTATCCGAAGCCATGCTTTCAGAAAAATCCATCCGGGGGGCACCGAACAGTGACGATAGGAGAATCCCATGTCATCCGGTGTAAGCATGTGGATCTCACCCTTGGGATCCATGGCCAGAGCTTTGAGAAAAACATCCTGAATTTCATATCCATAACATCCTGCATTGAGGGATAAGGCGCCTCCTATGGTGCCAGGTATGGTGTAGAGAAATCCTAAGCCTCCATGCCCACTTTCCTGACATTTTTGTGCAACGAAACGCCCCAAAAGCCCAGCACCTAATTCCACGCACCCCTCATGCACAACAAAAGTGTGAAAAGGTTTTCCAAGTTTTATCACCACTGAGGGAATGCCGCCGTCCCTTACCAAGAGGTTGGATCCTGCGCCGAGGATAAATGGTGTGTGTGGATATATTTTCACAAAATGAGAGAGCTCTTCGATGCTTTCAGGCGAAAAGAGCACCGGGGTTGGCCCACCCACACGAAACCACGTATAACGGCTTAAGGGAAAATCCCAGTGTTGGGTGCCATGCATGAAGGAGAAGATTTTTGTGAGCTCGTGCATGGGGATGTCATGAGCCATAGTGTGCTTCCCCACCTTTCTGAGACTGGTTTTCCATGCTGTGGGGAAGGGCGTGGGCAATGCTGGTTATGCTGCCCGCCCCCATGCATACCACCACATCTCCCGCAGTTGCGTGGTGGAGCACACATGCTGCAAGGCCCTCTGGAGAATCATCCTCCTGGAAAAAAGCTTTGGTGCCATTTTGACATAACTTGTTCCACAAAACAGCGGAGTTAACGTTGGGAATTTCCGCCTCATTGGCAGAATAGAGGGGTAAAATCACAGTCACATCTGCATGGGAGAAGCACCTGGCAAACGCATCCATATGAGCATGCACACGTGTGTATCGGTGGGGCTGACATATGGCGATGATTTTTTGCTGGGGAGACAGCGTCGCCCGCACCCCCTGAAGTGTGATATGGATCTCTGAGGGATGATGAGCATAATCATCGAACACGGTGATGCCATTGCTTGTGCCCACTAAGGTAAGGCGACGATGCACACCCTGAAAGTGAAGAAACGCCTCTTTTACTTTTTCTTCAGAGATGCCAAGCCTTTTCCCCATGGCCGCCACGGCAATGGCATTGGACACATTGTGGTGGCCCTTGAGCGGAAGATATATATCTTTCCAGTGGGTGCTGCATGTCTGGAAAAATATATCAAAAACATTTCCATCTTTCTGGCATCGAACATTCTGCCCCCGCACAAGAGCATCTGGATGAAAACCATAGGATACGCATGTAGGCTTATGAGTAAGATTGTGGGTTTCTGCCAGGGCACGAATATGCTCATTGTCCCAGCATAGAATGACGTGATGAGATGCCTTGGAAATAAATGCATAAAAATTCGCTAGAAGATCATCGAAAGATGTGTAATTTTCCATGTGTTCCGCTGCGATATTTGTGACAATGCTGCCCCATATGCTCTCGAAATTCACAAGGCTTTTTTTATCGGATTCATCGGCTTCCACCACGGCCCACGGAGATTCTCCTATGCGCACATTGTGTTTATAGGCATTGATGATGCCACCGCAGAAAATAGTTGGATCCATTTTCCCATGGTCCAGCACTGCGCCCAGGAGAGCTGTGGTGGTGGTTTTACCATGGCTGCCCGATACTGCAAGGACCTTTTTGTGCTCCAAAATCATACGAAGAAAATCCGAGCGATGAAAAATGGGGATGCCTCGTCTTTCTGCTTCCTGAAGCTCTGGATTGTGTGCGGGAATTCCGGTTGTTGTCACCACATAGTCCACGTCATCATGAATCAGTTCTGTGGAATGGGCATAAAAAACCTTGCCTCCTTTTTTCTGGAGCTGTTCTAAAATGAAAGCGTCTCCCACCAGGGTGCTTCCCTGCACCTTCATGCCGTTGTGAAGAGCGTAATATGCCAAGGCGCTCATGCCAATGCCACCAATGCCAATGAAATGAACGGTGGGGTTGTGTTTTTGTGTAAGCTCTGCCCAACTGTATCTCATAAAATGCAGCCCTCCCCCTGAAAGAAATGTGTGAGAAATTCGTTAAGAATTGTGTAATATTTTTTCAAAAAGTTCCACTATAATCTGGGCGGATTTTGTCTGTCCCATGTGACGCATGCATTTTCCTGCATGAATAATGCTTCTGGGGTTGAGGAGGCTCTTTTGGAGGAAGGTGGCGATTTTTTCAGGTGACATTTCTTTTTGGGCGCACATCCATCCACCTTCTTTTTGAGAAACATATGCGGCATTCCACCATTGATGGTCGTTTTTCGCCAAAGGGTATGGCACAAGAAACCCTGGTCGTCCTGTTTTCATGAGTTCTGCAATGGTGAGGGCCCCGGCTCGAGAAAAAACCACATGACTTTTTTCAAAAAGCTCTGGGATGTTATGGAAAAATGGCTGGACCATGGCAGTGCACCCCAGCGCTTTATAGGCCTTCTGAATATGCTCCCTCTCTTTTTCAGGGGCCTGGTGCACAATGACAATATTCTTTTTTTCTTCGGGGGTTAAAAGGGCAAGCGCTTTTGGGAAAAGCTTTGTCCAGAAAGATGCACCTTGGCTTCCCCCTAAGATGGTGATGTGCATAGGACCTTCCCAAAGGGCTAAGGGGGCCGCATGGTCAAAGGCTTTTCGTACGGGGATTCCTACGATGATGGGATGGACGGAGGCAGGGATGTTTCGAGTATTTTCGTATCCCACGCATGTGTACTGTACGAAAAAAGAGAGCCATCGATTAGCTTTGCCAAAGATGTGATCTGATTGGTGAATGCCACAGGGGATACCAAAAAGTCGAGCCCAGAGCAGGGGGAAAAAACTCATGCCACCCCCAAAGCCCCACACAAGATCAGGACGAATTTTTTTACGTGCCATATACCAAAAGCTTTCCACAGCCATGAAAAAATGGTGGATGCATTTTCCCACAAAGCTTCGTGTGGAGACAGAAAGGAACCATTTTCCCACAAAGCTTCGTGTGGAGACAGAAAGGAACGTCGGAAAGGAGATGATGTTCCCCATTGTGTGAAAAGGTTTGAGAAAACGAGCACCTCGGTGATCGGTGAGGAAATCAACATCCCATTCCTTCTCTTGGCATGCCTCTGCCAAGGCCACCGCCGGGAAGGTATGCCCCCCAGATCCACATGCCACGAAACACACTTTATAATGCTGTTGGGAAGCATCTTTCATGGGGGAATGTTTTTTTTCCAAAGGATGTGTCATCACCATTTTTCCTGCTCCTGGTTTCGATATCGCCGTGTGATAGCCAAGACTATACCCATGGCCCAACATAAACTCAAAAAAGATGATCCACCATAACTAATAAATGGTAAAGTTGTCCCCTTTGTAGGGATCAAGCGGAGCACAGAGCCCACATTGAGGAAAACTTGAAGTAAAAGTTGTGACATGGTTCCTAAAAGAACGAGCACATAGGTCTTGTCCTTTTCCTGAAGCATATACCAGAGACACCGGAAAATAATACATGCATAGCACCCAAGAATAAAAAGACATACAATGAGGCCAAGCTCCTCTCCGGCCACTGCAAAAATGAAATCCGCATGACTATCTGGCAGATGATTGACAATGGTGCCTGCTCCGGGGCCTTTTCCCCACAATCCGCCAGAGGCAATACTTTTGACTGCTTGGATACTCTGGTATTGACTTCCAAAGGCATCGGATGCGCCTTCAGAAAAAAAGATATGAATGCGATGCACTGCATGGGGAAAGCAAAAGTATGTTCCAAGTCCGGCAAGAAACGCCAGCAAAACACTTCCTCCCACCCATAACCACGGCAAGCCTCCCACAAAACACTGACCAAAGGTGATGGAAAATAAAAGAAAGATCATGCCGATGTCTGGTTGGAAAAAGAGAGGGAAGATCACAATGCCCATAAGTCCAAAGCAGAGAAGAAAGTTCCATGGTCGAGAAAAAAAAGAATGGGAAAGCACATAAGCCACAAGAAAGCTTGTGGCGGGCTTGAGAAATTCTGAAGGCTGGAGAGAAAATCCTCCCAAGGAAATCCACCGTCGCGCGCCTTTTATTTTTACGCCCCATAACAGTACCCCCCACACAAAAAGCCACATGACAATGCCCACAACAAGGGCAGATATGAGAAGATTTTTTTTGGAAAAGAGGGAGGTGGTCAGGAGAACAAGAATGCCAGGAACCACGAGAATCATATGACGTTTTATGAGGACGAAAATGTTCCATCCATGGTGAGCCATCACTGCTGGGCTTGCAGCAAGAATAAGCCATATGCCAAGCCCCATGAGGAGAAAAATGCATGTGTACAATACGGAATCTAAGGAGTGCCACCACAAGAGTAGGGAAGAAAGTGGCTTTGTGTCCTCATCAGTGGTCCAGAATGATTTCATCTTTTTCCCCCAAGAGATGCGCGATGATGGTTACGATGGCCATAACATCATAACCGATTCTGTGAATTTTTTGCCTCTTTCTTCAAAATTTTTAAATTGATCAAAGCTATGGCATGCAGGAGAGAGTAGTATAACGGATTTTTTTCCATACGCTAATGCCGCTGCGGTGGCTTTCTCCACTGCTTCTGTCATGGATGCACAGTGGTGAGCCGGTATGTGGTGCTCTGTGAGAAACTCTGCATATCGAGGGGAAGATTCTCCTATGGTAAATCCCTGTATCACACGGGTGAGGTGTGGGACAAGGGGTGTTGTCTCATCATCTTGCAGGCCCCCCCCCACAATCCAAAAAATATTCTCACAATTTTCCAGTGCAGCAGCAGCAGATGCAGGGCTTGTGGCTTTGCTGTCGTTGATGTAGGTGATATTTTTGATGGTTTTGACGTGCTCCTGACGATATATGAGGGGGCTGAAAGATGAGATGATGTGAAAGGACAGCGTGTGCAGATCCATCATATGTAAAATAGCCCATACGATGGAAAGATTTTTATTGTTGTGAGAAAGGGCCATCCATGGGTTATTGCAGCCCAGAGAAAAAGAGGCGGAAGGTTTTCCTGTGTAAAACACCTCAGTGGGAGTATGCACATATGATGCAGAGGGTAAAATATTTTTTTCTGCCCAAAGGCGCCATTTTTTCTCGTGAGAATCTTGTCCCCATGTTCCGGAAGGCATCCTTTCTTTGGACTGGATAGCTTTAAGTGCACCCTTGGTTGCCCACGAGAGAATCTGCTCTTTTATGGCAGTATAGTTTTCCATATTTTTATGGCGCTGAAGATGATGGGGATGAATATTAAGTACAATGCCATACTTGACAGGGAGATTATGCGAAAGAGCCAGCTGATAGGAGGAGAGCTCCATGATAAGCCACGGGCTGTGAGCGTTTTTCTGCCACACCTGTACCATATCAAAAATGGGTATACCTCCATTGCCCACCCACAGTGCTGGAATACCGTTTTTCTCTAAAATGGTTGCCAAAAGGGAGCATGTGGTGGACTTTCCAGAGCTTCCTGTAATGCCAACAGCTCGACAGTGTGGGAAAAAATCAAAAAAGAGCTGTACGTCACAGATGGGAACACACCCTGCCTCCATGGCTTGGAGCATAAGAGGGTGAGCCTCGTCGCCTTCGTGGGGAATCCCTGGTGAGAGCACCACCACAGGATGCTCTTTCCAAAATACAGCATCTGGATAGAGCACATGGAGGCCACACTCCTGTGCTTTTTGTCTTTGCTTTTCCGTATCATCCCACACAGTGACCCGTTGTCCTTTTTTTTGTAAAAACTGTGCTGCAGGCAATCCCGTGGCTCCAAGTCCTAGGACAAAAAAACTCTTCCCCTCGTGCGCCATAATGAATCTTTGATCAGGAAATATTTGTTGACGAATTCTAAGGAAAAAAAAATATGGTGTCAATTTTTTGTCATGAAGTAAAAAGAGCTGAAAAACATTAAACTTCCATGAATATTTTAAGATGTCATATTTTTCAGAGCGAGGGTGAGTAGAGGAAATCTGTTGTGAAGAGTTGAATTGGAGCTTTTAAAATATAAATCAGATGATTCCGAATAAAAAGCATCACATTTAATAGAATAAAAACAATTTCTTGGTATTGTTTTTTATAAGAAAAAAATTTGAGAGGAGCGGACCATGAGGGATACCACCTTGAAGATACTTTTCGGTGCTTTACTGATGTGCGGTGGCGCTGAGGTTGTGCTGAGCAGTGAAAAAACAGAGCGTCGTGCAAAAAATGTTGCAAAACATATGACATTTTTTTCTAAGGATCACAAGAATGAAAAAGAGCATCATGAAGAATCGACTGTTTCAGAAGAATAGATGTGTTATTTGCGGAAATTAAAAATTAAAATAGTTTATAATAATTAATATGACGTTAATTATTTTTATATAGAATTTGATTAAATTAAATATAATATAAAGGGGGAGTGAGAATGAGAAATATTATTTTATTACTTGTTGGTTTGTTGACAGTGTGTGGTGGAGAGGATTCTTTTGCTGCAAAGCAAAAGAGGACGAAAAAAACCACTAGGGCGAAAGGTGGCGGTGGGAGAAAAGCGGCACGAAAGGGAGGAACAGGAAGAAAAGGTGGAGCAGCTGGAAGAGGAAAAAGTGTTCCTGCCAGGAGAAGAGGTCTTGGTGGAGGGAGTGCTCCAAGTGCTGCAGCACCAGCTTCAGTGATCCCAACAGCAGCACCAGTTTCAGTGATCCCAACAGCAGCACCAGTTTCAGTAATCCCAACAGCAGCACCAGTTTCAGTGATCCCAACAGCAGCACCAGTTTCAGTGATCCCAACAGCAGCACCAGTTTCAGTAATCCCAACAGAAGTACCAGCCTCAGTGGCCTCAAAAACGAGTGAAGGGGGAGGAAACCCGCTGGCCCCGCAAGCTGCAAAGCCAGGGAGGAGAGTTGTGGATATAGGTACTGGTCCTGTTCAAAAAAGATTTCGAGAGGCAGAGGATATTCAAAAAAGTAGACCATTAGATTTCCAGCCCTCTGTACAAAGAAAGAGTAGGGATGCTGAAGATGATCACAAAGGTGTACCAAAAGCTTCAGACATCAATAAATTTCACGAAGAACAAAAAAAATTAGCAGAAGCAAGAGCCAAGAGAGTAAGTCGAGCGAAAGCGAAGAAAGGTACTGGTCCTGTTCAAAAAAGATTTCGAGAGGCAGAGGATATTCAAAAAAGTAGACCATTAGATTTCCAGCCCTCTGTACAAAGAAAGAGTAGGGATGCTGAAGATGATCAAAAAGGTGTACCAACAGCTCTAGACATCAGTAAATTTAATGAGGAACAAAAAAAATTACCAGAAGCAAGAGCCAAGAGAGTAAGTCGAGGGAAAGCGAAGAAAGACACTGGTCCTGTTCAAAAAAGATCTCGAGAGGCAGAGGATATTCAAAAAAGTAGACCATTAGATTTCCAGCCCTCTGTA
>CAZLKT010000002.1:0-3564 GCA_964560205.1 uncultured Holosporaceae bacterium | reverse complement strand
TCGAGAGGCAGAGGATATTCAAAAAAGTAGACCATTAGATTTCCAGCCCTCTGTACAAAGAAAGAGTAGGGATGCTGAAGATGATCAAAAAGGTGTACCAACAGCTCTAGACATCAGTAAATTTAATGAGGAACAAAAAAAATTACCAGAAGCAAGAGCCAAGAGAGTAGGTCGAGCGAAAGCGAAGAAAGAGAACAGGGATAAAGATCGTAAAGAACTGATAGATAAAAAAAGATTGATGACGCCATAAAATACAAAGCAGAACGAGAGAGGGCTGCTCAGAAAAAAGAAGATTCTGGAAAAAAATAGGGAAATATGACAGTTCTCTCTATGTTCAAGAATAAGAAAAACATCAAAAATGAAGCCCATGCTTCAATGACACCAGGGGTTTCACCCCGCACAGGAGACATTGTATGAGTACATATAAATCTATAAAAAAAATCTGTTTATCCATGATTTTCTTTCTTGGATTGAGTGCTCATGGGGGGCTTCAAGCAGACATAAAAGAAGGTGTGAAGAATCTTTTTCACAAAGCTCAAGAAAAGGCACAATATTATAATCAAAAATATAAAATTGGAGAAAAATTCCATGACTTTAAAAATGACGCAGGAGATTTTATCCACACTCATTTAGGGGAAGCAAAAAAAGACATAGGTGCTTTGTATACATCAGGGAAAAAGAAGGCCAGAAAGCTAAAGAATAAGATAAGGGAAAAAATAGGTATGGAAAAACCCAGAAGGATGCCAAAAGGGTGATTTTGTGAAAAAATGTATGAAAAATATGAAAAAAATGTATGTGATGCTGAGCATCTATATGTTCTTTTTTGTAGGACCCAATGGTGATGTTACAGCTCATGAAGACAAAGCAAATAAACGTGAGAGGAGTGTGGAAGAGTTTGATATGGAGCGTGACATGGAGAAACGTTGGGGGCACGATATAAAAGACAAAATTGAAGGCTGGAAGAGTCGCATGATAAAACCCAAGGGCTTCTAACTATTGCTGGCGAGATTTTTTTATGAAAGGAGGACAGATGAACACATTCGAGAAGTATATACAGAAAAATCTTTTTTTCCTTTTTATATTGTGCATGCTTTGTGGCGCCTCTGGTGTCCAGGCTGTGACTAAGAGGGATATAGAAGAAGGAGTGAGGGAGGCGAAGAGAATGGATCACATTCGCTCCGTACTTTCCGAAGCTGGAAGAAAATATGCAGCAAAAAAATACTTAGGTTCATAAGGGAAAACAATATAGTTCATATACAGGAGGTTATTATGATAAACATGAAAAAAATGACAGTGCTTGCTCTTTTTGTTATGGGATTTGGTATAGCGTCTCAGGTGACAGCCGACGGTGCACCAAAAAACTGGAGCGAGATGGCGGAACGGGCAAAAAAAATCCAAAAAGAAAAGCATTTAAGTCGTGCGCCTTTGCTTGCTCCTAACCCCATGGCAAAGAGCAACTCTCAGAATCAGTCCTACGGTGGTATGCTAGGAGGTGGATCCCATGATCGCCAGCCCCATGCTGTAGGTACTCTGGTAGGAGGTGGATCCCATGACTTTGAATCCCATGGCTCTCAAGGTACAAAGGGGGGTAGAGGTGGTGTGCCAGAAAATTGGAGCGAGATGGCGGCTGAAGGAAGGAAGCGTGGTCTTTTAATTGCTCCTAACCCCATGGCAAAGGGAAACTCTCAGAATCAACCCCATGCTGTAGGTACTATGGTGGGAGGTGGTTCCCATGATTTTGGACCTCATACACGAGGGTAAAATGGAGGGTCGAGAGAAAATAATTCTTTTCTTGGATTTTTTGGGGATCTACTTTACACATGACAGAAAAAAATAAGTTTTATGGAAACCATAGGAGGTTATTATGAAAAAGAATATGGTGATGACAGTGTGTGCGTGCATGATGGTTTTTGGCATAGCATCACAGGTGCAGGCCATGACACAGGAAGAATGGGAGGAGATTGTGCGACAATCGAGGGGAGGCGACTCCCTCATGGTAAGTCATGGGTAAACAGATAATAGAAAGAGGAGGGATTTCATATGATAAATTATAGGGCGATGACCATGTGGTTTGTGGTGTTTGGAGCAAGTTGTGTGATGCCATCATCGGCGAAGGCCACAACTCCAGCACAAGTGAAGATGATGGTGAAAAGGGCAGAAGAGCATCAAAGAAAGTATGGGGGGCCTCGTCTTCTTATTTGTCCATCTCCGTGTGGTGACAGGACTCCAAGAAAAAAAGGACGTGCAGCTCGTATTTCCAATAAACACAGAAAAAAAAGAAGGAAGGGATGCTCTGGGTCTCGGCAGCTTCCTGCTGGACAAGAGGGCTGATGTGTCTTAGCTTAGAGTTTTGCGGAAGAAATTTTTGGGGATAAGAAAAAATAATTTAAAGAGCAGGGAGTTCTTGAGGGCCTTCACGTGCTGTTTTTCTGAGAGGTTCGTTGTGGAAATCCCCTCTTCCCGTGTATGCTGTACACAGAAGTGACGAAATCTTTTTTTTCATGAATCAGTGGATTTTTTTGAAAAGCCGCGCTGTTCTTTCTCTTTCGGGTCCAGAGCGGGTTTCTTTTTTACAAGGACTTCTTACGCAGGATGTGGCTCGAGGAGCCACTCTTAGTTTCAGTGCATTGCTTACGCCCCAAGGGCGATTTCACAGTGACATGTTTCTTGTGTTTCAGGAGGATGCCATTCTTGTGGACCATGATGCGTCTCGAGGGGACGAGTTATGGAAGCTCTTCTCTCGATATAAGCCTTTTCATAAGGTGGAGATGGCCCATGGCCAGTATGATATTTTTTCCATCCTAGGAGAATCACCATCCCACATACATGGTATGTGTGCACGTGATCCGAGGCACGACGGCATGGGTTTTCGTTTTTATACGCCTGCTGGTGCGACACGGGGTGTGGTGCCACCAGGATTTCAGAAATCTTCCGAGGACGCCTATCACATGCATCGCATGGAATGTGCCGTGCCAGATGGTGTCTGGGATTTGGTGGAGGGGGCTTCTATTATTTTAGAATATGGCTATGAGCACCTGCATGCGCTCTCATGGACAAAGGGGTGTTACCAAGGACAAGAGCTGATGTCCCGTACCCATTATAAGGGTGAGATCCGAAAACGCGCCTGTGCTTTGGCCATTGATGAAACTCCGTTGCTCTTGCCAGAGAAGGGTGTGGATCTTTTTTGTCATGGAAAAAAGGTGGCTTGTATGGGGGGACATCTTTCTGGGTTATGCATGGCTTGTGTGAACATAGACTTTTTAGAGACGTGGCCAGAGGCAGAATCTCGGTGCTTTCAGTGGGAGAAGGATGGCGAGCACCATGAATTTTCAGCAAAGATGGTTGCTCAAAATGGCAGATAAAAAAGCCCAGAGTCATGATGACTTTGGGCCCCTTAGGCGGTGCCACATTTAGTATTTTTATGTTACAATACTTCAGCATTTTAGCATCAAGAAGGGATTTATGCGTTGGGCTAAAGCTGGTGTGTGGCAGATGATATTTCATACATGAGCGGTGGATAGTGATAATGATGATAGATTCAACAATAATCAGAGCGCATCAGCA
>CAZLKT010000001.1:162991-163446 GCA_964560205.1 uncultured Holosporaceae bacterium | reverse complement strand
CATTGATCATCTCTTAAATCGTATAACATTCTAACCTCCCTTCTTGATGCTAAAACATTATAACACAAAAATATTAAATGTCGACACTACCTAATTTAGTATATATACCTCGGGGAGATCATACTCCCATACCCCCCCTCATGCCTCACAATACGTTATACAGGAGAGGATTTTGAAGTATATACATAGAATGATGGCTGAGAAGAATATAAAAATTTTCACAGCATGGGATAAAAAATTTTTCTAAGATTCCTCTTTAGTTTCCTCTTTAGTAAGATTCTAGGCAGAACTCTCCATACAAGAAAAATTCTCTGTATCCTAAGGAAAAAAGGCATCACATAAAAAAGACGTAAGAATATATTGAAGCGTCTCAGATAAATGATTTTATAACACGAATGTGCAATGTGGAAAAATGCGTTTCCACAGCAAAAAAAAGCCACCCCCTCATTCATGGA
>CAZLKT010000001.1:102550-162891 GCA_964560205.1 uncultured Holosporaceae bacterium | reverse complement strand
TCTTCTGCAGACATTATTTTATGATACATGCGCACACACAATGTGGAAAAATGCGTTTCCACAGCAAAAAAAAGCCACCCCCTCATTCATGGAGAGCCTCTCTCTTCTGCAGACATTATTTTATGATACATGCGCACACACAATGTGGAAAAATGCGCTTCCACAGCAAAAAACCTCCTCCCTCAAGGGGGAGTCTCCCCTGCAGACACAATCCATTTCTTATAAAAAAAGAAAGGAGCAGAAGATAAACTTCTACTCCCTCTACCTATAACACTCTATGCAAAAAGAATCTTACTATTTCATTTGCTCTTCAATGTTATTACATATCGTCTTAGATCTTTCTTTATTTCCATATTTGTTCGTGAATACTTTCGAACATTCCTCTTGGTTTAGCTTTCCATCAGCGAGCCACCCTCCACTCCTGATAAAAGCAAGACCATCATCCTCAGTTTGTTGTAAGTCCTGCCGTAAATCCTGCTTTTGCTCTGCTCCTATAAGGCCATCATATTCCTTTTTAAAACCGTTATAAACTTTCACCTTAAGATTCCCCTCTTTCAGATAATTCTCACCTGTAAAATAACCCAAAGTGTAATTCTTAAGATGGTTAGCAGGAAGCACCACAGTTTCCCAGAGAGATCTTGCTGGTTCAGTAAAGCCAAAGTACCTGGCAAGACCGGCCGCAGCGACATACGCTACAGCACCTAGACCAACCCACTTCGCCACCGACAGAACTTTGTTCAGTTTAGAAGAAGGAGCTTCTGATGCCTCTTCTTCATCTCCAATCTGCTGGTCCTCAGCTGCCCCACCATTTTCATCTTCACCCTCTTCTTTGTCAGCAGCGTCTTCGTTACCACCAAGGTTTTGATTTTCCTCGGCCTCTTCGTATCCTTCTTGATCTTCTTGATCTTTCACAAGACCTGATTGATTCTCTTTTTCGGCTTGCTGAGCATCCTGACGCGAAACGGAAACCACTGGGGCTGCCTGAACTGGAGCTGCTGGATGATCAACAGGTACTACTACCATCTCAGGATCCTTTTCACCCACCTTTACAATTCTCTCAACTACAGAAGGTTTAATCTGATGGTTTCTTCCACGATGTGTTCTTATTTTTCTTCTTGAAACCTTTCCCTTCACATCACCTTTGTCATCAACAACAACAGGAGTCAAATTAGCATTCTTTGCTACGAGAGCTACTTTTCTCCGAGCACTTGCTCTTCTCCCTGCTTTGAATGGACTATTCTTCCGGCTCCTCGAGGTTGACCTAGTAGCCACTCTGTTTTTAGAACGACGAAGGTGAGGACTTTGTCTTCCTGCTTCAGCTTCAAAAGACTGTGCCAAAACGAGAGCAAGTCCTAGACCCAATAAAATTTTTTTCATAGATTTTTTCCTCTCTATTGAACTCTGGTCCTCATTCTATAATCAAAAAAAAGAAGAGTCAAGAGGGGAAAAACATTTTTTTACTTGTACTGTATTTTTCACTAACGAGAAAACCATAAAATAAACGCTGAAGATGTTATATAAAAAAAGGAAGAGAGGGATGCGCGCCCCCCTCCTCCCACAAGACCCCATCAGGGAAAGAAGCCCTTCAAACCGTGTTTTTCGCTTCTTAAAAATCCATACCTCCCATGCCACCCATGCCACCCATACCAGCGGCAGGAGCTGCTGCAGGCAACTCTTTCTTTTCCGCCACAACTGCACCGGTGGTAATAAGTGTGCATGCAACAGAAGTGGCAGTCTGCAAAGCCAAACGCGTCACCTTAGAAGGATCGATGATGCCCATTTTTATCATATCACCATAAACATCATTGCGCGCATCATAGCCATAGTTTTTCTCTTTTCCATGAATAAGTTTCTCAAAAACATGGGAGAAAACAACTCCATCTTCCTTGCCTGCATTTTTGGCAATTTGTCGTAGGGGAGCCTGAATAGCAGAAAGCACACACTGTTTTCCATACCCAAAAGGCAAACCCTTCTTTTTTGCGTCTTCCTGCTCAAGAAAAAGCATGCGGGCGGCAGCAATAAGCGCGGTTCCACCGCCTGCCACAATACCCTCTTCAATGGCAGCTTTCGTGGCATGGACCGCATCATCCACGCGATCTTTGCGCTCTTTCACTTCCATTTCCGTTGCTCCACCTACACGAATAACAGCAATGCCTCCCGTAAGTCTCGCCAACCGCTCTTGAAGTTTCTCTCTATCATAATCAGAGGTTGTCTCTGCGATCTGTGCACGAATATGCGCACATCTTTCCTCAATGGCTGGTTTCTTTCCAGCACCCTCCAGAACTGTCACATGATCTTTGCTGACCGTTACTTTCTTGGCAGCTCCCAAAAAGCTTATATCGACTTTCTCAAGTTTCATGCCAATCTCCTCTGAGATGACTTGCGCCTGAGTCAAAACCGCCAAGTCTTCCATCATGGCCTTTCTTCTTTCTCCAAAACCAGGAGCCTTCACCGCAACAATGCGCAAACCCCCACGAAGTCTGTTGGCCACAAACATTCCCAGAACCTCTGCTTCGAAATCCTCAGCAAAGACCACCAACGCCTTTCCTTCTTGTGCAACCTTTTCGAGAACAGGAAGAATAGACTGGATGGACGAGATCTTTTTCTCGTGGAGAAGAATGAGGGGGTTCTCCATTTCACACAACATTTTCGCATGATTTGTCACAAAATATGGAGACACGTATCCGTTGTCTAACCGCATTCCCTTCACCACTTCCAGCTCCATTCTCATGGATTTGGATTCTTCCACGGTAATAACGCCATCATTACCTACAAGCTTCATGGCCTCAGCAATCATATTGCCAACTTCCTTATCTCCATTGGCAGAAATGATGGCCACCTGAGCAATCTGTTCATCCTCTCCTTTCAAAGAGATGGAGTCTTGAGCAAGATTTTTCACAATGTCTGCCACGGCATTTTCCGCATCATCTCTGATCTCCACCGCATTCACACCACTGGCAATGAGACGAAGCGCTGTGCGAGTCATCATTTCAGCTAAAATCGTTGCCGTTGTGGTGCCATCTCCTGCGCTTTCCGCAGTTTGAGAAGCAGCACCCTTCACAATCTGAGCACCAATGTTTTCAAACTTATTTTCTAGAACAATATCCTTCGCCACTGTAACACCATCTTTCGTAATGCGAGGATAACCGAATTCCTTTCCCAAAATAACAGGACGCCCTTTTGGTCCCAAAGTGGATGCAACCGTTCGCGAAAGCTTTTCAACTCCAGCAAAAATACCGTCGCGAGCATCTTGATCGTGCTTAATTTCTCTTGGCGCACTCATAATTTATCTCCTCCTTAAAGTGAATTTTTTGTTCATCATTCAAATATACTTTTACTCAAGAATACCGAAAATATCCGATTCTTTCAGAATCAAAAGATCTTCTCCGTTGATTTTTACTTCTGTACCAGACCACTTTCCAAAAAGAACTCGGTCCCCTTTCTTCACATCCAATGATCGAACACCACCACTTTTTTCATCTCGAAGGCCAGGCCCCACAGCCAAAACTTCCCCCTCTATGGGTTTTTCTTTTGCAGTTTCTGGAATAATAATTCCTCCAGATGTTCTCTCCTCTGCCTCCATACGACGCACAAGGACGCGATCCTGCAATGGAACAAATTTATGACTACTTTTAGACATACGGCATACCTCCTTCTCTGCAAAAATATCTCTCTGTAACTAGACTCACAGCGCGGTTTGCCCCACCTCTGCGATCAGCTCCAACTGCTCTTCAGTATATTATACCGGCGCGTCTCCTTGCAAGCCCCTCAGAAATAAGCCCGTGGAATGTCCTGAGACAAAAATTGTTCTTGACAAAGAACAAGAGCTCTCTCTATCTTAAGGGGAAGCAAACGGGGGGCATATGCTGTCTTACACATCGAAGGGATTATTTCAGAAGGTTTCACAATTTTTCCCCATGAGGGAAGCTCGGGACATGGCCATTTTTATAGCGATTCTGTCCGTGGCTTCTCAGATAGCTGTGCCATTCTATCCTGTGCCGTTGACCTTGCAAACCTTGGCTGTTTTTTATGGAGCCTTTTTGCTGCCGCCGGGGCAGGTTTTCCTCTCCATTCTCTCGTGGCTCTGCATTGGTGTCATGGGTGCGCCGGTTTTCTCCTGCTTCTCATCCGGCATGGGGGTCATTTTGGGACCACGGGGAGGCTACCTTTTTGGTATTTTGTGGGTGGCCCCTCTGCTGTCGTTTTGCCTCAGATATGGAAAAAATGCTACAAAAAATGTGCTGTGGCATACAGCAGTTTTTTATGTGGGAGCACTTTTCATTCTTCTCACGGGCTTCTTCCATCTTCAATGGATCATGGAGGACGCATCCTTGGCATGGGAAGCAGGCGTTTTTCCTTTTTTAGGACCAGAACTGCTCAAAGTGTTTTTGGTCACGAGGGGGAAGGGCTACATTTCACTCTATAGAAACCCTTTGTGAAGATAAGCATTTCACTTCTGTCAGCCCACTACGGACGCCTTGGTGAGGAAGCTCAGCTTTTGGAAAAAGCGGGGGCGGATGCCCTCCATTGTGACATCATGGATGGTCATTTTGTTCCCAATCTTAGTTTCAGCGCCACTATGCTTCAACATATCAGAGACTATACAACACTTCCGTTGGATGTGCATCTTATGGTAACGCCGGTGGAGGCTTTTCTGCCCCCTTTCTTATCCCTCAACCCTGCCAGCATTACTGTGCACCCGGATGCTTGTCATAACCTTCTCGAGACAGTTCATATGATTAAGGCACACAACATACAAGCAGGCATCGCCTTAAAACCCCACGACGACCCAAGAGACGTTTCAGCTCAGATATGGGAAAAATGCCACATGGCTCTTCTCATGACAGTAAACCCTGGCTTTGGGGGACAATCTTTTCTCTCGGAAGGCCTAAACAGCACATCATATTTTCAGAACAACTTTCCCCACATAGAGCTCGCAGTGGATGGCGGTATCACAGACAAAACCGCAGTGGCTGCAAAAAATGCTGGCGTTCATCATCTCATCTCCGGAAGCTTTATTTTTCACAGCGGTGGCACGGAAGCCCACTATGCTGAAAACATTCGTCGCCTTCGATAAAAACCTCATATGTCCGAATCCTATTTTTCCCCTCTCTTTTGTGAAAAAAGAGTTGCATTTTTCTCTCCAAGAATTTACCTTTTCTCTAGAAACTCCTCCTATAGGGAGACTTATGATCGAAGAAACACTTCTTCCTGTGACACATGGCCCGGAGGGATCTTCCTTCATAGCACTTTTGTTGCAAGCTGATTGGGTGGTGAAAGGGGTGGTACTGCTTCTCATCATTGCTTCAGTTCTCTCCTGGAGTATTATCTTCTCCAAATACATACTTTTGCGAAATCTCCAGAAAGAGGCGGACTATGTGCTGAGCGCTTTCCCAAATTTACCCTTGGAGAAATGGGAGAGCCGTCTAAGCCCAAAGGAAAATGGCCCTTTTGGAAATTTACTTCGATGCGCCTCCTCTGAATGGCATAACATTACCAGCAGAGGCGAGGAATCCCGTGCGCGCTTTCAACAGCGATTAGACCAAATGCTACAGATTCATATCCAGGAGCGACGAGAGGACCTGAAAAGCAATATGGGGCTTTTGTTCTCCATTGGATCCTCCGCTTTTTTGGTGGGGCTCTTTGGCACTGTGTGGGGCGTCATCCACAGCTTTCAGGGGATTGCATCCACGAAAAACAACAGCCTGTCGGTGGTTGCGCCCGGCATTGCAGAGGCGCTTTTTGTCACAGCCATTGGCCTTGTGGTTACCATCTGCGCAGCCGTTGCATATAATCGCCTTATGACATCAATTCATGCATACATTGCGCGCATGCAAATCTTTGCACACGAATTGTCCACTTATTGTTTAGGGTGAATATACACACACAAGATAACATGAGGCACAACAACATACACAACGCTTTTTCATAAAATTCTTTTCTTCAGGAGCAAAAAATGGCGAAAATGTCCTTTGATGATGAAGCAGAACCGTCCTGTGAAGCAAACATCATACCTCTTGTGGATGTGCTTTTGGTGCTTTTGGTGATATTCATGATTACGGCACAAACCATTACTGGCGTTCCTCTGGATTTGCCCAAAACCTCCTCATCATCCTCCACCTCCTCCCACCATCCTGTTACCATCAGCATCACCAAACAGGGGAAAATCTTTCTTCAAGAAAAGGAGGTTGCCTTAGAAACCCTCATACCCGCCCTCCAAAGTCTTCCAGAAAAAAGCACAGATCGCATCTATCTTCGGGCCCATAACACATTATCCTACGAAACGGTCTTAACTGTTATTTCTGTCTTAAAGGAAGCACATTTTGGAAAAATCGTCCTTCTCACCGAAAGAACACCGTCTTCATCATGAGACAAAAAAACGTTGCCGGCTTTCTTTTCTCCCTTGTTCTCCACGGAGCCTTCTGCGCCTTTCTTCTGTGGAATGGAATTTCTTTTTTTCGAGAGCCCATAGAGGAGGTGCCCCCCTGCAGCATTCCCTTAGAGGTTATGGAGGTCAGCGAAATTTCTCAAGCTCCAATTTCCATGCCAAAAGAGGAGGAGCCAGATCATCAAGAAAAAAAACGAGAGGAAAATCCTCCCCTTGAAAATTCTCTCCCAGCCCCTCCCCCACAAGAGCAAGAAAAAGTACCTGCTGAAGAAAAAAAAGAATCTCCAGAACCCAGACCTGAGAAAGAAGAAAAAACACCCATAAAAGAAGAGCAAGAAAAAAAATCTCCTGAAGAAAAAGATCCCGACATCGACAGTCTTTTGCAAGATGTAAAGAAAAAAGAAAAGCCTCCTCTGAAAAAACCCTCGGAGAAAAAACCTTCTCCTCAAAAAGCTCCTCTCAAAAAACCGGCACCCCCTAAAAATTCTCCAAAGAAAAAGAGCCCAGCTCAAAAAGGACAGCCCAATAAAGAAAATGATGAGGAAGACTTTATCAAAATGCTCAAAAATTTGGACCATGATAAAAAGGGGCCATCCGCCTCCACTCCCATAACAGACAAAGACTCCACCTCCCGTTATGGTGCAGCAGCCGTAGGGCCCCACATGTCCATGAGTTATATGGATCGAGTACGTCGTGTTCTAGAGGGAGCATGGCGTGTGCCCATACGAGCAAAGGAAAATGGCACCCTCATTATTGTGGTAGAGTTGGAGATGAACCCAGATGGAAGCATTGCCCACGTGCAAGTCCTTCACGGAGAAGGCACACCTCAACATCCCACATATGAGCTCGGCGTACAAAATGTTTTGGAGGCATTAGACAGCCCTCGGTGCAATCCCCTCCCCCTTCCCAAAGATCGATACTCCGAATGGAAAAAGTTTAAATTTCGATTTATGCCAAAATGATGTGTATTTAGAATCTTGCACATATTATAAAAAGAATGGAACTGTTTGTGAGATTTTTTACCATTTTAAATATTTTTTACACACCAATACAAAAAGTACATGCAAGATAAAATCAGATGGCCCTCATCTAGAATTAAAGAAAGTAACTTTATATTTATAAAATTATTTATATTGTTTAGTTTTATTTGAACATTTATTCTTTATAAAATGTTAAAAAAATTGTGTTGATTTTTCTTTTAAAAAAAACTACAATCTGCCTTATTATATTTTAGACGCCTTTTTTCATGAAAAATAACAACCAATTCCAAGGAGTTTTTGGTGCTGTAGCGACCCCATATGATAAAAAAGGTTTTGTAGATCTAGATGCATTAGGTCGCTATTTTTCGTGGGTTAAAACGCAAAATATTGATGGGGTTGTACCCTGTGGAACCACAGGAGAATTTCTGGTACTGTCACGGGAGGAAAAGAAGGAGATTATTGCTCTTGCTTGTACATCTATTCTCCCCAATCAACGTGTAATTGCTGGAGCGGCGGCTGTGACCGTGCGCGAAACGGTGGCGAATATTCTTGATGCTCAAGAAGCGGGAGCCCACGCAGTACTTCTCGTGACGCCACATTACGTGTCAAGCACCGATATTTCCATGAGAATCTATTATGAAGAAATACATAATGCCACAGATATCCCCATCGTCATTTATGTGAACCCCAAAAGAACCATGCGGATTATCAGCACAAGCACTCTTCGATATTTAGCTGCCCTCCCCCGGATTGTCGGACTCAAGGACAGCTCGTTGGATTTTGCACAAAATATTGCTTTAAGCACCTGTGAGAATTTTTCCCTCTTATGTGGGGATGATGCTACTTTTCTTCCATTTTTGGCCAGTGGTGGGCAGGGCATTATTTCTGTGTGCGGAAGTGTGTTTCCGAAATACTATAAGGCTATTCTCTCTTTGTGGAGGGAAAAGGAAACCTCTAAAGCCTTAGAGCTCTCTCATAAGCTCTCTCCCATGCATGAACTCTTCAGAAGCGCCAAAAATCTTCTCATGATTAAGTATATCAATGAGCTTCGAGGCTTTGGCCATCATGAAAATAATCGGCTCACATCAGAACCTCTCTCCCCCATCGAAAAAGAAATGCTCCTTGATATTTTTCATGAAGCTGAAAAATTCGAAAACTTTTAAAAGCAGCACTCAAGCATCATCCAAAAAATTCTTCTCCTTTTCGTGAAAGAAGCTGAAGCTCTGCATTCCACCCACGTCCTGTATCTTCATACACACACTGCTGTGCAAAATGCATCTGCAGCCAAGAAAAAATATGGGGCTCATCCTCTTGCAGGAAAAGAGAAAGATCCCTGGGATGGGCCACATACCGCAATGGCTTTGTAAGGGAAAATGTCCACCAGAAGGCCTTTATGTGCTCTGGTGTAAGGGGAGGAGTGATATGGGCATTCCCCCCATGGAAAAGAAGCCATGCCTCCAGAGGGAGCTGCAGATCCTCCTCAAGGTTCTCTTGCGCAGTGGGAATGACCCCTGTCTTATAATCAATGAGATCTATATTCCCTTGGGAGAAAATATCCACACGATCAGCTCGAGCCGTAAGCATCACGGGTATATTCATATCCACGGTATGGTGAAAGGGAACCTCTGTAAAAGAAATATAGGGGGGCGAGTCCTGACGCCGAACGTACTCTCGTTCTGCTATGGAGCGCAATGTTCTCTCCAGGGCACCTCGTTGAAAAAACGTGAACGGCACATGGGGAATATCTGTATTCCATCGCAGCACCGTTGTCATATGCTCCATGGTCTGTTCCAAAGACCATGGCACCTGTGGTGGGCATATTCGCACAAAATGCTCCAGAGACCGATGCAGAAGTACCCCTAAAAATCTCTTGTCCACCGAAGGGCTTACAGGCTCCAGAGGACGAATCTTCAACACACATTCCATATAAAATGCATAGGGATTTTTTTTCCACAATTCCATCCGTGTCACAGAAATTTTCCTAGGAAGATGCTCACCGTCAAGGCAGGGGGCTCGGAGCCACTCCTGTGGCATAGGCATCACAGCTGTGGGAGACAAAAATATTTTCTCGCCACATGACAGACTCTGTTGTGCAGAATGCAAACATGCTTTTAATCGTACCAACAGAGATGCGGGCTGCGCTGCACAAGTGATAATGTATATCTGCATACAGGTAAGACAATGGGCGACACACGCCGCAAAATATGCATGTGTGACATCCTGCAATCCATGAGATGCTTGAGAAAATCCTGAGGACTCCACATGACATCCCACAAGTACACACACTTCTGCCTGCATCAAAAAAGCTTCTTTGGGTGTACACAGCATAATCCTTATCTCATTCTGAGGGAAATCTGAAGCAAGGGGCATCCCCCCAGAGCCCTTCATATTCTTCAGAAAAAGTGTCAGGCACATGCGATAGTACGAAAGCGAACATGAAGTTGCCTGAGGATACGTCTCTGCAAAAAAGATGAGGGATGAAAGGAGATACTCATGCTGACACCAGAAATGTGGCACAAGTTTTTCTACAGCCTCCGCATGAAGGCGTACCCAGTCCCCCATGGAACGCTCCGTGGCGTTTTGTAAAAAGCATGCAGCTTCTGCAAAAATTCTCCCCATTTTTTGCAAAAAAAGCGGATGGGAATGTTCCCCACAAAACTCTCGAAGAAAATCAGGAATGTTGTGGGTCCACCGATAGCCTCGTAGCATTTTTTCCACCCCAGAACAAAAGGAGCTGGGCAAAAGGGAAGAAAAAATAGGATGTCGCAGAAATGCACAAAAACTGTGATGACAGGCAGGGTCCAAAAGCACATCAAGCAATACCACCAAAAAATTTCCTTCCATGGAAAAGAAAAGCGCTGGAGTCATAGCATTTTCAACAATACTATGGTGGAGAGACAGCGCCGAAGCAAAAGCTTGCACCCGTAATGGATCTTGAATCACGAGAAGGATTTTTTTGTTGTGGCCATGGGTCTTCACAAGAAGCGCCACTTGACGCAGTTCCTCCTCTTCTGAAGCACACTCCATGAGATGCAATTTCTCTCGCAAAGCCACAGCACCTTTCTGCAATTTTTCTTCCTTGGGTAAACACAGCACATGGGTACAGCTGTGAAGAAAAACATCCACCGCCTCATGGCATTCATGGGGCTCATGGGGAAAAGGCCAGCAATGTACCTGGTCACACCCAAGAGACGTGATCTTCTCTTTCATCACATGAAAAGGATGACAATGGGACATAATGCCTTCATCATATCTCTGAACAGATGGGGTGGAGGGCAACACAAGATAACCATGTTCCTGGGCGAGGATATTGCGAAGAAAAACTGTTTTATCGGGTGTGGTATGCCAGTCATCCAGAATAAAAATCATACCAGACCCTTTTTTTATATGGTCGTGGACATATTCTTTTTGCTCCATGCGAGAAAGGGCAGGATGGGCACATCCCCTCTCAGCAAGAAACTGTACCCATTTCTGAAAAAAAGAGACAAAAGGGGACGCATGGGATGAGGAGTCCCTAGAAAAAGGGGATGAGAAAAGAACATCTTTCCATAACGACAGGAGAAACTCCCCCCAAGACACTTTCTCCTCTAGGGTGGCCATGGGTGAAGGAAAACCCATCTCCTCAACAAAATCCAAAAGCCATGGCTTCATAAAAGCTGCAGGAAGTGGTGGCAAACTATTTTCCACCATGGAGAAGGCATACCCCAGCGGACGCTCCAAAGAATACACTTTTGGTAAAAGCACAAGATTTTCCTGAGCGCAAACCTTATAAAAAAATGGAAAACTCATGTTATATGGAAGAAAGATGGTCACTTCCTGCACCTTGTGAGGGGCAGTACGATAAAAATTTTTGAGAGCACGCACCACAAGCGTTGCAGAAGATGTTCCCACTGGCCCTTGAAATATTTTATGCTGTAAAGAAAATGTCATACTGGTGTTCCATACGTATTATAATGGCGCACAGCCGCAATACTGTAGAGAGATCCACAAAAAAGAATGCGACAGAAAGGAAAATCAGGAAGCTCCATGGGAGCTCGAGATAAAAAATCTTCTATGGTGGCATAGGAAAAGAGAGGGCAGGAAACCTCCAGATCCTCTGCTTGTTGCTCCAATACCTCCTCGGGAATAAATGCATGACGAGGATCTGGAGCATCTATAAAACAAAGAACTTGAGCCACAGGAGACAAAATTTTCATAACCTCCTCACTGTCTTTTTTTTTCCCAATGCTGAGAACAATGATAAGAGGCTCCTTCTTTGGATCCTTCTGCCAATGATCCAGGGCATATTTTCCCAGAGCAGAAGCGCCACCCTCATTATGCGCTCCATCAATCCATAGCTCCCACCCAGGAAAGCGCCTTGTCAGAACCCCAGATGACAACCGCTCCAATCGACCTGCCCACACCACATTTCTCACGCCGGCACAGAGATGCTCTTCAGCCATGGGATGCACATTCTGTTTTTTTAAAGCCATAATGGCCGTGGCCCCATTGAAAATTTGATGCTCTCCCAAAAGCCCTGGCAACGGATACTGGAAACTTTCTTCTCCATGTGTGAGCACAAAACCATGGTGACCAATGGTAACCTCCCAGTCCCTTTCATACAAAAAAAGTGGGGTCTCTTTTTGCGCAGCTTCATGGAGGAAAACATCCATCACCTCAGGAGACTGTGGAGAAATCACGCAAGGAACTTTGGGACGCATAATTCCTGCCTTGTTGCGTGCAATATCTGTGAGCTCTGGCCCCAATATGTGTACATGATCCTTAGAGACGGACGTCACCACAGAAACGCACGTGGTGGTAACACAATTGGTTGCATCCCATATGCCCCCAAGCCCCACCTCCATGATAACCATATCCGCAGTATGCTCAGAAAATGCCAAAAATGCACTGGCAGTGAGGGCTTCAAAAAGGGAAATATCCAGAACGGGCAAAAGCTCTGCACACACATCCAAATAATGCTCAAGTTTTCCAGACTCTATGGGAACACCATAGATTTCGATACGCTCTGTATAAGAAAAAAGATGTGGTGATGTAAAACGATGGACACGGAGACCAGCATGCTCCAGACAACTTTTCAGAAAAGCCGTGACAGATCCCTTTCCATTTGTGCCCGCCACGTGGATAACTGGAGGACATTTTTTTTCCGGATGACCAAGTTTGCTCAAAAGCTTTTCCATGGGAGCCAAAGTAATGGCCCCCTGGTGATGACCATGAAAGCGTGATATCCTCTCCAGGAGCGTGTGAGAATCCATGGGTGTATGCCTCGTTACGGTCTTGTTATAGAGTATGATGGGATGTTTTTCTCTGGCTGGCAATGGCAACCTGAAATTCCCACAGTACAAGGTGCGTTGCAGGAAGCATTTTTTCTCCTTTGTCAGGAGCGAGTCATCGTATGGGGATCAGGGCGTACAGATAGAGGGGTTCATGCTTTGGGTCAGGTGGCCCATGTGGAGCTCTTGAAAGATTTTCCTCCACATATTTTGCGCAGCGCAATGAATTTTTATCTCAGATCGTCAGGCATTACCGTCGTACGTGCTTTTTATATTCCCCCTGAATTTCATTGTCGATTTTCTGCCATCAGTCGCTCCTATATCTATAGGATTTTTCCTCGAGACACACCGAGCCCTCTGGAAAAAAACCGCTCGTGGTGGGTGCCATATGAGATGAATATTTCTGCCATGCAAGAGGCTGCAACATACTTTGTGGGTACCCATGATTTTTCAGGTTTTCGATGCGCCCGATGTCAAGCATCTTCTCCCGTGCGCACCTTAGATGTCTTGAATGTCACCCAGGAAAAACATCTTATACTCATACACACACGAGCACGATCATTCCTTCATCACCAGGTGCGCATGATGGTGGGAGCTTTGGTGCATGTGGGACGAGGAAAATGGGAGCCACAACATATACAAAAAATCCTCAATGCAAAAAAATCTTCTCCTGAGGTGCGCACTGCACCACCCTGGGGCCTTTATTTGGAAAAAATCGAGTACCCCCCTCACCATACCTTCTGAATATCAGATGTATCACAAAGAGGCAGTTCACTGAATTTTTTGTTTAAGGGGTGTTTTTTTCCATGCAAGAACACATGTCAGAAGACATAATATGCTTCCACATGTAAAAAAGAGAGGCCACATCCCTGCCACAAAGCCTGCAGTAAAGCTGGCCCCAATGCGCCCCAAAGATCCCACAGAGGAAATAAATGCATACTTTACGGCCGTACCTGGCTTATGACACAAAGAGGAAAGATATGCTAAAAGCACTGTGTTTCCCATGCCTCCTGAAAAATTCATGACCACGATGTTCGCCGTAAATATTTCCACCGAATACCCCATCCACTCATGGGGAATCCACAAAGCCCACGCCACCGCCTGTACAACACTCCATATCATAAAAGCTTTTGGAATATTCATGACATTAATGACCCATCCCCCCAAAAAACTGCCTGCCAATGAGGCGAAAAGCCCTAAAAATTTATCCACATGAGCAGTGAGTTCTTTGCTATACCCCATTTTCAGAAAAAATGGTCCCATCATAGATCGACAAAAAACATCCGACCATTTGTAGGAAAAAAGCAAAAACACAATCCACAAAAAAGAAGATGATGTCACATTTTTTTTCATCAAGGTCACGAGAAAGGCCGCCCACTCTCGTGGTTTTTCATTTTTTTGTGATGATGGAGAACGACTGAACAACGTACTACACACTCCTACCACCATAAGCCCCCCCATACACCAAAAAGCCACATGCCAAGAAAAATAATGAGCTATCTGTAATGGAACATACGTGCCACCCCACAGGCCCGTACGAAATCCCATGGAGCTTGCTGCTGCACTTATGCTCTGATTACTGGCGGTGGTGATTTCTGCACGATAAGACTCCAGAGCAATATCCTGAAATGCCGCACAGAAATAAATCCAACAACACATACACATAAAAATCACCCAGGACGTTGATGGATGTAAAAATCCTAACCCTCCAAAAAGCACCATCATCTGTATCTGAACCACCAATGCCCACCCACGATGCATCCCCATGGATTTTGTCACATAGGGAATAGGACAAAAATCCACAAAGAAACTTAAAAAAAACTTCAAGGTGTAGGGCAAAGACGTCCATGCAAGCCATCCCATGGAAGAAAAAGAAATGCCCTGTTCATAGAGCCAAAAATTAAGGGTAAAAAGCATGAGGGCAAAGGGCACACCACTGGAAAATCCCATGCCGAAAAGCGTCAGAAAAACCCTTCGCTCCTTCCATGTTCGTCCCAAAAAATCAGTTTTCTTCAGAAGAGACCGTACCATGCGCACAACAAAGGGGGTGAATCACACCGGCATTGTACCACAAAAAACACGCTTCGGCTTCAAGAAATTCTATGGCTTAAAAAGACTCATCATTTTCTCATAACCATCGGTAAAAATAATCATGAGGACGATATCCTCTGCAAGAAAATTCTTGGGTTGCCAGATGATTTTCTCCTCTCGAATAATGGCAATAATATGAATGGTCTCGCTCTCCACGGCATGATGCTCCATGCCCACCACACGCGCTTTTGAATGAACAAAAAGCTCCAGAAATATGCCTGTTTGCTCGCCTTCCAGGGGATAAAAGGTGCGCATAAAGTTTTTGCTCATGCTGTGCACCAAATAGGCAATGACAAGCTGAGAAGGATGAATCATCTTCTCAATACCAAGGGCAAAAAGAGACGATAAATACCCCCCTCGTTGCAAAAGCGTCACAGGGTGTTTTACTCCATAGCTGTATGCCATAAGCGAAGAAAGCACATTCACGGTATCATCCAACGTCAGCGCCAAAGCATAGGAGATATCTTGAATCCCCGCCTCTTTTAAAAGCTCTGGATTCAAGGGGCTTCCATGAAGAAATAGAACCTGCGGGAAAAGAGGAGCTATGTTTTCAATATTCTTCTTCTCTTCTTCAATGACAATAATTTTATGGCCTCCCTCTTTGTACAGCTGCTCCAAGACATATTGACTTATGAGAGAAGTACCAAAAAAGAGGATTTTCTTTGAAGACCCATCCGAATACCCAAAGTGCTTCATTACATCTGTTGTATATTCTTTTTCCACCACAAGATAAAGAGCGTAATTCTTCAAAACCTCATCCTCGTCTTGAGGAAAAGTTGTCGTATATGGGCCAATGAGACGGAGAATTTTCACAGGATATGATGCAAAGTTTTTCTTAATATCTCCAATGGTTTTTCCAATAAAAGGACAATCCTTATGGATTTGAATGCCCAAAAGCTGAAGGGAGTCTTTCGCGATGAGCTTGGAGTCAAATGCACTTGGCACTCTGAGACTTTCTAAAATTCCTTGAGCCGCATCTCTTTCAGGGGAAAGAATCGCGTCAAGCTGAAGGTTCTTTTTCAGCTCTTGCTGCCATTCTGGTTCAAAAAAACTCCCACATCTCATGCGTGCCGCCGTGAAGGATGCGTGAAAAAATTTCTTCGCAATCATACAGATCATGAGATTCACATCATCATTTTCTGTCACTGCCACCACAAAATCCTCTGAACCAAGTTGGGCTTTTTGCAACACACCTGGATCAGAAGCATTGCCCTTTATCACCTGGATATCACAAGTCTCTTGAATAGACGAAAGCATTCCCCCATCTTTATCGATAAGGATAATTTCATAATACGGGGACAGAGCCTTCGCAAGATTCTCCCCCACCTGCCCTGCACCACACAAAAAAATTCTCATACAAGACACCTCACCTACATAAGAAGAATTCTATCGTAAAAGTTCTAAAAAATCAATAAAAACTTTCAAAAATCATCTTTTTTCTTTATGATAAGAATGTAAGAAATTTTTGAGCACCACACCGCTATGAAAGATTTCTTGTCTGTAAAAGACATGCTTCTGGAGGATTTAGAAAAAATTTTCCGCAAAGCCATGGAAAAGGATAATCTCTCTGTCGCATTGAAAGCCAAGGAAATTTCGGCAAAAATCCATGGATTTTTCTCTGGAAAGCCCCCCTCTGATGACACCATGAAAAAATCACTGGCAGCCCTTTCTGATGAAGAGCTCCTCCAACTTCTTGAAAGAATGGAAAATCTTTAGTGGCCATGATGATTTTTTTCTCTTGAATGTATTTTCTGGATGCAGAAATATCTCTCGGATCCATTGATTCTTTCTGAGAAAAGAGATAAGATTTTGGTTCGTGGGCTCGTAGCTCAGTTGGTAGAGCACCTGACTTTTAATCAGGGTGTCACAGGTTCGAATCCTGTCGAGCCTGCATGATGGAGGTTCAAGACTTGCATATGTGGGTTATTGGTAACTGGAAAATGAATGGCTCTCAAGAGTTCGTCAGTGTTTTTTTCCGGTCTCTTTCTTCACAAAGCGTACCCCACGGAGTATCGCCGGTTCTCTGTCCACCCTACCCTTATATCTCTCACGTGGGAGACGCCATCACTGCCCACAAGAAAAATTATGCCCTTGGCGCTCAAGATCTTTCTGCTCACGAAGTGGGGGCACACACGGGGGAGGTGTGTGGCTCTATGCTACAGGATTGTGGATGCACATACGTCTTAGTAGGACATGCCGAAAGAAAGGATGACCTCTCCACCGTGGTAGCAAAGGTTTCGGTGGCACAAAAAGCTGGGTTGTGTCCCATTATCTGTGTGGGAGAATCAGAAAAGGGGAATTTTGCTCTTTTGGATGAACAGTTAAAGAAAATCTTTCCCGCCACCATGAAAACACCATTTCTCATAGCCTATGAGCCGCTGTGGGCAATTGGGAGCACAACCCCACCATCGTTAGAGTATATTAATGATGCTCTTGCTCGTATTCGCGGACATTTTGCATCCCTTGCTTTTACAGATGAGGTTGTCATTCTTTATGGGGGCTCCGTAACAGAAACTTTTATAGAAACAATTCTTCCCCATACAACGCTTCAAGGCGTACTTTTGGGGCGAGCAAGTCTTTCCCCGTCTTCTTGGGAGCATTTCTTACACCTTGTAGGAAAACATGCTGTCAGCTCCCGTGAGGACAGATCGTGAAACTGTATCAGGAGGCATCACAGTGAATTGGCTTACCACTTTTATTCCACCCAAGATAAGATTTTTTTCAAAAAAGAGAGAGGTGCCGGACAATTTGTGGGAAACATGTCCTCGATGCATAAAAATGCTTTATCGAAAAGAGCTTCAGGCAAATCTTTTCGTGTGTCACTACTGTCAACATCACTTGAAATGGCCGATTCTCTCGCGATTGGCACATCTTTTTGATGATGGCATTTATACAACGTATCCCCTGCCCAAAGTCCGGGTAGATCCTTTGAAATTTCACGATCAAAAATACTACAAAGACCGGCTGAAAGATGCACGTCGCATCACCTCTCAGGAGGATGCAGTGGTGGTGGCACAGGGATCCGTACAGGGCATGCCCATGATGGTGGCCTGTTTTAATTTTGAATTTATTGGGGGATCCATGGGAATGGCTGCGGGAGAAGCCATTGTGCTGGGAGCACAAAAGGCTTTGGAAAGCCGAATTCCCTATCTTGTGATTTCTGCATCAGGGGGGGCTCGCATGCAAGAAGGCGTCTTTTCTCTCATACAGATGCCACGAACAATTTTAGCCTCTCTCATGATGAAAGAGGCAAAAATCCCCTTCCTTTCTCTCATGACAAATCCCACCACTGGGGGGGTTGCAGCTTCTTTCTCTGCTCTTGGAGACATTCTACTGGCAGAGCCAGAGGCCATTATTGGATTTACGGGACCCCGAGTGCTGAAAAGCACACGACAAGTCCTTCCGGAGGGCTTTCAAACAGCACAGTTCCAAAAAGATCATGGCTTCCTCGATCTCATTGTTCACCGCAAGGACATACCTTCTTCCCTCTCACGCATGCTGAGCATGCTTCAAAACGGAAAAAAATGGTGACAATAGGAGGGGCAACGCATCTCCGTGCCCAGGGCCGGAATTGAACCGGCGACACAAGGATTTTCAGTCCTCTGCTCTACCATCTGAGCTACCAGGGCCTCTAGATATGAGGGTAGGGGGAGCAGATGAATTTGTCAATATACTCTGCTGTCGCTTCTTTCAAATCTAAAAGGACCTTTTCCTTTGCCTTCTTTTATGAGATCCTTAGGGAACATTTTTTTATGCGTTTCTTATCAAGGCACCTTATGAGAAAACCGTTTTTCATTATTATCTCCGCTCCTTCTGGCACAGGCAAAACCACTGTATGCAAAGAACTTCTTCAAAGAGATGCTCACATAGTGCTTTCTGTCTCCATGACCACAAGGCCTCCAAGACAGAAAGAGGTGCAAGGACAAGATTATTATTTTGTCTCTCAAGAAGAGTTTGATAAGCATATTGAAGCACAAAATTTTTTGGAGTATGAAAAAGTTTTTCAGCATTACTATGGCACGCCGGTTTCTTTTTTACATGAAGCAATGAAGCAGGGAAAGGATGTGCTTTTAGACCTGAATTGGAAGGGCGCCACCATCATCAAGGATTTTTTTCCAGACTCCGTGGTGAGCATCTTTCTTCTCCCCCCCAGTCTGGACACTTTACGTCAACGGCTGATTACAAGAAATCAAGATGCTGCCGAGGTCATAGAACACCGTTTTGCAGAAGCACAAAAAGAAATAGAGCAGAGCACAAAACATACGTACCTGATTATCAATGAATGCGTAGAAGATACGGTGCGGGCCATAGAGAATATTGTGGCTGTGGAGCGTTTGAAATCTGCTCGCAACCACTTTCTTGTGCAAAATGTGCTTCCTCCCCAAGGATCTGACAATTCATGAAAAAAAGCATGGCCGTTTTTTGGGGGTTTCCATATCCAGCAGTGGCCATATGTGAAGGAGAGGAGCCACAGTGCATTGCATGGGATGCCGCCCCTCAGATCCATCGTAGTGGAGATAATATCTTACCACGTCTTCTAGAAAAAATGATTCACCAACACGGCCCTCAAGGATTTTGCACCTTGGGGGCACCTGGCCCCATCACCGGTCTCCGCATAACAAGAGCTCTTTTAGAGGGGCTTGCAGCAGGCTATGGAGATGCTCGCACTGCTGTCACAGACACAAATCCCTTTTTTTTCTGTCCATCCCTTGAGAAGATTATTGCCTCATTGCCGCCTCCTGCCATGGACACATGGTGGCTTATCGATTGTGGCACAGCAAAATATCCTGGCGTTCGGCAATATGCACACCACTCTCCCGAGACGGTGATGGTGGAAGATTACCATGCCCTTCCCGCGGAAAATGTTCGATTTTTTTCTTCCACAACATCGGAGAGTTTTTTACAAAATTTTTCACTCCTCATGGCAAAGGAAGCATGGAGACACACCTCATCTATTCATGGCCCTCATTCATAGAAGAAAGAATATTCTCTATAAGATCCTGACGCACATCTTTGGGTGGAGTGGATGACTGTGGCTTTTGCTGTTGTGGGCCACCACTTTTTTGGACAGTCTCTTCAGTCTCCTCATCATCTTCATCATCCTCGTCTTCTTCCTCCTCAAGATTTTCTTTCTTAACTGGAACAACCGGAACATCTTCCTTTCCCCAGGGAACTATACCATCATTCTTCAACAGCTCCTCTTCTGGTATCTGAGGATTTTTACGATAAGCCAATACCTTGAGCACAAAGGCTTTCCATAAATGCGTTGCCGGGGATCCACCACTGTGATACACCATGGGTTTATCATTATCGCATCCGCCCCAAACACCCACCACAAGATTCGGTGTCATACCAATGAACCATGTATCACGATCATTATTGGTGGTACCAGTTTTGCCACAAATCCTCACACCTGGAATGGCTGCGCGACGTCCCGTACCACGGTTCACCACTGCCTCCATCATATCTTGCATATCATCCACCACTTCTTCCGAGAGGAGTGGCTCCTTATCAAGAAGCTTTGTGGATCGCTCATACAGCACCTCTCCCTTTTTATTGCGAATGGAAAGAATGCCGTGGGGCTCCACCCGCCATCCATTGTTGGCCAGCACCGCAAACGCCCCAGTCATGTCTAAAAGTGACACAAGTCCCGTCCCCAGAGCTAACGTATGGTTGTGGGGAAGATCTCGATTCACCCCAAGACGTCTGCTCATTTCCTTAATGCGAGAAACCCCTAAGGCAACAGAAAGTCGTACTGCAATAGCATTCACTGAATTTACCAACCCTTCCCGCAGAGTCGTCTCTCCTGTGGTGGATTTATACATGAAATTCGATGGCGTCCATCCATTAAGGGACACCACAGTATCTGCAATGCGAGAGTCAGGTGTGTACCCATTTTCCAAAGCAGTCAAATAAATAAAATATTTAAACGAAGACCCCGGTTGTCGAAGAGCCTGAGTCACGCGATTAAAACTGCTCTGCCTATAGCTCACTCCCCCCACCATGGCAACAATGGCCCCGTTGGGTTTCATAGCAAGAAGTGCCATATTACCCATTTTCCAATGCACGCCACGAACATCCATAATGTATCGCATTTGATACTCCGCACATTTTTGCAGAGAAAGATCCAATGTTGTGGTAACAATGAGATCCTGATTATCCACATCCACAAAATCCTGCACATGATCCACAATCCAATCAGCAAAATATCGCCCACTGTTATTTTTTGCTCCTGAATCTAAAACTGGAGGATTTTTCAATGCCTCATTCATGTCTTCCTGAGAGATAAACCCACTCTCCACGGCGCCTTGAAGCACTTGTGTGGCTCTTTTTTGCGCATCCTCTGGATTACTAATGGGGTTAAACCGTGATGGTCCTTTCAACATTCCCACAAGCACCGCGGCCTCTGCTAAATTGAGCTCCTCTGCGTGCTTGCCAAAATAACGAAGAGATGCTGCATCCAAGCCATAATTTCTGGATCCCCAAAAAACCCTGTTCAGATACATGGTAAGAATCTGCATTTTTGTAAACCGCCACTCCAACAGCAGAGAAAGCAAAGCCTCCGAGATTTTTCTTTTCAGAGATTTGTCGTACACCCCAAAGCACTTTTTGGTTTGCAAAAAGTTTTTTGCCAACTGTTGCGTAAGCGTACTTCCCCCCTGCACAATGCGCCCAGCACGAAAATTTTCCGTGAAGGCTCTGAAAATACCCACCACATCTATACCAAAATGAGAAAAAAATCGTCGATCTTCCGTGGCCAAAAGCACTTTTATCACATGAGGAGAAAGCTTCTCTGCCTGCACGGGCTTTCCATAAAAGTCTCCATAATTGGCAATCATTCTCCCCTTCTGATCAAGAACAATAATATGCGGTTGACGTGGAAGCTTTGCAATATCATCACAATTGGGAAGATCATACCCAAACCACAACACCACACCTAAAAAAAGAAGAAATGACCACACCATCATCAACCCAATCCACTTCAGAAAAATCATCATGAGAGAGGATCGAGAGCCACTCGACTTTGGCCCTTTCTTTTTAAAACTCTTTGAATTCATGAGATTTTTTTAAAAAAAGTGACAAAAATGGGGAAAAGATGTTTACATTTTGTTCCGAAGACGGCATAAAGAAAGAAAGTATATCTCGCGGTATGGCAATGCTATCAGTAGTTCCATCTTTTTGGAAGATGTTTCGTCTTTTGTGTGGTTATTTTGCATTTTCTAAAAACAAGCGAGCAGTCCTTCTCATTCTTCTTTGTGTTTTTTGCAGTAAAATTATCATCACCATCGCACCAATTTTTTTCAAGTCCTCTGTGCAAGCCTTGGAGAAGGACCTGATTTCAGAAGCAATTTTCTTTGCCTCCATGTATTGTGTGGTACGATTGCTCTCTGGATGGATTTTTGAGCTCAAGGACATCCTCTTCATTCCTTTGGAGCAAAAAACCATTCAAAAAATTTCCACAGACATTTTTCATCGCATTCAGTCCAGCCCCCTGTCTTCTCATCTCAACCGAAAAACAGGAGAGCTGGTGCGCGCCATTCAACAGGGCACCAAAGGCATAGAGGATGTCAGTAAATTTTTTGCTTTTTATACTCTGCCTCTTATCTTTGAAATGTCCTGCGTGTGCATCCTTTTATGGATATGGTATCCGCCTTTTTTTAGCATGGCCCTTTTCTTCACTTTTTTTCTGTACGCTCTCTTCACATTTATTGTGTCCCACGTGCGACTGAAGTGGCTCAAAAAAACGAATACCTTGGACCACAAGGCCAGCACAAAATCCTTAGATACCTTCCTCAACTACTCCATTGTGAAATATTTTCATCAAGAGCAGGAAGAAGAAAAGCGGTACGGTGTTTTCCTGCAAGACTATTATGCAGTCAACAAAAAAATACGCCTGAGCCTGACAGTGCTTAACATGGGGCAAGGGCTCATCATGTCGTGCGGACTTTTGTGTGTTCTTATAAAGTGCCTTCATGATGCCGTCCATGGCACCATGACCACTGGGGATTTTTCTCTTGTCAATCTGTATGTTCTGCAATTTTTATTACCGCTCCATGGATTGGGATTCATGTATCGAGAGTTGTCTCAGGCATTTTTTTATATTCGCGTCATGTTTTCTCTTTTAGAGTTGCCTGTGGAAACAGCCGACGAGACCAATGCACAGCCACTTCTCTGGAAAGGCGGAGAAATATGTTTCCAGGATGTCTTTTTTGCGTACAGTCCTGAGGTGCCCATTTTGCGAGGATGTTCTTTTACAGTCCCAGCAGGAAAAACAGTGGCCCTTGTGGGCCCCACAGGAGCTGGAAAGACAACCATCTCCAGCCTCTTGGTGCGATTTTTTGAACCAACCTCCGGAAAGATCCTCATCGATAATCAGGACATTGCCCACGTCACTCGGCTAAGCCTTCGAGAACACATCGGGGTTATTCCTCAAGATACCATCCTTTTTGATGAAACGATTTTCTATAACTTACGGTACGGATGTCCTCACGCAACAGAAGAGGATGTCATACGCGGTGCAAAAAAAGCGCATATCCATGATTTCATCATGACCTTACCCCAGGGCTATGAAACCGTAGTGGGAGAGCGAGGCATGAAACTCTCTGGGGGAGAAAAACAACGTTTATCCATTGCCCGAGCCATTATCAGACAGCCAGAAATATTTATTTTCGATGAAGCCACCTCGTACTTAGATGCCATTACAGAGAAAGAGATTCAAGAAAATATCCGGGAATTTACACGCGGAAAAACCACCCTCATCATTGCCCATCGACTTTCCGTTGTGCAAGATGCGGATTGGATTGTGGTGCTCCATCATGGAAAGGTCATAGAGGAGGGATCCCATGACGACCTTTTACAAAGACAGGGGTTGTATGCATCTCTCTGGCTGAAGCAAACATATCACCCTCAAGAGATATCATGATTCTGCAAAGTTGGAATACAGAGCTCGTGACCTTAAGCGGGTCTCAGAAGTTTTTTTATACGTGTATATATAGTATATGTCTTGTGGCGGCGCTCTATGTGGACTTCTTTTCTGGTCTTCTTTATATGCTTCCCCCCGGGACTCGTTTTATGGTGTGGATGCAGGCATGGTTGTTTTTTACCCCGAAAAGAAGCCTTTTTCTCCCCATAGGTATAGGACTCTTTTTTCTTCTGGTGGTTCCCACCATTTTATGGGGACACCCTCTATGGTACATTCTATGGCATGGTATCGGCCTCTCCCTTGTGGTCATGTATTGTGAGAAGTTTTTTGGAAAAGGAATGCTTGCCCTTGTAGGTGCACCGCTTTTTCTCTCTGTATGGATGGGACTTCCCTTATATGCAACAAAAGCATACTGGATACAGGCATTATGGAATTTTTGCATACTACTGATCATGGGTATAGGCATGTCTTTTATGATGAAAAAAAATGGAAAATATCAGTAATAGACGTGCCTTCTGCCTCATGGGCATCAAAGCAGCATGCTTTGGCTTTCTTGCCCTTAATTTATATTCTCTGCAAATACATCGTGGCGCACTGTACCGCATGCTCTCCGATAAGAATCGCCTTTCCATTCAACTTATTTTTCCCATAAGGGGCGCCATCACTGATCGATGCAACACACCTCTTGCAGTGGAAAAGAATGTTTTCCGAGTACTCTTATCACCTTCTAAAAATTATGATGCCTCCACTTACCTTCCTTTATTCAATTTTCTTTCTCTCTCCCCAGAAGAACATCTCAACTCTACACAGTCCACAAAAAATAGTGTGCTCAAAACCAATCTCTCTTGGGAGGAGGTGGTATGGATCGAAAACCGCAAAGATGATTTTCCCCATGTCACCATAGAGAGCACCTCCATTCGGGATTATCTGTATCCAGAAGAAAATTCTCATATTTTGGGCTATATGGGGCTTTCTGATGTCCCACAGGAGCACAATATCTACGTTGGAAAGCTTGGCATAGAGAGGGCATTTCAAGACATGCTTCAGGGAAAAATGGGGTATGAAACTGTAGAAAGAAACGCAAAAAAAAGTGTAGTACAAAAAATCGAGGAGGAAAAAGCCATTCCAGGCACCACATTTGTTTCTTCCCTCTATCAACCGCTGCAAACCTTCTTGTGGGAGCGTTTACAGGAATTTCCCAGTGCTGCAGCAGTTGTCATGAAAAATTCCACAGGAGAAATTCTTGCCTGTGTATCCCATCCCGGCTTTCATGCTAACAATCTTTCTTATAATGTATCGTCTGCATATTGGAAAGAGATTTCCACCCATGAGCTTAGCCCTCTCATCAATAGAGTATTCTCCGGCCTCTACCCCCCCGGATCCATTGTAAAAGTTCCTTTAGCCATGCATGCATTGGAAAAAGATATTATCACAGAACATACACGCATTTCATGTAGAGGCTCACTTACCGTAGGAAATCACAAATTTCATTGCTGGAAAAAACATGGGCATGGTTCCATGAATGTGATGTCAGCTCTAGCAGAATCATGTGATGTATTTTTTTATACTTTAGTACAACACCTTTTATCTTATGAGGATATAAGAGACGCGTTTCATATTTTTGGGATAGAGACATCTTTTTTACCAGAGTTTCAGGAGATAAGAAACGGATTTTTACCCTCGCCACAATGGAAGAAAGACGTCAAAAAAGAAAAGTGGACCATGGGAGACAATGTCCTCCTTTCCATTGGACAAGGAGCACTTTTGGCTACACCACTGCAACTCTGTGTAATAGCTGCGCGCACGGCTTCTCGGTGCATGGTGGTGCCCACGATACATGCATGGAATACTCATGATATTCCGAACTTTGATGCTCTCCCTTTTTCCTCTAGGACCATGGATATCGTCACACGAGGTCTTTTCTCGTGTGTCAATACTCCCCAAGGTACTGGATTTCCTTATCGGTGTTCTTCTCCCATACTATCTGGAAAAACCAGTACAAGTCAGGTACAGCGTATCTCTCACAAAGATCGCCTCTTGGGTCGCACCACCACACAACATTTAGAATGGAAAAGCCGCGAGCATAGCCTTTTTTGCGGATATTCCCCCACACCACACCCTACATACGCCATGGCCGTTGTTCTTGAACATAATATGAAGGGTGCGGCGGCCATTGCTCGAGACATGTGCACCTTTTTAGCACAGGACCCCGCCATAAGCACTCGTGGATTCTAATCCATCATAGAAAAGCACAACCACCATGTCACACTTTTGTGCGTATATTAAAACTTTTTGGACGCCACCAATGCAACCACCCAAAAACCATCCATCTTGTTATGGTGACAGATGTAAAGAAGGAAATAATAATGCCCAAGAACATACTCACGGCAAATCCACGAACAGGCCCCGTCCCCACAAGATACAAAATACCGGCTCCAATAAGTGTTGTCATGTTGGAATCAATAATGGACGTCAGTGCCCGATGATACCCCAAGTCCACAGCCTCTGCTAAACTTTTTCCAAGGCGCAACTCTTCCTTCATGCGTTCATTAATGAGAACGTTGGCATCCACAGCCATACCCATGGTGAGCGCAATTCCCGCAATTCCAGGTAAGGTCAGCGTAAAACCAAAAAGCACAAAACTGGCCAAAAGAAGCAAGATGTTAAACGCCACTCCAATAATGGCAAAAATACCAAAAAACGAGTAGATCAATAACATAAAGCCCACAACACTGAGAAACGAAAAGACGGATGCCTTCAGCCCAAGGTCCACGGAATCCTTCCCAAGGGCGGGCCCCACAACTTTTTCTTCTATGACCTTTAACGGAGCGGGCAAAGCCCCAGAACGAATCATCACAGAAAGTTTCGCAGCCTCTTCAAGGGTGGGAATCTTTGTAATATGAGCATCTGATCCAGGTGGAATATGTCCCTGGATGGTGGGTGCGCTTAGCACTTTGTCATCCAAGATAATGCCCAGATTACGTCCCACATTCTCCTTGGTGAGGCGAGAAAAGGTTTGCCCACCTTTTCCTGTAAAACGCAACATAACCGTGGGGCTTCCGTAGGCATCATAGGATGCACGACAATCCTCCACATCCTCACCATTGAGAAGAACCTCTGGACTCACCCAATACTCGGACATATGATCTTCACTTTTTTCATAGGCAAAGGAAGGCATGCGCACATATCCGCTTGGAATATCAGATGTTTTCCCCGTATGCACCCACTGAAAAGAAAGTTTCGCCGTTTCTCCCAAAAGCGCTCGCACCCTCTCTGGATCATCAAAGCCTGGAATCTGGACAATAATGCGGTTTGCTCCCTCTGATTGAATAAAGGGCTCCATGGTGCCAGTGCTGTCAATACGACGCCGAACAATCTCAATGGATTTTTTCACTGCCCGGTCAATCATTGTTTTCTTGACGCTCTCTGCAAAAGACAACTCAAAAGTGTCCTCATTAGTCATAAATACTTTCAAGCCCTGGGCTGCATAAAAGGCATCCAGCTTCTCAAAATACAATGATGATCCCTCGGAATTATACTCATCGAAAATATCAAGGATAATTTTATCATGCTCTACTTTCAGCTTATGGCGGATCTTTTGGGCACGGCATTCCTGGCGAAGAAGCCGCCCAACACTCACGTATTGCTCCTCTAAAAATTTTTTCTCATCCACCTCAAGGGAGAGGTGCACCCCCCCCTGAAGGTCCAACCCGAGCACAATGGACTGTTGAGGAAACCATGACGGCAGAAAGGACTTCCAGGAAGCTGGTCCGCTCATACTGAAGGCCACCACCAAAGAACAGAAAAGAAACAAAATCGCGCAGAGAGAAATTTTCCAAAAAGAGACTTTCATAGCACCATCCACTTGTTACATGATTATTTCGCCTTTTTTCCAGCAGGTTTCTTTGAGGGGGTCTCCTGGGATTTTTTTTCCTTCACCACGGGATTCTCTTCATCATGGTGGTGATGCTCATGATGCGCATGGCCACCATGGTCTTCATGGGGAGGCTGCACAGAGAGAATACTTGTTTTTTCCACCTCCACCACAACATCAGCATGAATTTGCAAAAATACTTTTGTATCTGTTACTTTCTGCACATGTCCCCAGAGACCCCCAGTGGTCATGACATAGTCCTTCGGCTTCAAGTGAGCAATCAAACTGGTATGATCTTGCGCTTTTTTTTGCTGTGGACGAATAAGCAAAAAATACACTGCTGATGCAACAGCAATCATGGGTAAAAAATGTGATATCTGTTCCAATACTGCATTATTCATAATAACCTCCTAGTGAATATAGTGAAGAGGATCTACGGGCTGCATCTCCTCGTTGCGAAGTTCAAAATAGAGATAGTCTTCCTGTGCGTGTCCAAGAATGGTTTGTGACGAAACCTCCTGTCCTTCTTTCACAAGAATTTTATCCAAAGAGCCATAGGCAGAAAGAAACCCATTAGCATGTCTTACAAGAACCACTGCATGGGTCTTATCATTTTTGTTGCCAATGCCATATACTCGGCCGCTTCCCGCACATCGAATGGGCTGCCCCTTTCGGACAGAAATACGAATCCCTTGCGAGCACCGTCCATTTTTCTGCATTGAGCCAAACTTTCTAATAACCGTACCTTCCGCAGGAAAACGAAGGGACAAAGGTGCAGGCTTTTGGGAAACATCTGTATTGGCTAGGGGAGCAGAAGGAGGAATATTAACCACAGGCTGCTTCTTTTCTCCCTTGTCTTTTTTCTGGCCAGCAATGTGCTTCTCAGCAGCAGCAGCTGTGGGAAGAACTTTCTCTGTGACAACTTTCTCTGTGACAACTTTTGGGGGCAGAGTTTTTTCCACCACTTCTGCGGACCACTTCTTTTTTGCCTCCGCCACCAATCGAGGGTCCACAGCTTTTTTGGAGGGAGCCACAACCGGTGATGCCACGGCATCATTATCGTCACGTGGCACATCAGGATCCACCCATGGGCTTTTTGTGTGATGAACAGACACTTCTTCCACTTCGAGAAGGCGTGGTGCATCAAACACCACCTGAGAAGATTCTTCTGCGTCCCCAGGAAGACGAAGCACATCTCCTGGATGGAGCAGATATGGAGGAGCAAGATGATTCACTGCAATAAGGCCTCGAACGGACACTTTGTGTTTGTGAGCAATGCTATACACACACTCTCCTGAATGCACCACAACCTGCCCTTGGCTCACCACAGGATAATCCTCTTGCATGCACTGGCTGAGTGCCATGGCCATCATAATAAGCACAAGGGAGCGAAGTACGCGGCATCCACTCAAAAACCACACCCTGCCATACTGCATATTTTTTCCTGTCATAACCATGCTCCCTTTTTTTTCTGACAAACAATAACCTCTTGTTCATTCATATAAGGACGCAAAACAGAGGGGATACGCACGGATCCATCCTCCTGTTGGTAATTCTCCAAAATTGCCAACAGGGTTCTCCCTGTGGGAAGGCCAGAACCGTTGAGCATATGCGGATATACCGTATTACCGGAGGGAGTCTCCATCTTGACCTCAGCCCGCAAGGATTGGAAATCTCGACAATTGGAGCAGCTGGAAATTTCTCGATAACGCCCCTCACTTGGCACCCATACCTCCACATCATATGTTTTTGAAGCACAAAATCCCGTATCTTGAGAACACAAGAGCATCACGCGATATGGAAGGTTCAGCTGTTGCAACAAGTATTCTGCTTGTTCCACCATGCGCTGATGTTCTGCTTCAGACTCCTCTGGAAGACATACAGACACCATTTCCACCTTATGAAATTGATGCATACGCATAATGCCATGCACATCCCGTCCTGCAGACCCCACTTCAGAGCGAAAGCAAGGTGTGTGCGCCGTAAGACGCACAGGCCCCTGGGCTGATGATAATTTCCTTTTTCTCACAAAATTCACCAGGGAAATTTCCGCTGTGGGAATAAGAAAATATCCATCCTTCGTAGCAAAAAGATCCTCTGCAAACTTCGGAAGCTGACCAGAAGCCCACATGGACTCCTCCTTAACCAAATATGGAACACTCACCTCACAATATCCGAACTTTTCTCCATGCACATGAAGAAACCAATTCATAAGAGCGCGCTCCAACCGTGCCACATCGCCCATAAGAAAAACAAAACGTGCTCCAGAAACTAGGGCTGCTTGCTCCATATCTATGGCGGCATTGCCCAAAGCCATATGGCCTTTTAACCATGGCTCCCTTCGAGGTTCTCCCCAGGTACGCACCTCTCGATTGTCCTCTTCACCTTTCCCCAGAGGCACATCATCTGCAAGGATATTTGGCAGCCAGGACAAGGCCTCCTTCATCTCTTTCTCTTCCTTGGTGGCGCGATGTTGAAGAATGTCCGCCTCTTTTTTCAAGCTAGCCCCCATCTCCATAAGCTCCTTGCACTCTTCGCCCGCCTGACGAGCCTTAGCAATATCAGCTGCCACGAGATTCTGCTTCTCTCGATAGCCTTGAAGGGCCTGGATAGATGCTCGTCTCTGGGTATCTTTCTCCAAAAGACTTCGCGCCACGGCCTCCGCACCTCGAGCTCGCAAAGACCCATCTAAAAGATCTGGATTCTCTCTGATCCACTTTATATCAATCAAAAATACTCTCATCCCACACTTCTATGGTCCAGGATACCTTATTGCACAAGAAACTCAAGTGTTTTTCTCTCAAAAAGATTTTGTGAGAACAGCAAGATTTTATTTTCAATTTTAAATAAAAATAAAATATATTTTCAATAAAATAAAACGAAAACATAAAGGAGAAGGAAATGAAGAAAAACAAAATTGCAATAATCCTCACCGGATATCTTTTGTCAGGAGGCCCCCTCCTTGCAGGAGATCACAAAAAATGCATAGATGGTTGTAGGCAAATCAATGGAGACGTACAGCAATGCATCATAGCCTGCACAGATAAGTACCTCGGGCGACAATAAAAAACCCTGGAATAGATTGCTCGTTATAAAAATATGTACGAATCATCTAATTGGAAAATCCAGCTCTTTTTCTCGATAAATTCGAATATTTTTGAGGTATATCTTGAGGCTGCTCCAACAAAGAAACCTGACTATGAGGACAGGATTGGCTATCGCTTTGACTTGCTTGAAACTGCTGATTCAACTCTTCACTACACGAAAGATGATCTAAACTCGCTTCTTCAATGGCACCCTCAAAAATAAACTCTTTTTCCTCTTGCACAGCAGGCTGTGCATAAGAGCTTTGACGTGCCAGCAGGTGATCCAAGCTTTCATGACACACAAGATCCTTGAGCTCTTTATCAGAAACCACCTTAAGAATACCATCCTGACACCGTTTCTGGTTCCGGTTCCGGTGCTCTTTCCCCTCGTCTTTCTCCTGGTCTTTCTCTTCCTCCTCCACATCAACCCTCTTTTCTGACACAACAGCACATTGCTTCTTCATGGCCACAGCAGAAAAGGAAAACAGCATGAGAAAAAAAGGTAAAAAAGATCTAAACATAAAAAATCCCTTAAGAAATCTTCGAGAATTCATTCTATCAAAAAAAGAAAATTTTTTAAAGTGTATCTTGCTATTTTTCTTCTTTTTCTGTCCCAATGAGCTCATGAAACGATTTTTTCTCCCATATCTCCTTGGAATCAAGAATCTTATGCATCAACTGATGATTCAACTCATGACCTGATTGCTGACCACGTATGTGGGCATAAAGGAAGGCACCCATGAGGGAAAAATCCCCCATCATATCCAGGACTTTATGTCGCGCACACTCATTGGGAAATCTTTTACCCTCTGGGTTCAAAACGCCATCTTCATGGAGCACAAGGGCGCACTCCAATGTGCCTCCTTTGATGAAACCTGCCTTTTGCATCTGCTCCACATCTTTCCATTGGGAAAATGTTCGCGCACTGGCAATATCCTCCACATAATTCCCGTGTAACATATCATAGACACAGGTTTCCTGAACTGTCTCTTTCCCAAAGGTAAGACTGGCTTCCAGGAGTGGAATTCCACTAGGGACGGCCTCTAGCCAACACAGATCACGCTCCACGCGCACTGGCGATTGCAGCATAATCCACTGGGTTTCTTGCGTCTGCTCCTGGAGTCCTGCTTCTATGATCTTATCTGCAAAAATTTTCGCGCTGCCATCGAAAATGGGCATTTCCCGTCCATACTCAACGTCAACGGTGGCATTGGTGATGCCAAGCCCATAGAGAGCCGATAAAAGATGCTCCACCGTGGCGAGGCTCCAGCCCTCCACGCCAATGGTGGTGGAAAACTTCCCACTTTTCACATGATGAATATCTGCCTTCACCAAAATATCAGTCCCTTTTTGGGTAAATACAATACCAGTCTCCTCCGGGGCAGGTCGCACCCATAGGCCACACATTTCCCCACTATGCACTCCCTTTCCTTCAAAAAAAACTGCCTGTCGAAGAGTTTTTTCACGGGCATATGAAGATGAATCTAGTGTTTTCTTATGAAGTGCTGAAACAGACATCGCTTCCCCCTATAAGACTATAAATTCACTTTAAAATGGGCACAAAATTTTCATTGTCTCTGCGCACTCCTCGAATGATGCTACAATCCCAAAATCCTGTAAAGATGTCATATGTGAAGCAGAAAGGCCACAGGGAGCAATTGCCGAAAATGCCTGAAGGTTCGTGGAAAAATTAAAGGCAAGACCATGAAGCGTGATACCACGCCGGATGCGCACCCCCACGGATGCAATTTTTTTTATTTCTTGAGGGGCCGAGGGATGCGATACCCACACACCGCGAAAATCCTCGTGGGCCCTCACAGTAATACCATAATGCTTTGCAAGGGATGCTCCCCACTGTTCCAGCATTGTAACATATCCCCCCACGGAAAAACCCCTGTGGAAAAGGCGAAGCATGGGGTATATAATGATTTGCCCTTCATCATGATATGTGGTAAGCCCTCCACGGTGGGTGGTGACCACGGGGATATGGGGGGGAGCACAGAAAAGAGATGACCGTTCTGTTGTGGTATAGATGGGAAAATGCCTTAAAATCCATATGGCTTCTTGGGCTTCCCCCTGAAGCATGGCGGCCACATGGGCATCCATATCCTCCATAACGGATATGTACTCCTGGGGACAAGCAGAAATTGTTAGTCTATATCCTTTACTTTTTCTTTCTCCCATCTTACTCTTCCCTTATGCGGTTGTGGTGGAACTGGTAGACACGCAACGTTGAGGTCGTTGTGGGCAACAGCCCTTGGAGGTTCGAGTCCTCTTAACCGCACGTCAAAACCAAAAGCATCCACTGCTGTATAGCAAATATTCCTCTCACAATGCCAGAGGCACGACATCATTTTCTGTGGTAATGGTAATTTCAGCATTTTTCTTGAGGATAATGCGTGTGCTTTCAATGAAAAATCCGTCTGCAGCAAAGGTCCCCAGAGGACCTGTTCCTTCCACATGTTCATCCCCCTCTACACAAGATTTTTCCAGAAAGAATACAGCACTCTGGGTTTTCATGCGCCATCCATCATTGGTATGGGAACACACCTCCCCTTGTAAAAAAACACGCCCTGCATCATGGTACACGCCTTTCTTGGCAGAAAGAAAAAAAACTCTCCCCTCTTTGTTGGTAAGACACCCCTCTACATCATCAAAAACATATCCCTCTTTCTCTCTATATATCATTTTTTTTGTACACACAGTGTATTCATCCCCCTGAGCATTTACTGTATTCAAATGAGGAGACCATAGCACCTGTGCATCTTGAGAAATGAGGGGAGACTTGGGGGAAGATCGTCTCTGAAAAAAAAGAGAAACAAAGAAGAGCACCATGGCCAGAAAAAAAAGCCCCAACAGTACATTCCACCGTCGCCTCAGAAAACTCCACTCCCTCCACAGAGTATAAAATCTCTCTCCTCTACTCATGGGAACGAGACACCCCTTTTTTTCTTCTATTACGCACAACGGTCTTTCTCACTGGCCTTGTGGTGTCTTGTAAATATCTTTTCACCGCACGCTTCACAGTTTTTTTTTTTACATCTCGTGGGTCAGCAGAAAAGATATCATCATTTTTCATCGCCGCGCGTCGCTTCCTTCTCTGTTCTAAAAGCTTGCTCCTTTTGCGCTTTTTGTCATAAAAAAGTTCCTTTTTCTGTTCTGTGATAAAAGATTTATCAACCACTGGTTGGGATTGTTGCTCTACGATTTTTTTCCTCGAAGTTTTTCTCTCAGGCATAGTGGTCGCTGGAGGAAGAGGTTTGACGTAAGACTCCACCACAGGCTGTGGAGCTGGTATCACAGGAGTACTCACAAGGACATCATCGTCTCTTACAGCATCAAAAACTTCTGGCCAATGGGACGACAACTGCTTTATGGACCAAGCATAAAATGGCAGGTTCTGTAAAGAATCCCCCGCACACCATGAAGCAAAAGAAAGAACTGGAAAATACTGGGTGAAAGCTAAAGCATGAATATCATTAAGCACATATTTCATGATTGTATTCTCCCCTTTGGGAGCAATGCTCCAAATCAAAAAAGGAAGTGCTTGTATATATCGTGAAGCGGAAGGATATGAAAAAATAGCTGCTTGTGCCAGAAAAGAAATGGCACCAGATACGGACGAACGTAGAATACATTCTTTCCATGACTTCCCTACTTTACGATTGCCCCACCAGGAACGTGCAGACGAGTAGATACCAAAAAAAACAGGACCTACCCACAAGGTATTTAATTCCGGAAAAAGAAAACTTCTCCCCTCCTGGGGAGATGCGGTTATAAAGAAAATAGTAAAAAGTGCTATTTTTTTTTTCATAAAATCCCCCACAAGAAATGGCACCATCATTGTGTGAAATAAAGAGAATAATGTCAAGAAAAACCATTATCCAGCAGAAAAGATGCCCTCTCGAGAAAAAGAAGAAAACAAATCCAGTATCTGTATTATATGTGATCTTCTAAAAGGTTTTTTATCTAAAATTTTTTCATATTCCAACACAATGTTTTGCGCTAAAGGAATGAGGTGAGCATGTTCATGCATATCTGCCATCTTATATGAGGAAAAACCACTTTGCTTGGTACCCAAAAGATGTCCACCTCCTCGAAGGGCCCAGTCTTTTTCTGCAATGACAAAACCATTATGGTGGGCGCGTATGATTTCCAGTCTTTTTTTAGCAATGGCACTTAACGGCGGAACATAGAGAAAAAAAACGATACCTGGATATGCTCCGCGTCCAATGCGGCCACGAATTTGATGAAGTTGAGATAAACCAAAGTTCTCGCTGTTTTCCACCACCATGACTGTGGCAGTTTCCACGTGAACCCCCACCTCTATCACCGTAGTACTCACCAAAATGGGCTTTTTTTTGGAATAAAACTCCTCCAAAGCTGCAATCTTTTCTTTGCTCGAAAGGCGCCCATGAAGCACCCCAACTTGTCCTGGAAAATGCTCCTCTAAGAAGGCAACACGATGCAAAACACTCTCCAGCCGTGGCTTATTATCGGACTCTTCAATAACAGGACAAATCCAATAGGCTTGATGACCATGAGCCACGCACTTCTCTTTTATCCAGTGAATAACATCCTCCATCTTTTGTGAAGACAACACACATGTGGAGACGTGGCGATCCTGAGCACGAGACTCCACAGTGGAAACCTTCAAATAACCACAGAGGGCCAGCTCAAAGGTACGGGGAATGGGGGTGGCACTCAAAAAAAGCACATGGGAATCATACCCCCTCATGCTCATGGAAAGTCTCTGGTCCACCCCGAATCGCTGTTGCTCATCAATAATCAAAAGCCCCAAAGATGCAAAATGTACTTTTTCCTGCAAAAGAGCATGGGTCCCAAAAAGAATACGGGCAGCCCCAGAGGCAATGGCCTGGTAATCTTTTTTCCTTTTTCCCACAATCAAAGCCATGGAATATATTTCATGGGAAAAGAGGGACTGAAAGGTCTCCGCATGTTGATATGCTAAAATTTCCGTGGGCACAAGAAAACACACCTGATGTCCCGCATCCATCACCTGAAGGGCTGCCAGCAAAGCAAGCACAGTTTTGCCGCTCCCCACTTCCCCCTGAATGAGCCTATTCATGGGAACCTCTTGTGCAAGATCCTCTTCTATATGTTGTAATGCAATCTTTTGAGAGGGACTCAGTGCATATGGTAAACCAGCCACACGATCCTTTTGAGGCACACACGAAAAAATTTTTCGATGCTCCTGATGCCTTTTCTCCTTCAAAAAAATCCATTGCTGCACCACAAGTTCATCAAAAGCAAGACGTTGACGCCACGGCTGTTGAAGAAAATTGTCTTTATAGTAGATCTGTATTTTTTCTTCTGAAAGATAATGATCTCTAGGAAATCCATGGGCGATGCACAATGCATCTCTCCAAGAGGGCCACATATTTTCTTCCATAATGGATTCTGGAATCCATTCCTCCGGAAAGCCAGAGGCCTCCACATCCGCAATAATTTTGTGCGCGATTTTTTGAACCATATACCCTGTGATACCTCTTGTAAGAATGTATTTGGGGCGGACCAGGGGAAAACTATGGCATTTTTTCCTTGGAAAACAGAAGGATGGATGAAGAAATTGCCATCGACCATCATGATACTGAAGGGTTCCCTGGATCACCCAATGGGACCCCATTTCCATATTATACCGAGGGTTTTGAAAAAAAATAACTTCTGCCGGAACAGGCCTTCGCGCATTATACTGGAAAGAGTCGTGCACGCGCACGTGCACAACCCACGAGCTCCGCCTTCCCATGAGACGACCTGTTATTTCCACAGCAAAAGACCCCTTTTGGCCATGGGTCAGGAGATTTTTCTGAGGCAAAAACATCTCATACTCAACAGGCATATGCTGTAATACATCATAGCCACGCACAAGTCCAAGGGCTTGAAACCTCTTGGAGAGTTGCGGACCAATGCCTGAAAAAAACTGTAGAGGCTTCCGAAGAAGAGAAAAGTACGTTGTCATCATAAAGAAAAAAAAAGATTTCCTTATTATAGAAAAGAGAAGACAAAAAAAAAACCGTTTCCTCCCTTTTTTTTATTTCCCTTGTACATAAAAAATTAAGTCACTTTCATTATAATTATAAAAATTAATATTTTATTTTAATGGTGCCATGAGAAATATTTCTTTTTTACTGTTACTAATGCTTACAACATGTGTGCTCACAGAAAATGCGTCATGTGGTACGAAGAAAAAAAATGTGACGAAGAAGAAAAAAAGACCATCTCAAAAAAGAGGTCATACAAAAAACAAAGCTGGTAAGAAGAAAATCTCCATAGATACAGACGATGTTTCCTACATAAGCGAAGAAACAGACTCATCACTTTCCGCTTCAGAAGAAGCAGTTAACATCACGCCACCACAAGGCGCTACTTCTCCCACGCCAATCGCTTCAAACATACTCATGAAGAAAGAAAGTGAAGGGGAATCGGAAGAAGAGGAGTCACCCCCCAAAATGCCAAATGTTATCATCGGAGAAGCAATGCAGTTCGTTGAAGAGGAACGCAAAACAAAAGAGGGCGAACTCAAAAGAAAATATGAAGAGGAAAGAAAATTTATAAGAGCCAGCATGGACCATGTATCAAAAAAAGCACATATGGCATACAAGAAAAAACTCAAAGAACTTGATCAGCAGGAAAAAGAAGCACAAAAAGAGATCCACAGAGAATATGACGATGGGGTAAAAACTCTTCAGGTCTTGTTGGAGCAAACTGAAAAGGAAAAAAGAGAGATGCAAAGAAAAAAATAGAACACTTTCTGTTCACAAACACAGGAATTTTTTTAAAAAATAAACAAAATATCAAATAATAAGAAATACAATTATAAGTAGTATATTATGTAAAGGCATTTTCCATATCATGACATATTTTTCCTCTCTTTACACAGCAATAATAACAGCCTTCATCTTCGCACAAGATGGGGTGTGCGCAGGACAAAACGATACACTAAAAAAAGGCAATACAGCGCAGAACAGCGCAGCACAGAAAAAAAAGCCCACAAAAAAAAATAATAAAAAACAGAGAAAAAAATTTATAAAACCCAATGAGGCCTCCCTCACAAAAGGACGTTCTGTTTCAAAAAAAAAGAAAAAAATGCCACAGACACAAAGGACCACTTTAAAAGCTCAATGGAACAATAGCCCTCGTTCACCACAATATTTTTCATCGATAACATCTCTAGAAACAGGAGAAAGAGAACGCCCCCTTGTACCACTTAAAAAAACTGAAGATAGTATCCCAGCGAAAAAAACAGACACACAAACTCCCATCACAGCACCACATACTCAGGTTATAGCTCAGGCTCAAGCTCCGACACCAACATCAGCTCCCACGCCAGCTTCAAAACTAAGAACACCACCCACCCACACTCCAGCTCACGCAATAACAAAAGATCCAACATCTTTCCAGAAAAAACACAATAATAAGAAAGATCACACGCCTCTCCACAAAAACCCCCCAAGAGAAAAGACCATACAAATCCCTTTCCAAGAAAAGCCCAATGGCTCACAAAACACTCAAAATATACCCCCCATAAAATTGTCCAGAATAAAAGCGTCAAAAATAGAAACAATACAAGAACCTATACAGTCATCAACAAGAAATGATGCAGCCACCATCACTTCAACATCACCACAGACAACAACATCACAAGATACTCCTACGCAAAAAGAGGGGGGCCGAAGTCTCACAAAAGAAGAAAAAAAACCTCCGGAAAGACCACAACCACAAAAAACACCTCACAAGCAAGAACGACTCTTTACACATCCTAAGCCATCATGGCGATCTCCAAACCGACTACCAACTATCATAGAAAATGTTCTTGAAGAGGATCACCCAGAAGAACCTCACGTGCGGGAGCCCTCACAAACTCACACCTTAAAAACCCAGAAGCACAAAGGTGCCCATGGGAAGCACACTTCTCCGGCGATCACACAAAAGTCCCAGAGCCCCACAAGAAGCGCACCAGTAAGCTCTCCTGAAAAATCGTCTCCAAGGCACCAAGAAAAGAAAGAAACTGAAACAAAAAAACCGGAGGAAACTTTAGAAGAGTGGCAGAAAAAACAAGGCCTCGAAGCAGTACAACACGATTCTGAAGAACTTGATGATTTTAAGGACACCACAAGTGATGATGATGAGTTCTTTGATGCATCTGATGGGTCATAAGTAAGCAATTAATTAATAAATAATTATTATAATTATTTGTATTAATTAAAAAAAGGTCGCTATGAAAAAATTATTTTCTCTTTTTCTTATTATCATGAGTGGATATATCATTTCAGATAATGTGTATTGCGCAGATACCAAAAAATCCAAGAAAAGAAAAAATACTCCAAAGAAGAAAAAACGACCGCAAAAAAAAGCTGTAGGTAAAAAAACAACAGCGAAAGGAAGGAAGAGAAAAGCCTCAGCCACTAGAACTCTCCCCCCACAGAACCTTGTGCAAAGCGCACCAGCAAAAAGCACTACACAGAGCTCCCCACCTTCCTCATCAAAGGGTACAACGGAAATACAAAACACGAGCCCCTCTCAAACACCCTCATTCACTCAACAAGAGATAAAGAGCATCTCATTACCAAAGAAAGAGGAGCAAAATACAACAACTTCTTTAGAAAAAAGACCGAAAACAGCTGAACCAAGCAAAAAAAATAAAAGAAAAATATACACCCTCGCAGAATTAGAGCTCAAAAACAAAGATATTACTCAAAAAATAGAAAATAAGATTCGGGAAATCGATCAAAAGCAAAAAGATATACAAAGTAAATCAGAGAAAAGTCCAGATGCATCTCAAACCACACCCTCTACTCCAGAACTGGAAGAAATAAAAAAGCAAAAGAAAAATTTAATAAAAAAACAAAAAAACACTAAAAAAGAAATAGAAATTATAAAAAAGAAAAAAATAGAGGAAAAAATGGCAGAAGAAAAGTCAGAAAAAGCCACAGGTGATAAGAAACTGATGCCAGTAAAGATAGTACAAGAAAGCGAAGATAAGGACATCGTTGTAGATGAGTATCATAATGTTTTCAAAGATGCAAACGACACAGCATCAAAAGAAAGTAATAAAAAAGAAGACGAGACTAATGACATGATGCGGCTCCTCAAAAAAGAGAAGGAGGCCACAAATTATAATAAAACGACATGGGGGGAAAATTTGAAGATTTTAGACCCACGGGATGTGCCGACACAAACTCTGAAGACAAATACCGATACTACTGCCACCAAAGAGAATTCAAGCCCCGGCATGCTTACGAAAATTGCAGGAAAAATTCCTCTTGTCAATAAACTTGTGAAGAAACAAGAAGAGGAACCAAAGAAGCCTGCCACAGAAAAAGCTGAGGAAGATGATGACGAGTTCTTTGATGCATTAGATAGTATCGATTGATGTACACGCTCCTTATGAACCACGTAAGACATAATCAATACTGCTGAAAACACACCAGTCCCCAGATGACCTCACCGCTGTTGTAGTATCATCATCTGGGATAACATTTCCTCACAAAAAGAAAATGGGTATAATAGCGTCTATGATTCTCTCGACAGAGTTTTTATGGAAAAAATAGTGTCATGGCCTTTTGAAGAGGCACAAAAAATCGTACAACGCCTGGAGGCACACCCCAAAGACGAGGTGATTTTTGCCATGGGATATGGTGCCTCTGGGCTTCCGCACATTGGCACATTTGGGGAAGCTGTGCGCACGGCAATGGTACAAACGGCTTTTTCTTCCATGAGCACAGTACCGTCCCGTTTGATTTGCTTTTCCGATGACATGGATGGCCTCCGGAAGGTACCAGATAATATTCCACATCCTGAAAAACTGAAGCCTTTTCTCAATTACCCCCTCACACAAGTTCCAGACCCCTTTGAAGAATGTACAAGTTTTGGAGAACATAACAATAAGCGTTTTCGCGCTTTTTTGGACTCCTTTGGGTTTCAGTACACCTTCATCAGCTCCACAGATTTTTATAAAAGTGGCGCATTGGATGAGGGACTTTTGCGAGTGCTTGCATGTCATGAAGAAATCTTAGCCACCATGATTCCCACCCTTCGAGAAGAACGAAGAAAAACTTACAGTCCCTTTTTACCCATCTCTCCCACAAGTGGTCGTGTGCTTCAAGTGCCTGTGGAGGAGTACCGTGTGAAAGATGGAACCATTGTGTTTCGAGATGAAGACGGAACCCTTGTGAATCTTCCCGTTACCGGTGGTCACTGCAAGCTTCAGTGGAAGATTGATTGGGCAACACGATGGATGGTGCTGGGAGTAGACTATGAAATGGCTGGAAAAGATCTGATTGATTCTGTCACCCTTTCCTCGAAACTATGTCGGATTTTGGGAGGTATACCTCCAGAAGGCATGATCACAGAACACTTCCTTGATGAAAAAGGGCAAAAAATTTCCAAATCAAAAGGCAATGGCATAAGCCTTGAAACATGGCTAGCGTACGCCCCTGTGGAAAGCTTATCTCACTACATGTTTCAATCTCCCAAAAGAGCAAAGCGTCTTTATTTTGATGTCATTCCTAAAAATGTGGAGGAATACTTTGCCACCATGGAAAAATATGATACAGAATCTCCAGAGCAGCAGAAAACCAAATCTGCATGGTTTATTCATCAAGGACAGCCTCCAGCATCCTCCATGCCCATCTCGTTCCAAACCCTCTTGAATGTGGCGGCGGTGTGCCAAGCAGACACTTCTGATATGCTCTGGAAGGTCATCACTCGTTCCACACCCCATCTCTCACCCAGCACACATCCTCATGTACATGCGTGTGTTGGGCACGCCGTGAAATATTATAACGATATTATTGCGCCAACCATTCTCAAAAGAGCCCCCACCTCTTTGGAAAGGAACGCGCTTCTTGCATTAAAAGATGCCCTCACGCAATACACCGATGATCCCACGGATGCTGTCAAAATTCAGAATATTGTATACGACATAGAAAAAAGCCATCCCTTCTCTTCTCTGAAGGCCTGGTTTTCGTGCTTGTATGAAGTTCTTCTTGGACAGCCTACGGGACCACGCATGGGATCCTTCATTGCCCTTTACGGCATTGAGAACACCATCAAACTTTTGGAAGAAAGTTTAGTAGACAAAACATGATGAGGCTTAGTATACCGTAACGGATTTTGCCAAATTACGGGGTTTGTCCACAGAGTTGCCCAAGTAGTCTGCTGTGTAGTATGCCAAAAGCTGCATCACCACCGCATAGAGAAATACGCTCAGTATTTCCGGACACGGAAGAGAGGGAACACAAAGCACGGTAATATTCGCCAAGTGCGATTGTGCCATGCGCGCTCCCTCCGTATCTGTAATAACAGTGATGCGACCACCCCGGGCAGAAACTTCATGAATATTGGACAAAACCTTCTCAAAGGAAATACCACGAATGAGGAGGAAAATAACAGGAACATCCTCCTGAATCATGGCAAGGGAACCATGCTTCAGTTCCCCAGATGCCATGCCCTCCGCATGAATATAGGAAAGCTCCTTCATCTTTAAAGCCCCCTCCAGAGCCAACGGATATCCTGGGCCACGCCCAAGATAAAGAATGTGTTTATAGGTAGAGAGCTCTTGTGCTACTTCCTGAAGACGCGGAATAAGCTGAAATGTTCCTTCCAAAGCCTCCGGGAGCGAAGCCATGGCTTTCTCCACGTTTTGTTTATAAGGAGAAGATGGGGTCATGGAGAGAGCCAAACGCAAAAGCACCCACATTTGGCTTGTAAAAGCTTTGGTAGAGGCAACACCAATTTCTGGACCTGCCTCAAGGGGTAAAACGGTCTGTGCCATGCGCGTCAGAGCGCTGTGCTCCACGTTCACCACTCCCACAAGGTATTGCCCTTTGTTTTTAGCAATTTCCGCAGATCGAACGGTGTCCGCTGTTTCCCCCGACTGAGACACTGCCACGGTCATACCTGGAAACATTTGTGGTTCTCGAGAATGAAACTCTGACGCTAACTCCAAAACTGCTGGGGTTTGCACCAAGGCTTCCCAAAAATATTTTCCTACCCAGCTTGCATAAAAAGCAGTCCCACAGCCCATAAATGTCACCGCTTGGGGTCGTGATAACACCAGAAATGGCGTCGCATATCCCGTCACGTATTTTCGAAAAAGTCCAAGCTGCTCATGGATCTCCTTTAACATAAAGTGCGGAAACGCCCCGCGCTGTACCTGAAGCGCATCAAAAGGATTTTTCTGCCACTGGGGCATTATTTTCTGTCCTTCTGCTGTAAAAAACTCCACAAAATCCTTCTTCACCATAACCCACGCTCCATCTGGGAGATAGGAAATATCGTGCCCCAAGCCAACAAGCCCCAATGCATCAGAACTGATGAGCATCTTCTTCTCGCCGCGTCCCACCACAATGGGGCTGCTTCCCTTTCGTGCAGCCAGCAAAAGGTGAGGATACGCCGTCATCATCACAACAATGGCAAATGTTCCATGAACTCGAGCAAAAAGCTCCTGCATCATGCCTTCAATGGTGCCATGTTTTTTGTAGGCGGAATCCAAAAAATAGACGAGGACTTCGGTATCGGTATCACTATGAAAGGTAAATTCCTCGTGCAGGAGTTCTGCCTTCAGCTCTGCAAAGTTCTCGATAATTCCATTATGCACCACAGAAATATTGTCATTATATTGGGGGTGAGCATTTCTTTCCTCAGGTTTTCCATGGGTGGCCCACCGCGTATGCCCCATGCCAACACATCCTGAAAAAGGTGGGACTTTGGGTGCAAAATCCTCCAGACGTCCCACTGCACGAGATACGTTTATCTTTGTGCCGTCACTCACAGCGACACCAACGGAGTCATATCCTCGGTACTCTAAAACTGCAAGGCTTTCCAGCATATGCTGTACGACTGGTGTCTCACTTGCAATTCCAATGATGCCGCACATACCTACTTTTCTCCTTTCTCTCGCCGTTGCAGATGCTTACTTTTCGGCGGAAGGGGACGCATAACCTGGGCGCCACGAGTGAAAGCCAGATGCTTTGGTGGCACATCTTTGGTGAGAACACTTCCCGCCCCTACGGTGGAATGATGTCCCACATGACATGGGGCAATAAGGGTGGTGTTGCATCCCACAAGGGTACTGTCCTCTATGAAAGTTTCGTATTTTGTATGACCATCATAATTTACTGTAATGACCCCGGCACCGATGGTAACATTTTTCCCAATGACAGTATCCCCAAGATAGCTGAGATGCTTTGCTTTGCTATATTTCCCAAGGGTACTCTTTTTCACTTCCACGAAGGATCCCACCTCTGCGTGGGACTCCAAAACCACATGGGAGCGCACATGAGAAAATGGCCCAATGCGCACATGATTCTCCGTGGTACAGGCGCTTATCATGGAAAAGGATAAAACCTCTGTCCCCTGGGCCAATACAACGCCCGGCCCAAAAGAAACATAGGGGTGAATCACCACGTCTTGATGAACCTTGGTATCATACGAGAAAAAAACCGTCTCTGGTGCATAAAGAAATGCTCCATCTTCTATGGCACGTCGTCGCAAACGATTTTGCACGCATTCCACCACCAAAGGAAAATCCTGCCTTTGGTTTAACCCCACAAAAGATTGCCACGGTCCTTCCACGTAAGATACTCGATAGCCATTATCATGGGCAAAGCTGATACAATCCGTAAGAAAATAATTCTCCGTGTTTTTATGAGGCATCAAAGAAGAAATATACGCCTTTCCAAGGCCCCCCTTCATAATCATGATGCCTGAGTTACATAAGCAGGGTGCACCTATATCCTCCGTAGGCACATCTTCTGCCTCCATAATGGAGGTAAGAACTTTTCCCGTCACACAAAGACGCCCATAGGAGCCCGGGGACGGGGGAGTCATGGCCACGACCAAAAGATCATGCTCCTTGTTCTTCCATTGATCCATAAGGGGCTTAAGGTCCTCAGGATCCATAAAAGATGCATCTCCAAGTAAAACCAAAATATCTGGCAACTCTGAAGACTCTCTATCTTCTACAAAAGTTCCTTCAAAGGCACAGCGAAATGCGTCCCCCGTACCTTTCGCTTTTTTCTGTATAACATAGGAAAGAGCTGGACACATCTGACTGGAGGAGAGGGCATCTTTCACAGATTTTTCTGTCTGAGGAGAAAGCACTATGGTAGAGGACTTTGCCCATCGACATGCCACATCTACGGCATAGAAAAGCACTTTTTGTCCACAGACCGTATGCAAAATCTTTGATGTCGTGGATCCCATGCGAGAGGAATTTCCCCCAGCTAAAATAAATGACACAAGATTTTTGCTCACCAGACCATGGGACATAACTACCTATTATTTTACAAAAAAGGCAAACTCTGCCCGTTGGGTAACACTTCCCCCATTTCCTCCTTGGTTTTCTGCTGAACCTTCTCCCAGGCATCATTGTAAGCAGCCAAGATCAAATCCTCCAAAACATCCGCCTCTTTATCTTCCAGAAGGCTGTTATTCACAGAAATGGACTTCATTTTGTGGGCTCCTGTCAAAACAATGCTCACCATTCCCCCACCTGAAATACCCTCCACCTCGAAGGCCTCCACACGCTTCTGCGCTTCCAGCATTTGCTTTTGCATTTGCTGTGCTTGTTTCATCATCTTTGCAACATCCATAAAAACTCCCTCTCAGGACACCCAAGGCCCCTAAAAAACCACTCTCATTTCACCATAATCACGTCTTTTTTTCAAGAGAAATTTTTTGTACAACAGGGGATCACATCCATTTTAGGAGGCTGTTGCCACCTGCAAGGGTGCAGGCAAAGGGGCAGCAAAAAAAGCACCAATGGTACTTGAAAATGCGGGAGAATCATATGGAGCATGGGAAAGCAGGGGCGGCGTGGCCAAACGCACCTGTCCAGGAAACATCTGTTGCACCATATCCCTGATACCGGGAAGTTGGGCGCCACCCCCGGTGAGAATAAATCGTTGTGCTGCGAAGGGATATTGTTTTTTCAAAGCCAAAAGCTTTGGTTTGAGATAAAAAAGTATTTCTTGGACGCGCGCACGAATCACGTTGATGAGGAACGCTCGAGTCATTTGTGCCACATGGGAGGATTTTTCCTCTCCTAAAAGCACGAGGGGGATAACCTCCTGATGGTCTCTGTGGGACGATAATGCCGACCCGTACAAAACCTTCAGCTTCTCGGCATATTGAAGGGATGTTTCACATCCACGGGTAATATCCTGGGTAATGTGACGCCCCCCCAAAGGAATCCACTGAAAATCCACCCACTGATTGCGGAAAAAAGATGTATAGGATGTACCTGACTCTCCAAAATCAAGAAGCGTGGCACCAAGAATTTGCTCGTCGGGGGTAAGGCACGCCAGAGCGCTGCTGTACCCCGAGCACAAGACGGATTGCACGGTGATGTTACATCTTTGTAAACATGAGAAAATAGATCGCAATTTCCCCTCGGGCATGCCCACCACATGGAAAAAAGCTTCAAGTTTTTTGCCAATGATGCCTACGGGGTTTTCAATGCCCCCCTGACCATCCACCCAAAACTCCAAGGGAATCGTATGGATGGGATAATAGTGAAGAGGAAGGCTTTGAGCCAAAGCAGCCACGTGCTCTGTGGTGAACATAACATTTTCAGGAGAGCTCCATGAAGCGCTATGGCGCTGGGAAGAAAAAAATGCCCCGCTCAGCACCAAAGTCACATCTCGAATGCGATAATCCGAAACCCTCTCTGCTTCGTACAAAATGCGTCGAAACATATTTTCCATTTTTTCCATATCAAGGATTTTGTTCCCAAAAACGCCTTGTGTCGCACCGTGGCTTGATCCCAGAATGGTCAGGGGGGTTTGTCCATTGTTTCTTCCCACCCAACAGGATATCTTACTGCTCCCTACATCAATAATTGTTGTGGTGGGATATATTTTTGAGAAGAAAAATTTCATGGCACCGTCACCGAGCTGCTTTTTTTCTGCGCAGAAATGTCAGGCTTCTTCGCCATGGTATCAGGCATGTCCATAATCACAGCGTCAATAAAACGCAAATCAATGGTGGTGATGGTACGTTTTTTTTCTCTTTGCCATTGCAACACCCTCACAAGGCGCCGCAAAGATTCATCGATATTTTTCTCGGAAAGTTTCACACATGTTTTATCTTCGAGATAAATATCCCACCTTTGGCTGCGCAAAAAAGTCGCAGCACAAACCTTTGGAAGCTTTTCTTTATAATCCTCTAAGCTTTTTAAAAGGCGCCATGTATGCATGGGAGCATCTTTTCCCGTTACCACCAGATAGTCGTCTGATACAGGAACACCAGCGATAACATCCCCTTCATCGCTGATAAGAACTTTTTTTCCATTATTTTGCCACACCGCCATGGGCTTTTTCTCTTTAATACAAACAAGGAGAGTGGAGGGCAGGCGGCGAATAATCACCACATCCTTCACCCAGGGCAACTTCTTCATATTTTCATGCACACGTCTTAAGGAGCATGCAAAAATATTTGTTCCCCAGGAACAGCCAAGGGCACCCCACACATCATCAGTAGACGTACGCACCCTACCTTCAATGAGGCATTCCCTAAGGGACAACCCCAAAAAATGTCCAACCTGATCCGACACAAAAGACAAAAGAGCCCTTCCCTTTAAAAAGATGCCTGCTCCCACAAGGCCCCACAGACACAGCACGAAAACCCACCCTCGATGCTTTTTAACCCTCATAAAAAGTTTTTTCATGACAATACACGTTCATGCTGACAGGTATTTTCTCAGGATTCAAGTCTTTCAACACAACACCACCGGATTTATGACTTTTTCTTTGGGGATGGTTTCTTTGAAGGGGAAGTTTTCTTGGAAGGCGCACTTTTTTTCGCAGCAGAAGGAGCTTTTTTCGCAGCTGTTGTGGTTTTTTTACCAAAGGTCTTTTTTGCATCCTTTGCTGGTTTGTTCTTCTTTTTCTCGATGCCCTGAAGAATGATGGGGACAACCTCTTCGAGAGAAATATGCTGCAACTCCTCAGCATTCTTTTTGAGGGAAAAAAAAGCACCATCATACTTCGCATATGGACCAAAACGGCCAATACCTAAAAGAACCGGAAGCTGTGTGTCCGGGAAATATCCAATCTGTCGTGGAAGAGATAAAAGCCACTGGGCATCCGCAAGGGTAAGGGTATCCTGATGAAAAAGTGGAGGCATAAAAGCCTTCTTGTCTCCACACTGCACCCACCACCCATAGGACCCATTCCGTAAGATCACATCTTCACCACTTTCTGAGTGGGGACCTAAAACTTTTTCCGGCACGAAAGCCTTTTCCACTGCTGAAAGAGAAGCCACGTACGTGCACTCAGGATACCCTCCGCACGCAAGAAACGGGCCACGCTTTCCCACGCGAAGCACGAGCATGTTCTTCTCGCACTTGGGACATTTTTGCGCCCCACCCCAGATGACATCATCTTCAATGGAAGAGAGCACATCGATGATGGAAAGCTTACTGGCAGCTTGGACAGTTTCCTCAAAGGGCACCCAAAAATCCCTCAACACCTCTTTCCAGGTTTTTTCTCCCAAAGAAACATTGTCCAGTTCATCCTCCAAACCTGCGGTAAAATGATAGTCCACATAACGAGAGAAGAATTTTTTCAAAAACCCTGTCACCACAATGCCAAGCTCCTCAGGAATCAGGCGATTTTTTTCTTTTCGCACATACAATCGCTCTAAAAGAATTTTCAAGATACGAGCATAAGTACTGGGACGCCCCACCCCTAACTCTTCGAGTTTTTTCACCAGAGATGCCTCCGTATATCGTGGAGGTGGTTGAGTAAAATGCTGCTGTGGTGTTATATGATCCAGCTGCACCTCTTCTTTTTCCTGCAACACAGGCAATGTGATGGAGTGATTGTCCTCCTCGTCATCATCTTCCCGGGTTTCCACATATAAAATTAAAAAACCGTGGAAAACGAGGATGGATCCTGTAACACGAAAAATGTGCTGTTTTTGAGGATCCGTAAGACATACCACAGTGGAGTCGTACACTGCAGGGGCCATTTTTGATGCCACAGTACGACACCAAATCAGTTCATAAAGCTGTGCTTGCTCCTCCGTCAAATATTTTCTCATCTGCTCCGGAGAACGATGAATGCTTGTGGGACGAATGGCCTCATGGGCTTCCTGAGCATGACGAGATTTCTTATAAACTCTGTTGTGCTCGCACACATATTCCTTTCCCCACCGCGTGGCCACATAGCTTGCCACTTCTTTTAAGAATTCTGGAATAATGTGTGGACTGTCAGTACGCATATATGTGATAAGACCCACGGTCTCGCCATCCACTGCAAGCCCCTCATAAAGTTTTTGCGCAATTTGCATGGTTCTGGAGGGAGAAAAGCCAAGCTTACGTGACGCCTCCTGTTGAAGAGACGAGGTAATAAAAGGCGGGGATGATTGTCGCTGGATTCGCTTTTTTTCTATGGTATCCACCGCATAAGAGTGTTTCTGTACCTCTTGCACCATACGCTGTGCCTCTTCCTCCGTGGGAATATCAAGCTTTCCAAGCTTCTTTCCATGAAAGTGGCTTAACTGTCCAGAAAAATGGTGGTCTTTTTTCGCAGGATCATGGGAAAAGAAATCCCCATGAATGGTCCAATATTCCTGAATTTTAAAGGCAAAAATCTCTTTTTCACGATCAACCACCACACGAAGGGCCACAGACTGCACACGACCAGCAGAACGACTTCCCGGTAGTTTTCGCCATAAAATGGGGGATAGGGTAAACCCCACAAGATAGTCCAGACTCAATCGTGCCAGATACGCCCCCACCAGAGCATCATCAATGCTCCGTGGTTTTTTCATGGCCTCCAATATGGCGCTTTTTGTCACGGCATTAAAGGAAATACGATGTATCTCTGTCTTGGGAGAAATGGCTTTTTGCTCCTGAAGATGCATCAAAAGATGCCAAGCGATCCCCTCCCCCTCTCGGTCCAAGTCAGTGGCGAAAATAACAGTGTCTGCTTTCTTGCTCCATGACACAATATCTTTCAAATGCTGCTTTGCTTTTTCGGGAACCTCCCACACAAGGGAAAAATCGTCGTCTGGACGCACGGAGCCCTGTTTGTTCACCAAATCCCGCACATGGCCAAAACTTGCCAGCACCATGTATTCTGACCCAAGATAGGTGCCAATCGCTTTTGCCTTCGCAGGAGACTCCACCACCACAAGCTTCACAGTAGACTTCATATATTATTCCTCCACAAAAAAGTCAGAGGTGCGCAACACGGCATCACCAGGATAGTGTTGTATCTCTCCATTTAACTCCATTTCCACCAACAATGCCCGCACCTGAAAGGAGGAGACCCCAAGGGCTGTTGACAAATCATCCACCGACGTGGGGACCATGGTTAAAGCTGCCTGAAGAGAACTATACACATCCTCTTCTTTTTTTTCGGTAAAAATATCAGAAGAAAGGGCGCCAGAAGACACAAGGGAATCTGGTACACTCTGCTTCACCACAGAGGGTATCTGGCGAAGGTTTTTGTACTCCTGAAAAATATCATCCTCACTTTCCACCAGAGTGGCACCTTGCTTTAAAAGCGCATTAACACCTCTGCCCCGAGGATCCAGGGGATGGCCTGGAACTGCAAAAACATCTCTCCCTTGTTCTGCAGCATACTTTGCCGTTAAAAGAGAACCGGAGCGAAGCCCCGCCTCCACCACCAAAACTCCACGAGAAAGCCCCGAGATGAGCCTATTCCGTTTAGGGAAAAGCCCGCCACTGAGGGGAGAACCCAAAGCATCTTCTGATAAAAGAATACCCTGCTCCGCAATGGCCTCATAAAGCCCCTTATTCTCCGAAGGATAAATATTTCCAATGCCCCCAGCAATCACTGCCATGGTCCCCCCCTCCAAAGAGGCTTTATGAACACAGGTGTCGATACCACGGGCTAAACCAGAAATGACAAGCCAGCCCTCCTCAGATAATGCCTTGGCAATGGAAGAAGAAATCTTTTGTCCCGCATAGGACGCATTTCTGGAGCCAACAATGGCAAAAGGAATTTTTTCTAAAAGGGACAGACGTCCTTTCATACTCAATACAGGAGGACAATCTTTGATATTTTTGAGCAGCGAGGGATAAATCGGATCTGTGGAAAAAACAAGGTGGATATTCTGGTCCAGATGGGCATCTATTTCACGACATGCGACATCACGGGAGGGAATAAAAAAACACTGGGATTTTTTCTGCTCCATGTGAGTAAGATATTTGAGGGCTTCTGTTGGGGTACCATATTTTTTCATCAGATGAAAAAAAGAAATGGCTCCGAGGTTTTTTGTGCGCGCAAGGCGCAGGAAATCCACGCGATCATAGGGATCCACCATTTTTTCTTCACTCTGTTTCGTAGCAATCTCTGTGTACCTCACCCTTTTTTTTCCTTTTCTATCTTGTGTTCCATATTCATAAATAGTCGAATCAGATTATGCCGATGGCTCCAAAAGATCAAGAGAAGGACGCCTGCCAAAAAAAGCTTTTTCATTCCAACGGCATGCCTCCAGAGCACACCTATGCCCACAGAGAAAGATACTAGTGATGCAAGGGAAGCATATCTTTTCCACCACCATACCACTGCCCATATGACCATAATAAGAAGTGCTACCTTCCAAAAAAGCGCTGCCATGACACCAAAAGCAACTGAGACACCCTTGCCTCCACGACCCCTCAGCCACAGGGGAAAAAGATGTCCCAATATTGTGCACAGCCCTACCAACTCCGCCATATATGGCATCTGGCCTGCCAAACCCCAATAGAGAAACACAGGGACATACCCCTTCAAGAAATCCCCCACAAACACCAGAAATGCCGGAAAAAAACCCGCAAGGCGAAAAACGTTGGATGCCCCAATATTTCCCGACCCCACCTGACGCGGATCACCTTTCTTCATATAACGAGGAATAAGGATACCCCACGGAATACTCCCCGCAAGATATCCAATACCGCCACCCATAAGCATTCCCAAATGGCTCACAAAAACCTTTCTCATACATTCATGTGCTTTTTTATATGACACATATTTCTTGTCTCTTCAATGCACCAGATCAAAAATTGTATCAACCTGAGGGCATATAAGACACGTATGGCTTCCAGCCATGTCAGCTTTCTTGTCTCTTTTATGGAAAGGAGGATGATTTTTTCCCAAAGGAACGGGCCTTCAAGAAAATACGATGCTTCAACTTCATGGCTAAAAGTCGAGAAGGTTCTGCAGAAACCCATTTGCTGTTTTTCAGAATCTCATGAAAGACAATAACGTTCACGGACTGCAGGTGGATGGTGGTGGAAGGAATAATCATGACTCGTATTTTAAAGCGCTCCCCTGGGTATTCTGGCAAAGTAATCCAGTGGGTTTGGATAAAACCATTTTCTGCTTCTAAACGTTCATAGGGAAAAGGATTCAAAACGGAAAGGGTTCCATACCACAGGGCAGGCAGAATCTTCACCGATTCAGAACTGTATAGGGTCAGATCTTTTTTCCAAAATTTTTCCATATGCTGGAAGGAACGTTCTCGTCGCTCTACAGGCATGGAAACATGAGAGGACGATGGCATCTCATCGCACCCCCATAAAAAAACAGCTGGTAAAATGCCTGCAATATATTTCATCATGCTTATGCCACCTTTTTTTCGAAGCATTTCCGCACCCACTGATATAACAGCCGAACGCCAAAGGCATTTCCCCCCTTTTCAGAAAGATCTGTAGATCTTTTCAGAAAATCCATACCTGCAATATCAAGATGAGCCCATGACTCCATGCTGACAAAACGTTTGAGAAATTGTGCGGCGGTATTGCTTCCCGCGCCCACACCTGGCGAGGTGATATTCTTCATATCAGCATGATCGCTGTTAAGGGCCTCATCATAACTTTTATGGAGAGGCATATGCCAAAGAGGCTCACCAACGGTCTCCCCCATAGCTCGCAGATCTTCTGCCAATGCTGGGCTGCTGGAAAAGAGACCAGCATACGTGGAGCCAAGAGCCACAGTAATGGCACCCGTTAAAGTTGCCACATCCACCATATGCGCGGGAGAAAATCTTTTTTGAGTATAGAAAAGGGCATCAGCCAAAATAAGCCGCCCCTCTGCATCAGTGTTCAACACCTCAATGGTTTGTCCTGATAAGGATGTGACAATATCACCGGGACGCTGTGCTGAGCCAGATGCCATATTCTCCACCAAAGCCACCACCGCCACAGCATGCACCGGAGCCTTCGTCATAGCGAGGGCACGGATCACCCCAGCCACCACTGCAGCCCCTGCCATGTCCATCTTCATGTCTTCCATGCTAGATGCAGGCTTCAGTGAAAGCCCACCACTATCAAAAGTAACGCCTTTCCCCACAAGGGCCACAGGCTGAGAGTCCTTATGGGCTCCGCCTCCATTCCAATGAAGCACCACAAGATATGGATCGTGGGTGCTGCCCTGGGCTACCCCCAAAAGAGCCCCGAACTTCTCCTTTTCCAGAACTTTTTTGTCCAAAACCTCAACGGTCACACCATAATGTGACAGCTCCTGCAAGCGCTGAACAAAGGATGCTGGATACAACACATTTCCTGGCTCATTAATGAGCTCCCGAGTCCAATGCACAGAATCAATGACCCAGGCATCCTGAGCCCATGCCCCCTCACATGCTTCAGCATGGGGTGTCACACAGGTGAAGGTAGAGCATCCCACAACAGGAAGTGGGCGAAAGCTCGTATGATACTTCTCAAACCTTCCACTCCGCAGCAACGCACCGTATGCTATGTTCACAACGGCATCCTTCTCCAAAGATTCAGCAAAAAGCGCTGTTTTCTCAGGCGCATAAAGAGATAACCATTTCCACAAACGTCCTCCCAGACGTCTTGTCTCCTCAGCACACGCAAAAACATCCTCTTCTCCCATATTCCATAAGATGCACGACTCCTTCTCGGAAATCATCACAAGCATCCCCTGGGATGCCTTAAGGTTCAAAGCTCCGTAAGCATTCTGCAGAAACTCTTTCCAGCAATGCCCCGCAGGCAACAACACTTTCCCCTTCCACACAAGCACACACCCCATATGATCACGAGGATATGATGAATCGAAAAAAACTTTCATAGAAAAACGTGAAAAGCATATTTTATAAAAGTGTGTAAAAGGTATAAACAAAAGTCAAGAAAAAACCCTTCAACAGAACTTTTTCTTTTTTCTTGGTCGTACTTTTGTAAAAAAACATGGTGTTAACAAATTTTTCAAAATATAAAAACCAGAATTATATAAAAACAAAAAAAATCAAAAGGATATCATGCTTATGTCTTTCATACAAAAAAATAGCAAAAAAGGGAGTGACCACATTTTTTGTCAGGAGGACACAAACACCATTTGTTTCACGAGACTATACTTTTCATTTTCTTTTTTTCTTTTTTTCTCTATACTTTTACGTACTCATTTTCGCAAAGATAATCATGTCTTTCCCCAGTATAAGCATCGTAGAGTGGCTCTACAGTCTTTTATGCGCCGCAAAAGTGGGAAACACCTCTGAGCTCATGAGGGGGCTTGGGGCGTTTATGACCTCTGCAGTGATGATTTTGCTCTCCATGCCAGCTTTCATCACACTTATGAAAAGAAAATACAGTGAGGGCCAACCCATTTATAGCTTTGCCCCCCAAGCTCATGCAGAAAAAAAAACGGGGACTCCCACCATGGGTGGACTCCTTCTGGGTGGGATATTTTTCGTGTCCATTCTTCTCTGGGGACATATAACAAGTCCTTTTGTATGGGGCCCATGCATGGCTTTTTTTGCTTTTGGTTTTTTAGGGTATTTGGATGACATGTCAAAACTTCAACAAAGGCATTTTCAGAAAAAGAGCGCCTACGGCATGTCCATGCGAAAGAAATTCCTTCTACAAATTTTTATAGCAGCAGTGTGCGTGCCCATTTTTTTATATGTGATGCCATATGAGGAGAAAACCTTCCTCTTTTTTCCGCTTCAGACAAAATGGGCTCTTCCCATGGGAGCCGTACTTTATACCCTATGCACAAGTACTATTTTTGTTGGTTCAGCCAACGCAGTGAATTTGACCGATGGGCTTGATGGGCTTGCTTCCACATGCTTTCTCGTCACATGTGGCTTTTTAGCGGTGATGGCATATGGGATAGGACATGAGTGCTGGGCAGAAACCTTTCATATGATGCATATTCCCAACGCAGAAGAAATAGTGGTAGTATGCGGAGCTCTGGGAGGAGCAGTTGCAGGGTTTTTGTGGTTTAATCGTTATCCTGCTCGTATTTTCATGGGAGATACGGGGTCCATGGCGTTGGGAGCTTTTTGCGCATCCGTCAGTATGTTCTTAAAGCAGGAGCTTTTACTAGGATTTATAGGAAGTATTTTTGTCGTAGAAACTCTTTCAGTTATCATTCAAGTGGCGGTGTTCCGGAGAACACGAAAGCGTGTTTTCCTTATGACCCCCTTACATCATCATTTTGAGGAAATGGGGTGGAGCGAAACAAAGATTGTCACATGTTTTTGGATGACTCAGATGCTTGTAGGATTATGCGCGCTTGTTTTTTTTCATCTTGTATAAAGTACAGCAGGCTTGGAGGGAATATCCTCCTTGCATGGATTCTCTTGCATCAGCACGTTGAAGCAGCACCATCAAAAAGCCCTTTCGTCATTCATGCGGACACCATCACATATTTTCCAAAGGAAAAAATGTGCACAGCCACGGGGCATGTCCATGTAACACAAGGATCCCTTCACATCTCTGGAGACACTATAAAAGTCTTTTTCACAACATCACAGGAGCCACAACACAAAGAAAAGACCCCTCCCCCCAAAGGGACTCTGAATCACCTAAAAATTTCTCACATGGAAATTATAGGTCATGCCCACATTCGCACAGAAAAATCAGAAATATGGGGGGGCCATGCCCTATGGAACGCACAAAAAAGATCTCTAGATATATCCCAGAATCCACGGCTTCAAACCTCCCATGGCCTTTTTCTCTGTGCAGAAACCATGCACTATGATGGAAAGCTCAAACAAGGTACGGCCCTCGGTGCCGTCTCCATGAGCCAAAAAGACAGATCCATCACCTGCGAATTGATGCTATTCTCCTTTGAAACCATGACACCCCTTACCATCCACACCGTCAATGCCAAGGAGAACGTCCTCTGGAAGGAAAAAAACACCACCTTATCCTGCAAAGAAGCCACCTATATAAAATCCACAGAAAATATTATGGCCCATGGTGATGTGAAAATCTCTCAAGGAGAAAAATTCGTTGTGGGCGAAGAAGCAATCTTTCATATTCCCACACAAAAAATTTCTGTCTTTTCCCACAGCCACTTTCCTGTAAGGGCCATGTGGAAAGCGGATAAAAAAAGAGATCAAAAGATTCTGCCCGCACAAAAGGAGGCAACATCATGACGTTTCAAGGCTTTCATCTGGTCAAATCCTTTGGACATAGAAAAGTCGTGCAAGATGTGTCGCTTTCCGTAGCACAAGGGGAGGCCGTGGGTCTTTTTGGGCCAAATGGCGCAGGCAAAACCACATCATTCCTTCTCATGGCTGGCCTCATCAAGCCCGACTCAGGCAAAATCTTTCTCAATAACCAGGATGTTACCCATATGCCACTTTATCAAAAAGCACGCATGGGCTTGCGATATCTGCCACAGGACTCCTCTATTTTTCGTGGCATGACCGTGGAAGAAAACATTTTAGCAGTCTTGGAACTCTTTGAACACAATCCCTACGCCAAAGAAGAGAAACTGGAGGCCCTCCTCACAGACTTCTCCTTGCATCACATTCGCACCTCTTCAGCCCTGGCCCTCTCTGGTGGCGAACGACGACGAGTGGAAATTGCTCGATCCCTGGTGGGCAATCCAACTTTTCTTCTGTTGGACGAGCCGTGGGCAGGCATAGATCCCAAATCCATAGAAGACCTCCAAAAACTTATTCGCCACATCACCAGCCAGGGCATCGGCGTCCTCATTACGGACCATAACGTAAGAGATACACTCAAAATCATCAACCGAGGTTATGTCCTCCATGATGGGAAAATCCTCCAAGAGGGCAGTCCTCGACAGCTTGCTCAATGCCCCTCTGTACGAGATGTCTATTTAGGACACTCTTTTTCTCTTTAAAAACAAACGCATAGCTCAATATTTTTTACTTTATTTAAAATATTTTTTAAAAATAATAAAATTATCACTTAATTAACTATTTTTTATGATAATGATTGAAAGTAAAAAAACGGAGCACTCACTATGAAGAAAACATTTTTTTATACTTTGTTACTTGCGTTCATGGCTTTTGGAACAAGCGACGACACAACTGTAACAGCCAAACCCAAGAGAAAGGTGGCTGAAAAAAAGGCCAAAAGACAACAGAGAAAAGCCCAAAGGCAACAGAGAAAAGCCCAAAGGATGGCTGAAAAAAGAGCACGACATGATATGAGGAAAGGAAGAAAGGACAGACAGAAGAGAATATCACTCAAAGACCTTATAGATGAGAAAGTACTCGATAATGAAAAACCTAATCAAAAATCAGATAAAAATATCACTCCTCAAATTGTTATTCCAAGTATTACTCCAATTGAGAAGACCCCCCAAAAAGACAGTAATATTAAAAATGAGGATGTGAAACCCACAAAATCAGAAACAGAAGACGGAGGAAAGAGTAAAGCCTCCTCAATAGATAGCGCGACATTTGGAAAAGAAGAACTAAACCCAGAAGAAAAACAGGGAGAACCAGAAGAGAAGAAGGGCTGGAGTACAACAGCAAAGGTAGCAGGAGGATTAGCAACTACTGCCGCATTGGCAGGAGTTGCCCATTACACTGGCCTCGATGGTGGCTATATAAAGTCTGCAGGACAGTGGATTGCAGATAATGCTTCTAAAATAAACCCCTGGGCAAAGTCATAAGCTCAAGGCAGTGGGAATCCACAACATAAGGAGATGGAGAGAAATAATACACCACAGTCTCGTGGATGGAGATGTAAAGAATACATGGTAGAAGAACCTACAAGAAAAAACTTTTACCATGTTCTACGTCATCCTCTCCCATGAAAAATTCTCCACGAGAAAGCCCCAGTCAGAGTTCTCCATGCACATCTATGGCAGATGTCTGTATGCAGAGTTCTTTCTTTCTCCCAAAAAACATCCATGATAAAAAACTTATCATTCAATGAAATATTTTTTTATTATTAACAATTGAAATAAACAAAAGGAAATTGCCATGAAAAAAGTATTTTTTTATACCTTATTACTTGCATTCATGGCTTTTGGAACAAGCGACGACACAACCGTAACAGCCAAACCCAAGAGAAAGGTGGCTGAAAAAAAGGCCAAAAGACAACAGAGAAAAGCCAAAAGGCAACAGAGAAAAGCCCAAAGGATGGCTGAAAAAAGAGCACGACATGGTATGAGGAAAGGAAGAAAGGACAGACAGAAGAGAATATCATTCGATCAGTTCATAAAGGAGGATATACTCGATAATAAAGCGCCTGATCCAAAAAAAGATAATAAACCCACTCCAATTGTTTCTCCAATTGTTTCTCCAATACCTACTCCAACTCCAGAGGGACTTAAGGATACAGACTTCAAAAAAGAAGAAAATAATATTATAAATGGGAATGAGAAATCCATAAAATCTGGAACAGAGGATGGAAGCGGTAGTCAAATCTCCACAGCTACGGAAACACCTGCAAACGAGGAAGCGAAAACAGAAGAAAAAAAGGGCTGGTTTAGTAGTAAAAAAGCAAAGGTAGCAGCAGGATTAGCAACTACTGCCGCATTGGCAGGAATTGCCCATTACACTGGCCTCGATGGTGGCTATATAGGCTCTGCAGGACAGTGGATTGCATCTCATGTTCCTAACGTGCTCAACTTCAGTAGTAGCACTACTACTCCTCCACAACCTCAACCAGGAGGTGGAAACAATAGTACTCCTCCACAAGTAGGTATAAACACTGGTATTCCTCAACAAGGAGGTGTAAACACTGGTAATACTCAACCAGGAGGTGGAACACCAAATAATGTCACTATTACTACTCAACCAGAAGGTGGAACACCAAATAATTTCACTGTTATTACTCCACCAGGAGGTGGAACACCAAATAATGGCACTGTTACTCCTCAACCAGGAGGTGGAGACAGTAATACTCCTCCTCCACGAGTAGATGGAGCATAATAATACACCACAGTCTCGTGGATGGAGATGTAAAGAGTACATGGTAGAAGAACCTACAAGAAAAAACTTTTACCATGTTCTACGTCATCCTCTCCCATGAAAAATTCTCCACGAGAAAACCCCAGTTAGAGTTCTCCATGCACCCATGATACAAAACTTATTATTCAATGAAATATTTTTTTATTATTAACGATTGAAATAAACAAAAGTAAATTACCATGAAAAAATTATTTTTTTATACCTCATTACTTGCGCTCATGGCTTTTGGAACAAGCAACCACATAGCTGTAGCAGCTAAAGGAAAGAGAAAAGTCTCTGCAAAAAAAGCTAAAAACCAACAGAAACGAGACAAAAAGTCAGGTAGCAGAAGGGCACGAAATGCTATGAGGAAACATAGGAGAAAACATAGACGAGATAGAGCATTAATCAAAGACCTTATAAAGGAGAAAGTGCCTGATAATGAAGAAATGCTTGATAATGAAAAACCTAGCAAAAAGTCAGATAAAACTAAAAGATCAGGTACAAATATAACTCCTCAAATTGTTATTCCAAGTATTACTCAAATTAACCCCCCCCAAAAAAGACAATAATATCAAAAATGAGGATGTGAAACCCACAAAATCAGAAACAGAAAACGAAGGAGATAGTAGAGCCTCCACAACAGATAGCACGACACCTGCACAAGAAGAACCAAAACCAGAAGAGAAGAAGGGATGGGGTTGGAAAACAAAGGCAGCATTAGGATGAGGAATAGCTGGTACAGTAGGAGCTGCCGCTTATTACGCTGGATTAAACGGTGACCATATAAAATCTGTAGGAAATTGGATTGCAGATAATGCTCCTAGCGTGCTCACCACCAGCTACCGGAAAAAGAGATCCTACTCCCGCGTGAACAGAAAATTTTTTCAACAACACAACATAAGTCTAGATTAAATTCAAAAAAAAATAATAACACATCACAGTCTTGTGTATGGAAATGTAAAGAATGCATGGTAGAAGCACCAGCAAGAAAAATAGCTTCTACCATGTTTTATTCCATCCTTTTCCATGAAAAATCCTCCAAAAAAGTTGCTATACACTTCCATGTCAGATGGCTGTGTGGGCACTCATTTTTCTCTCAAAAAAACATCCATAATAAAAATTTATTATTATTTTAAATAAAAATATTATATCTTTATTAATTATTTTTTATTATAATTAAAGAAAAAATTGGACATTTACTATGAAAAAAGCTTTTCTTTATACTTTGTTACTTTCGTTCATGGCTTTTGGAACAAGCGACCACATAGCTGTAGCAGCTAAAGGCAAGAAAAAGGCCTCTGCAAGAAAAACGAAGGATAAAAAGAAAGAGGGTGGTCAAAAGAAGAGGAGTGATCAAAAGAAAGGGAGCACGAAAAGGGCACGAAATGGTATAAAGAAACCTGGGAGGAGGAGAAAAAAAGACATTATAAATGAAGATACGAGATCCACAAAATCGAGAACAGAGTACTCAGCATCCATAGCCGAAACAGAAGACTCTGGATCCGTAAAATCAAGAACAGAAGATACAGCATCAACAAAATCGAGAACAGAGTACTCAGCATCCA
>CAZLKT010000001.1:0-102450 GCA_964560205.1 uncultured Holosporaceae bacterium | reverse complement strand
TAGCCGGAACAGAAGACTCTGGATCCACAAAATCGAGAACAGAAGATACGGCATCAACAAAATCGAGAACAGAGTACTCAGCATCCATAGCCGGAACAGAAGACTCTGGATCCACAAAATCGAGAACAGAAGATACGGCATCCACACATTCGGGAAAAGCGGACGGAGGAAACAGGAAGATCCCTAAAGATCTCGCAACACCTGCAAAAGAAAAACCGAAATCAGAAGAAAGCACGACCTGGGGTACCGTAAAAAAAGTAGCAAACGTCGCAAAGGATGCTGCCATGTTCGGAGGCAGTGTCTATGCATTATCCATGGGGTTGCCGTACGCTGTCGGCTTTCAACTCGCACGTAGGGGCTTGACTGGTGTAAAAAACCTTGCTGAAGAGAAATACTACGGGAAAAAGAACCAATCAGAACCTACTCAGCCAGAAGAAAGCACGACCTGGAGCGCCGTAAAAACGGCAGCAAACGTCGCAAAGAATGCTGCCATGCTCGGAGGCAGTGTCTATGCATCATCCATGGGGTTGCCGTACGCTGTCGGCTTTCAACTCGCACGTGCGGGATTGAGTGATGTTATGTAAAAAAAACCTTGCTGAAGAGAAATACTACGGGAAAAAGAACCAATCAGAACCTACTCAGCCAGAAGAAAGCACGACCTGGAGCGCCGTAAAAACGGCAGCAAACGTCGCAAAGAATGCTGCCATGCTCGGAGGCAGTGTCTATGCATCATCCATGGGGTTGCCGTACGCTGTCGGCTTTCAACTCGCACGTGCTGGGATGTAAAAAACTAACAGCAGGACAAAAGCTGCAAAAAGTCGAAAACAAAAAGCAGAAGATCCATAATTCGAAAATGGAAGATGAGCAATCAACAAAAGGCAAAGAATCTGAGATACACCGTGGTGATAAAGCAGCTTCATTATTGGAGCCAATAGCTCAAAAGAAACGTTCTCTAATCCTAGAAAGGTCTACAGAACCTGTGCCGATTCGTATACTTTTTGAAGATGTCGAATATATGCTATAAATGCATCTTTCTGAGATCCCACAAGGACCGGAACACCTTTGATAATGGGAAGAGAGGGGGTGGACGGTGCACTATTGGAAGAAAAACGGAGGGGATCCACGGGCCTGTGTTGATGCAAAACTTCGAAATGGAGATGGGGTCCAGATGTCACACCAGAGGCCCCCACATACCCAATAATCTGACCCTGCACGACCCTCTGTCCCGGACGAAGAGCATTGGCATAACGACTGAGATGGGCATAGGCAGTGTGATACCCTGCACCATGACGAATACGCACATAACGTCCATATCCTCCAAACCACTGCACTCTGTCCACCACACCAGCAGATGCGGCAACCACCGGCGTCCCAGCAGGCGCCGCATAATCTACCCCCGTATGGAGCTTTGTACGACAATAAATGGGATGACGGCGATACCCAAACTTAGAAGAAATTGTCCCTCGAATAAGGGGACGGCAAAATTTTGCCCCTGGAGCGACAGAAGCCCCCCCTTCTTTTTTCTGAAGGGAAAGATGCCCGTGCTCATTATAAAAGGATGCCCGCTTTTCCCCTTTTGGTTTATACAAATATGCAGTTCTCGTCCCCCCCGCCTTCGAAGAGATCTTTGCCAAAATAACACCATCCAAGGAACGCTCCTGTGTTACCGGGTTGTACATCTCTTTGCAAAGAAAAGAAAACTTGTCTCCCTTGCGAACATCAAAACGCCCATGAATGCCACAGGAAGGAAGTGCAGCCAAAACAGCTCTCACCAGGGGCTGAGAAATCTTTTGCCTCTGCAACTCTTTGGCCAACGTCGTGGCCACAACACCTTGAATGCGCATATACCGCGTTTTCACCTCACATGGGATCTTTTTATACCCATAACCTCCAGTATTCTGACGAAGAATTTTTTCTTCATAGGAAAGCCCCAAGGGCAAAGACAAACTAGAGAGAGTTTTTTTCCCTTGTGAACAATGATAAGACACCTTAATCTTCTTGCCACGAAGGGATCCCCAGGAACGCTTCTGCAAAAGCACCTTCATGGCCCCCCGCACATCCTGTTGAGGTAAGCCTAGACGGAGAAGGTCTTTTTCAAGACCCTTGGTCACTGTGTAGGAAACCGTGTGATCTCCTGCGCGAAAGTCGCCACATTCTACGGGGATATTATCCACATCGCCCTTCTCCCCAGAAAACTTCTGCATTTCGCCCGTGAGGGACCCCACGGAAATAACATGGGCCTGAGAGATGAAGAGGGGTTTATGCTTCTTGATGTAAGCTACTGAAATGGACGGAGAGGAGAGGGCAGAACAGAACGGAACAGTGGAGAAAGAGCGAGGATCGGAGAGGTGCCGTATGGAAAGCACTCCACTAAAAACACCACCAATAAGAAAAAAACCCAAACCATACCGCCAAAGAAGAAGCCTCCTTTTCAAGAAAATCTCCCAAAAGGAGAGCATCATCCATGCTTTTTTTCCCATACGCGTACACCATTCCCTTTCTATCAAATAAAATGGGCCTTTGAAAAAGGTCCTCCAAAAAAAATATTTACCATGGTAACAGATTTTTTATACAAAAATCAAGATTGCTTCACACAAAAAAAACTTTTTTATGGTATGCAAGGGCTGTACCCATCATCCCTTGGCAAAATCTAAAAAGGGAGTCAGATACCCCATCCATTCTTCTTCCTGCACAATGGTGCATCCATGGGCATGGGCTTCCTGAAGTTTTTTGCCTGCATCCTCCCCCACGATGACAAAATCAGTACTGGAAGAAATGCTGCTCATAACTTTGGCACCAAGAAACTCTGCAGCGTTTTTGGCTTCAGCCCGGGTAATTTTGTGCAATTTCCCTGTGAAAACAACCCTTTTGCCTCGAAAAGGGCTCTCCACTGTGGAGGAGGCCCGGGAAGGGGCGGCCGGCACAATGGTGAGAAAAGAAAGAATATCATGCACCATCTGTCTCTGCTGAGGATTATGAAAGAAGAGCATGAGCTCCTGAACAATAGTGGGGCCAACGCCTTCTATGTCCCCTATGTCTTCCACCGTATCAGACCCCAGGGATGCTTCCATGGCATCCATGAGTTTCTCTGGGGTTTCATAATGCTGCGCCAGAAGCACTGCGATGGATTTCCCTATCGTAGGAATACCAAGACCATACAAAAATCTTTCAAAGGACAGATGACTTTTTTGCCGAATTTCCTCCAAGATATTTTCCACCAAAAGAGAGCCCCACCCTGGCAATGCGCACAAAGCCTCTCTTTTCTGAGAAAGGGTAAAAAGATCCAGGGGGGTTTGCACAAAGTTTTTCTCATAAAGCAGGGTCAAGCGCTTTTTTCCTAATCCTTCTAAATTCATAGCATCTCTGGAGACAAAATGCCGAACTCGCCAAACCCTTTGAACAGCACACGTCATACCTGACATACAACGCCATACACTCTTTCCTGGGGCTCGAAAGACCTCTCCGTGGCATACAGGACACTCCGTTGGGAAACAAAATGGGGGATTGGTGTGTTCTCGCTTCACCACACGTACCACCTGGGGTATCACATCACCTGCTCTTTGCACAAGCACAATGTCCCCTTTGCGCACATCTTTTCGACGCACTTCATCTTCGTTATGAAGGGAAGCTTTGGAAATAAGGGCGCCACCCACAAGCACTGGTTTTAAAAATGCCACGGGGGTGAGGATCCCGGTTCTCCCCACTTGGATGCCAATATCTTCTAAAAGTGTCTCGCTTTCTGGTGGAAGAAATTTATAGGCCACAGCATATCGTGGGGCTTTGGCAGAGTGTCCAAGTCGCGTCCGCCACTGCCACTCTGTAAGCTTGAAAACAATGCCATCAATGGCATACGGCAACTCAGCTCTCTTCTGCTCCACATGAGCCACATACTCCTTACAAGCTTCCAACGTATGGCACAATTTTTTCTCTGGCGTAGGCATCCCCCATTTTTCAAAAAGCTCCACCGCATCCACATAGCTCTTTCCTATGGGGGGGTTCACTCCATGGGCCACAAAATGAATTTTTCTCTTACCCACCATGCTGGGGTCCAACTGTCGTAAAGAACCCGCCGCTGCATTCCGAGAATTTGCAAAAAGCGGTAATCCATTTCGTTCTCGCTCCTCATTCATCTCTTGAAAAGCAGCATAGGTCATGAAAGCTTCCCCCTGAATTTCCATGACAGAAGGTACATTTTCCAAAGGAGAAATGGTATGGGGAATGCATGGAATATTTTTCACATGGGATGTGATATCTTCTCCCAGAGTACCATTCCCCCGTGTGGACCCCCGCACCAGACTACCGTTCTCATACCGAAGAACAATGGTGAGACCATCCATTTTCAGCTCCCCCATCCAAGGCATGACAACATCTTGGGACAGACTCAAAAAACGATGGGCCCGAGAAAAAAACGCCTCCAGCTGCTCTCCATTCAAAACTTTTTCCAAGGAAAAAAGCGGATAGATATGCTCCACCGTGGGAAGATCACCCCCCGTGGGATCATACCCCACATTTTCCTCCGGGCTTTCCATGGTTTTGAGAGCAGGATACTCTTTTTCAAGCTCCTTAAGTCTTTCCACCAGAGCGTCATACTCCTCATCGGAAATAAGAGGAGCATCCTTCTGAAAATACTGTTCATCATGAAAGCGAATTTCCTTCACCACATGGTGCCAAAGATCCACAATAGACGGAGGAACAGAAGACATAAAAAACACCATACACAGCAGAGATTGATTATATCCCTTTCCACATAACAAAAAAAGCAAAAAAGCAAAAAATGTGGTATAATCCAGCCCAAGAAAATCTCAGAAGAAATCCGCAAGGTTTCTTCCCAGTCCATGTAGGAAAAAATTTTATGATTGTTTCTTGTTCTTCGTGCATGAAGCGATATTATCTTGATGGAGACATCCTTGGCTCTCAAGGGAGACAAGTGCGATGCACCCATTGCGGGCATACCTGGCACCAGCTCTCCCCTCCTCCCCCACAACTTGCGGTGGTGGTAAAAAATACGCCTTCAAATCTCCCTGACAAGCGATTTCCTCCTCGAAAGTGGAGGTTTCTTTCCGTAAGCCTTTTGGTTTTTCTCTTCATTGCAGCACTTGTCACTTTTACGGGAGCCTCGCTTTTTCTCTGGAATCAGTGGAACATTCACAGAGAAAACTCTCACTTCACACTGAAATTTCTTCCAGAAGATGCACAATCATCCATTCAACCACTGGAAATCCTCACGCTTTCCTTTCGTTCCTCCAGCACAGGCATAGTCATAGAAGGATATCTTCATAACACCTCCACAAAAGCCGCCCTTATCCCGCCTCTTCTCCTGCGTTTTGTCAAGCAAACCACGGAAGGTGCACGAATCCTTCACAGCATATCCCATACCTTTGCAGACAATATCATAAACCCTGGAGAAACCCGCTTTTTTTCCATTCCCTGTGAAAACAGCCCCGACAACTTTTCTATTATCATTCCATCCTTTCGATAATGAGCATAATAAGTCTTATCTTTGTTATAACTTCTTAAAATCAATTTAAAAAAAATAAAAAAACAAAAAATAAAACGCTTATTTTCTTAGAAAAAAGCCCTTGAAAACGTGATAAAAAATATTTACCATGGGAGGAGGGTATTGAAAGGGAGTCCTTCGTGTTTTCTAAGTTAAAAGACTATTTTTCCTGCGGCATTGGCATAGATCTTGGAACGGCAAATACGCTTGTATACGTTCGTGGGCGAGGAGTTGTGGTGGATGAACCATCTGTGGTTGCCATTGCTCATCATAATGGGGTAAAGAAAGTGCTGGCGTTTGGAGAAGAAGCGAAGGTGATGCTTGGACGTACACCGGGCAATGTGGTGGCCACACGCCCTTTGAAGGATGGGGTCATTGCGGATTTTGATGTGGCAGAATCCATGATCAAATACTTCATTAAAAAGGCTCATGCTGGGCGCCGTTTTTTCAATCCCACCATTGTTATTTGTGTGCCTTCTGGCGCTACATCAGTGGAGAAAAGAGCCATTCATGATGCAGCCCTTGCAGCAGGGGCCAGCGCAGTATTTCTCATAGAAGAACCCATGGCGGCGGCCATAGGTGCAGGCTTGCCTGTAAACGAGGCATCTGGATCCATGGTGGTGGACATCGGAGGCGGTACCACAGAAGTGGCGGTGCTCTCCTTGGGAGGCATTGTGTATGCCAAATCCATTCGCGTGGGAGGAGATAAAATGGATGAAGCCATCATCAATTTTATCCGAAAACACCATGGTCTTCTCATCGGAGAATCCAGTGCAGAACGCATCAAAAAGTACATTGGGTCTGCAGAGGTAGCTCATCCACAGCTCTCTAAAGAAAATCGCACTCTCTTCATTAAAGGCAGGGATATGGCCACAGGAACTCCACGAGAAATCGAGGTGACTCAAGAACAGATCGCAGAAAGCCTTCGTGAACCCATTGCCATGATCATTGATGGGGTGAAAGAAACATTGGAGAACACACCACCAGAGTTGTCATCCGATATTATTGATCGAGGCATTGTCCTCACAGGTGGTGGTGGTATGCTGAAGAACCTTGATGTCCGTATGTCAGAAGAAACAGGGCTTTCCGTAAGTGTGGCTGAAAATCCCCTCTCTTGTGTTGTCATGGGAACAGGCATTGTCTTAGAAAATAAAGCATATTTGCGGGAGTCTCTCCTTGCTGCTTAGACACATAAAAACCCCACCCTTTCGCAAGAAAAACTCCTGGATCTTGGTTGTACTTGGTATATGCGTGCTTTCTGTTGTTATTCTACGACCCACTTTTTTTTCCAACACACTTCTCTCACTTTTAAGTGGTGTGCAAAAAGCTCACACCACCTTTGTTCATTATTGGAAAAGTCGCCAGAGTCTCTCCACTGAAAATGTTCTTCTGAAACGCACATGCCATGAGTTGCGTCACAACCTTCTTGTTCTTCAGTCACAAAAAGAAACTTTAGAGAGAAGGGCAACACTCTCACCTTTTGTCACCGATTTTTCTTATGCCTTTGTGACATGCTCTGTCATTGCGGTGGACCCCCTTCATCACAAAGCGCTCCTTCGAGGAGGCATGAAGGATAAAGTACAAAAAGGACAAGTGGTTATACACCCCAATGGATATGTCATGGGTCGCATAGAATCTGTAGGAAAAGATTTTTCTCGCATGATTTTTGTGTCCCATGAGACCTTTCGCCTTCCAGTCAAGGGCAAGCAAAGTAACATCAACGGCATCATTCATGGAAAAAATGAGAAGACGCTTTTCCTGCATAAAGAATCTCCACAACCTCTTATCCAGGGTGAAACTCTTGTGACATCAGAATATGGGGAACTTTGCCCACCATATATACCCCTTGGCATATGGTCTGAAAAAGACAAAACTGTTCTGCCTTTTATGAAAAAAGCATCCTTGGAATATGTGTATGTGGTGCTTTCACCCATTGGTGAAACCGATATCACAAAAATGTTACAGTCCCCTTCTTTGCATCCCCTCATTAACGAGCCTACGAATAAGCACTTAAAACTGCCCACCTCCTCTTAAGCCATTCCCTCAGAGATGGGCTTGTACTTTTCTCATTAAGGTGGAAAAAGCCATGTGTTCTAGGTCCTCCAAGGGCACCCAAACAAACTCTCCCTTTGTTAAATACGCCTTATAAGGAAATACTTCCCATAGGCCTTGCCATACAAAAAGCTCCACATGGAAATGAGTAAAGCTGTGATGCACGGTGCCAAGCCGCGTGATGGTCTCATGAAGAGGGATGTCCGGACAGTGCCCCGTAAAAAATGACGTCACGGGAAAACCAAAAAGCCCCTTTAACAGGGCATGCTGTGTATTTTTCCACACCATAATCTTTGTGCCCTCTCTAAACAAAAAAGTATGACCATATCGATGAGGCTTTGGGCCCAGTGGCTTAAGGTCAACAGGAACACGTCCTATTTTTCGACTTGCACACGTGGAGGATACAGGACACAGATCACACAAAGGTTGTTGTAATGTGGGTGATTTACCTCTGGTCTGTGTCACGCGTTTCTTCACGCAAATCACCTGCCCTAATTCCATGAGGGCTTGAACATAGTCTCCATGACTCTTTTTTGCAAAAAATTTCTTGCCTTCTGGGGTCAAAAAGAATTTCTGTGCTGCTTGAGGAGAAAACTCTGGCCAATGCAAATATCTCTGGAATACACGTACGACATTCACATCAAGAGGAATGGTGGAGTGGTCAGAAATGATGGCTGCAAGGGCTGCCGCTGTATAGGGACCAACCCCAGGTAAAAGCCTCCACTCCTCTTCTTTTTTGGGAAAAATAATAACACCATTTTTGGAGGAGCATTCTACAAGTAAACGTGCGGCCTTATGAAAATTGCGAGCTCGCCCATAGTACCCAAGTCCTTGCCACAAAAAAAGAATATCATCCTCCGAAGCCTCCGCCACATGGGTAATGGTTGGAAAAGCCTCTATAAACTTCTGAAAAAATGGTATTACTTTGGCGACACTCGTTTGTTGAAGCATAATTTCACTGACCCAAATGTAATAAGGATTTTGCAAGCCTTTTTGCCGCCACGGAAGCTCTCGTCCCTGCTGATAGTACCACTCCAACACCTGGTGGGCAAAGAAATTCTTCATGGATTTTTTGACACCATTCTTATGCCATCATGTGGCGCATCCACGTATGAAGCGTATACAATCCTGGTTTTTGCTGCAGCAACCATTTTGCACATCTCAGAGCCCCACGAGCAAAAAGATTGCGGGAGATTGCTTCATGGGAAAAGACAAAACTTTCTTCCATATTACTGATAATAATCTCATGCTTCCCAGGGACATTACCCCTTCGCACGGAAGAAATGGAAACAGGAGGACACTGTAACTCTGACGAGAGAACATCTTGAAGAAAAAGTGCTGTACCAGAAGGTGCATCTTTCTTGCCCTGATGATGGGTTTCCACAATGGAAATGTCATAGGATCTGATATCAGAACACATCCTACAAAACAGCACCACCGATCTTATGAGAAGCTGAATCCCCATGGAAGTATTTTGCGCATACATTATGGGACATGCAGGTGTATGCAATGGTTCTTGACTCCATGGCAAACCTCCATAATGACCTGTGGTTCCAATAAGAAGCGGTTTTTTCGTCTCCTCTGCAAGACGCATGTGATAAGGGGCAGCAGAAAAATGAGAGAAATCTAAAACGACGTGGGCTTTTTCAAAAACCATGGCTGCATCTGTGCTCACTGGATACTCATATGTCTTTTTTTCAGAGGAGGGGGAGACGCTGCCAGCCACCACTACACACTCCTCTTCCTGAGCACACAACGCAATACTTTCCCCCATGCGTCCAGAACACCCGAGAATTCCAACCTTTATCATAGGTTTCCTCCCACTTTTTTACGGAAACAAGACAGAATTTTTGCGACTTTGGCTATACATGAAAGGACTCACCACACCCGCATCGTCCTTTTTCATGGGGGTTCCGAAAAACAAAGCTGGAGTCCGTGGGGCTTTCTTCATAGTCCATTTCTGTGCCTGCCAAAAAAACAATGGTTTTAGGCTGTAAAAAAACACTCATGGTGGAAGAAACCTCAACCCGTTCATCCCCAGGAATAATGTCTTCCACGTACTCCATGTCATAACGAAATGCCGCACAACCACGGCTTTTCAACAAAATACGCACTCCCAGAGGTCGCGGGACACGGCCTTGCATAAGATATTCCAACCTCTCACATGCCGCATCTGTAAGGCGAATGAGGGGCGCTCTCTCCCTAATCCTTGCCATGGGCCTGATGTTCATGATTTCCATACTGCCTACGATAATCTTCAACGGCCGCTTTAATAGCATCCTCTGCCAACATAGAACAATGCATTTTCACAGGAGGAAGAGATAACTCATGGGCGATATCCACATTGCTCACTTTCATAGCCTCGTTCAAAGTCATCCCCTTCAATACTTCCGTAACATAAGAACTTGAAGCAATGGCTGAACCGCAGCCAAAGGTTTTAAAACATACACTATGGATACGCCCTTCCACAACTTTGATCTGCAGCTTCATCACATCTCCACACGCTGGCGCTCCCACAAGCCCCGTGCCTACGTGCGTCTCCCCTGCAGCAAAACTTCCAACATTTCGTGGATTCTCATAGTGGTCAATAATTTTTCTGTCATAACTCATAGGTCACCTCTCCTGTTTATTATGTTAATGTGCCACCCACTGAACCTGAGAAACGTCAATACCCTCCTGGTACATATCCCACAATGGGCTCATACTCCTCAGATGATTCACCGCCTCCACAACACGAGATGCACTGTATTCCACATCTGCCTCCTGTGTAAAGCGCCCCAAACTTATACGCAAGGAGGTGTGGGCCAAGTCATCGGAAAGCCCTAGGGCCCTCAACACATATGAGGGTTCTAGAGAAGCAGACGTGCACGCAGACCCAGACGAAAGAGCCAAATCCTTCAGCCCCATCATAAGACCCTCTCCCTCCACGCCAGCAAAACTTATGTTCAAATTTCCTGGAATACGATGCTGTATATCTCCATTCATATACACACGGTCAAGCTGAGAGGAAATTTTGTTCCACATACGATTTCTCATGGACAACAGGCGAGCACTTTCTTCCTCATACAGCTCCTTACTCAAACGCGCTGCCTCTCCAAAACCCACACATAAAAATGGAGCGAGGGTTCCAGAGCGCATACCCCTCTCTTGACCACCACCACTAAAAAGAGGACGAATGCGCACACGAGGATTCCTCCGACGCAAGTACAGGGCGCCTATCCCTTTTGGTCCATAGATTTTATGGGATGAAAGGCTCAATAAATCAATGTAATCATCCTCCACATTGAGGGGAATTTTCCCAAAGGCTTGTGCCGCATCTGTATGAAAAAAAACTCCATGGCCTCTGCATATCTTGCCAATCTCTCGTATGGGCTGAACCACCCCAATTTCATTACTCACAGCCATAATGGATACAAGCTTTGTCTCCGGCGTCAAAGCTCTTTGAATATCTTCAGGATTCACACGCCCCGTATGGTCTACAGGCACATAAGTCACTTTGTGACCTTCATGCTCCAAAAGACGAAAACACTCCAAAACACAAGGATGCTCCACCACAGACGTGATAAAATGAAACTTTTTATGAGGCTCCTCCAATAATGCATAAAGGGCAACACCTTTAATGGCCAAATTGTTGGCCTCCGTTGCTCCCGAAGTAAATATCACCTCACGAGTATCACATCCGAGCCCATGGGCAATAATATCTCGTGCCTCTTCCACGGCTTTCTCCGCCTCCCATCCATAGAAATGGTTACGAGAGTGAGGGTTACCAAACTTCTCCGTGAGATACGGAATCATTTTCTCCACAACCCTCTCATCACAAGGAGTTGTCGCCTGATAGTCTAAATAAAGGGGCACATTGTCCTTCACAATATTCATAAAAAGCCAAAAAACATGAGGGAAGCACAGAAATCATCCTATCAAAAAAAACCTCATTTGAAAACCTCCTTATGGAAAAAAGAAACTTGCCATATAAAAAAAAATATTTTAGGATGAACAATCTGGCCGAATTAGCTCAGTTGGTAGAGCAACTGATTTGTAATCAGTAGGTCGTTGGTTCAAATCCGACATTCGGCTCCATACTTTTTTACGCATCTTACCGTGCAGGAGGGTTTTTTCGCTTTCTCTGGTTCCACCTCTCACATCATTATCAGAAAAACTGTCAGTGAGTATCTTATGAACCAACACCTTATGCAGAGCTATGCCTTTCTTTCCGAAGGTTTTTTAGACAGGCTTTTTTCCACTGCACTGGCCGTCATCCCTCATGTCTCGCTTGCAGTATGCGAAGTGAGCCTTTTTCTCTCCTCTGATGAGGAAATCCAAGCACTTAACCGAGAGTACAGAAAAAAAGACACCCCTACAAATGTGTTGTCTTTTCCTTTATATGATGCAAAAATTCTAGATAATTTTTCTGAAATTCACCCTCTTCTTCTAGGAGACATCGTTTTATCTCTGGAAACAACGGAACGGGAGGCAAAGGCTCAAGACGTGTCGTTAGAAAATCATACCGCACACCTTCTTACCCATGGATTTTTACATCTTTTGGGATACGATCACATAACGGATGAAGAGGCGGAGCACATGGAGCAGATAGAAACACAATGCTTATGTCATTTGGGTTACAAAACCCCCTATAGGAGAACACCTGATGTATAGTGCCTTACGAAGCGTATGGAAAAAGATTTTCTCTTCACAGAAAAAAAGAGATGAGCTTTTAGAAAAAAGCCCCTTATGCAAAGAACTGGAGGAATTTCTTGCATCCACACTTGAAGACATTATGATTCCCCGAAGTGATATTGTGGCTATCTCAAGTCAAGTCACCTTTTCAGAGGTTGTGCAGATCTTTTTGAGAACAGGGTTTCATTGGATTCCGGTTTATAGGGAAACATTGGATCATGTCATTGGCACTATAAACGTTCATACAGTGATGGCACTACAAAAATCCGAGGTACATGAAAAAAAATGGCATAGGCATATAAGCCCTCTCTTTTTTGCTCCCTCCTCCATGACCACACAAGAAGCCATTGTGCAGTTTCACAAAACGCCTAAGGTTTCCAGTATTTTCATTGTGGATGAATATGGGGGGGTAGAAGGCATGGTAAACAGTGAGCACCTTTTCGATGCCTTGAGCATGCTGTGTATAGGTGATGCGGGGGGCAACGATGACGACGACACCATGATTATCAGTGAAGACCCTTTGCTCATCATCAATGGTCGCATGGATCTCGACATGTTTCAACAGGAGTTTGAGGTGGAGCATTTTTTCTCTGTGGAGGATGCTGAGCGGGTCAACACCATTGGAGGATGGCTCTGTAGTATACTAGGTCGAGTCCCCCTCAATGGGGAGATCATCACCCACGAGTCTGGCTTTATTTTTGAAATCCGCCAAGCGGACCCTCGAAGGATTCATCATATCACCATCCTTCAAAAACCTACAAAGACAGTACACCCTCCTACAGAAGAAAAATCATCATAAAAAAAGTCCTCCTTTTTCATAAAGGAGGACTGAGATTTCAAAAGAGCGTTCTGTGCTTTTTGTCACATGTTGTCGCCATTCTTACTTTATTTTATCTTCCAATTCCTTCTCTTTAAGCTTCTCCGCATATAAAACGCTCAACTTTCCCGTTGCCCAGACCCATAGAAAGCACAAGACCACCAGTATACCAGCTAAGCTTGCCACAATGGCATTTTTTGACTTGAAAAAGAAGGGAAGAATCACCTGGATAATACTTCCACCTGACTTTCCTGCACGACCAGCAATAACATCAATGGCCGCCTTTCCTTTAACCTTACTTTCCTGATCCAAGGGAATATACGCCATTTCCTTGGTCGGATCAAAAAGCGCATACTTGACGCCTTTGCTGAGAATGTTCTGCACTGTTCCCAGAAGCACTGCCACCATAAGCGGCGTGGTTCCGAAAAGAGCACAAAATCCTGCCATGGAGTCTCCGGCTAAGGTAAACATAAAAAACCCAAGTCCCGTCACCAAAATAACAACGGGTGTAGCACTGGCAGAAAAAAGCCATCCCATGGTGCGCAAAAGATTCTTTGAGACAAGAATAAGGAACATGGTGGCAATACCTGTCCACATGAACATTTGTCCAATATATGCACTGTATGCAGACGCATCACGATACCCTGTCACAGGATCTGTAAAGAGCACACCAATTTTTTCCTTCATCACAACTTCCACAATGTTAATGGTCACTCCATAGAAAATCACAGTGGCGCCAATGAGCAGCAGATATGGGGATTTCAGCAAAAACCTCATGCTTTCTCCCATGGACATCTTTGGTTTCTTTTCTTTCTTTGGGCCAACGGCACTCTTAGGTTCCGTAAGGCCTTTGTGACTCATCCACCAATAACATGCGGCAATCATCACACCCCCCAGCACAAAAAAGAAGGTATAAAGCAAAATCTGCTGGGAAAAATCCTTCACTCCTGATGGCAAAATTTCTGGTTTAAAGAGCTTCTCGCTATGTGTGGTTAAAAGACCAGAACAAATAAGCCCTAAATTCGCCCAAAAACCAAACATGGGATAAAATCTCTTGGCCTGCTCTGTGGAGACAATATGGTTTGCAATCTGCCAAAAGTTCACCGTTATGCACACGTTCCCCCACAACTCCGCCATAACATAGAACATGGAAAAACTCCAATACCCAATGGTGGGAACAAAGTCACGAAACCCAGCCAAAAATGTGCTTTGTGAAAACCACTCCTTCCAGGCCAATACCGTATCAGGGCTTGCATGGAATACGGAGCTATAGGGATAGAGAAACACACCAAATATCCCGAAAAAAATAACAAAGGGAAGCAAACTCGAATAATATAACTTTTTCGGAGAAAGAATGTTGCTCAGCTTTGCATACAATAAGACGAATACCACGGAAAGGGGAGTCACCCACATGATTTTCAAAAAAGGCAAAACACTTCCACCAGCATGCTGTGCTGTAACAATGAGAGAATCCTTCACATTTCGCACAAGGGTGTAATTAAACAAAATCCAAAACATAATGATAATCATAGGAAGAAAAACTTTTATTTCTTCTGAATATATGGGCCAAATTTTATTACGTATGGCCCCTAACTTCGGTTTCTTTTCTTGTGACATATATGTCCTCATTTCTTTTGAATACGTATTTCTGATAAAAAAAATAACAAAAACACCCATCCACTGTGAACTTCTCTTTATACATAACCGATTTTGAAAAAAAAATCCAAAAAATTTTTCTTTTCATAAAAAAGATCAAAATCTTTTCTTTTCAATACCTTGGCATGTTGCCTCTCCCAAAGAGCCTTCCTGAGGATGGGGGGCCTCCTTGTGTTAGAAAAAAAAATGCATCATACTGTTCTGAAAAAAACCCTTGTCACTTAGCGTGACCTTTCTGGGGGGGAGGCCCTCCGGACTGCTCACAAGGAATGAAATATGATATATGAACTCGTTTTACTTTTTCGGCCGGATGTATCCATGGCGGATTTGTCCTCTTCGTTAAAGGATCTTTCTGCCCTTATAAAGAAAGAAGATGGCACTGTGGACGTGGAGGAGTATTGGGGATTTCGAACCCTCGCGTATCGTGTAGAGAAAAGAAGCAAGGCCCATTATTTTTTCATGGGCATTCGCATTGCCCCCTCCAAGCTTGAGATCATCCGAAGGCACCTTAAATTTCACAAAGGTTTGCTTCGCTTTTTTCTCACAAAAGTTTTGAAGGAAATCACGACACCAACGCTTTTGTATTTTTCATCTGTGGCCAGCGCCCTATCCGGCTCTTCACAGAACGCTATTCTCGTGGACAAAAACGGAGATTCCTCTTCTGCTCAGGAACAACAGGAGCAAAAAGACCGACAAGAACAGCAAGAGCACAAAGAACATAATGATCTACATGGGAAGGAGGACAAGCTATGAAAGGATTCAGCAGAAATAACGCCCAAGGCGTTATGGAGACAAAAGATATTGACTATAAAAACATCAGATTTCTGAAGCGGTGCATCACAGAGGGAGGAAAAATCATTCCTGCACGCATGACTGGCTGCTCCAGAAGTCAACAGGCCCTCATTAACAAAGCTATTAAGCGTGCACGCTTCTTGGCCCTTATCCCTTACACCATAAATTAACTCATGGCTGCTCTTTTGTCTGATTTTTTTTCTAAAATATTTTCAAAGTCCTCTATGGGGCCCTTGTGCTTTATTGTGTCTTTCCTCTGTGGACTCGCAGCGCTTTATGTGTACTGTCCCGATCTCCTCATGGGGCATGTGCTTTGTATAAGCATTCTCCTAGGTTTTTCCATATGGGCTCCGTGGGAATATGCCTTGTTTTTGCTTATATCTTCTGCTGTGGTTACAGGATTATGCGGGAGAGGTGACAACATCACCTCTTCCGTTTCTCTTTTGTGGGTGCTCCATGGGTTTTTCCCAGGGCTTTTCTGTGCCATTCATGGAAAGTTCCTTTCTCGCAGGAAAGAGCTCCCGTTTCTTTCTCTTTTCTCACTCTTTTTTTCCTTTACCACGCTCCTAGCGCTTTTGCAAGAAGATTCCTATGTTTTTGCTGAGACACAGCATATGGCCGGGTTATCTTTTTTTGTACCAGGACTGCTGACGCTCTTTTTTTCCTTTGTATGTGCGGTGGTCTTTGTGACAAAGATGCATTATACAAAGAGTGTGACGCCTCTACATTTTCGAACCACACTATGGGATTACTGCTGGATCATTGGGTCTCAGTGTCTTTTCCTCTTTTCTTTCACGGAAGACCGTATCTTTTTTGGCAATATGTTACTTATAAGTTTTGTACCATTTGTATGCGAAGGCGTTATTGCGCTTTCTCAAAAAAACTTTCCTTCCAAGGTTCATAAAACGTTTTTTTTCCTTGGAGTCACCTTGTGTGGGGGGCCCCTTATAGCAGCTCTCTATGCCCTTTTTGCACCTTGGCGCACAGCATACTCTTTTCCTTCTCATAAAAAAACTAAACGGAGAAAAAATCATGGCAACCATTAATGTTATTTTGCTCAAATCCATCAAGAAATCTGGACGCACTGCCCATGCAGGAGATGTCCTCCCTGTGGCTCTTGGATACTTTAGATACCTTCAAAAAAAGGGACTTGCATGTTCCGCCACCAAGGAGGCGTTGCTGGATTTGGAAAAAAGGAAACAGTCACTCATACTTCAGGATGAGAAGGATCAGGAAGAGGCACAGGTGCTTTTGGAAAAAATCGCCAACGAGACTTTTTCGCTTTCTCGAGAAGCAGGAGATAACGATGTGCTCTATGGATCCGTAACGGTTTCTGATGTGGTCAGGCTTTTGGAAGAGAAGGGTGTGTCTGTGCCTCGTAACCACATTAACATCCCCACTCTCATTAAAAAGCTTGGAACCCATACGGTGACAGTGGTCTTGCATCCCAAGGTCATCACTTCCATCTCCCTTCAAGTTACAAGAAGATAAGGGATGGACATAGAAGAATAAAGAACCTCATGGTCTCAGTTTTGGGATATGCAATGGCACCATTGTGATGTCACATACCACGCCAACGCTTCATCTGAAGGAAAGCCCCTCAGATGACAGCAATCTTTATCACATAGAGGACTTGCGTCCCAACCCACAGCATCCACAAATATCACAGTCTTCTTGAGCGCAGCAAACGGTACACAATCAAGCCCCTCAGAAATATGTTTCCCCTATGACCCCTGTGGTATGAGGTCCCCCTCCTCTCCTCTTCGAAGGGACTCTTTGTGAAGACTCCACAGTGCTCGATACATCCCCTCTTCTTTCAAAAGCTTTTCATGGGGGCCATCCTGCACAATACGTCCTCCATCAAAAACCAAGACGCGATCCATACCCTCCAAAGTGGTAAGGCGATGGGACACAAAGAGCACCGTCTTATTCTCTATTAAAGTGGAGAGCATGGATTTTAATTTGGACTCTGTGATGCCATCCTGATGGCTCGTGGCTTCATCAATAATAAGGATGGGGGCATTTTTTAAAATGGCACGTGCAATAACAACCCGCTGCCGTTGCCCACCAGATAAACGGCCCCCTCTATCCCCTAGCATGGTCTGATACCCGTGGGGCAAACGACAAATAACATCATGAAGCTCCGCTTTCTTTGCTGCTTCATACACCTCTTCATCAGTGGCCGTCTCCCTTCCATATCGAATATTGTCCATGATGCTTCGATTAAAAAGACAACAGTCTTGGGGAATCACAGAAATAGCTTTATAAAGGCTCTCCTCAGTAACATCACTGATATCCTGATCATCAATGGAAATACGGCCTTCTGTCACATCATACAGACGAAGAATCAAATTAATAAATGTAGATTTTCCACTGCCGGAATATCCCACGAGCCCCACCTTTTGCCCTCCAGAAATAACAATGGTTTTATCTTCAAAAAGCGGCACAGAATCCTCATAAAAAAACTGGACCTTATCAAAAACAATCTTCCCCTTTGTCACCTGCAACACTGCATCACCGTACACCCTCCGTGCATCACTCTCTTGATAAATGACCTTCAACGCCTGACGTATACTTCCTAATTTTTCCCAAAATTTTTGCACCTCTTTGGAAAGCTTCCAAAACTGATCAAGGATTTGAAGGTTCATGGTGAGAATCAGCACAAAAGCGCCCGCTGTAATGCTTCCATCCACAATGCCATGAAGCAGCCACCAAAAGCATATAATCTCAAAGATCCAGAAGGAAAACCCTTGAAAAGTCTGTAAATGGAGATGAAAAAAATCCCGCTTCTGATCCCTGTCCTTAGACTCTGTGGTGACTTTTTTCAAAAAATTCTGCTCGTACATCTTTTTGGAAAAAAGCCGAATGCTCAGCATATTGGAAATCATATCCACAATGCGTCCCACCACCTGTGCTCTGGATTCAGCAGATGCGCCCACAAGATGCGTGTTACGAAACAAAAATGTTGTCCCCAGGCCCAAAAAAATAGAAAGCCACACCACAAGGGCCAAGGCAAACTTATAGTGCACAGTGCTTAAATTATAAAGGGCAAAAATTAGTGTGAGAAAGCACGTCAGAAAATCGTTTATACAAATATCCACAACCTCTGGCGTATAAATAGTAATCTCATTAATGCGATTGGTAAGACTCCCCGATAAATTTTTGACATAAAAAGATGCAGAGTGCTGCATCATGCGATCCATCAATGACAGTGACAAAAACTCTCGTTGTCGGGGGGCAAAAAATGCCATGAATACATGATGATAGCGAATCAAAAGCACAATGCTGAATCCTAACCCAAGGTACATGGCAATGAACCAAAAAACTCGCATGAAAAGCCCATCTCCCAAAAGGGCCCTCTCATAGGATATGGTGTCAATAATACGGTGGAGCACATAGGGCTGAACATTGATAACCAGCGCCCACCCAAAGGACATCACGGCAAGGCCTATTAAATACTTCCAAAATGGTCGCAGAGCAAAAAGAAAAAAATTTCCAACAGTCATAAAAAATCCAGAAATAAATACCAACTCAGTATAAAGAAAATACCTTATAAAAGAAACTGCTCTTCCCATGTTTGCTTTGAGGACATGGGGGAAATCAGCTATTTCTCTTGGGATATTTTATAATCATTCACTTGCATAAAAGTTATTTTTTCTTAAAATTACTATAAAATTTTTTATATTGTTTTTGTGGAGAAAAATCTGTCCACCGGAGTACATGTTCTTCTTGCTGCCCTTAAAAATCTTCCACACATGCCGGGAGTTTACCGCATGATGAGTGCAGAAGGAAAGAATCTCTATATAGGCAAGGCCAAGGATATTGCAAAGCGAGTCAGAAGCTATACCTTGCTCCCACGCCTTCCCCACCATTTGCGTCGCATGGTACAGCAGGTGGCATCTGTGGAGTTTACCATTACCCAAACAGAGCTGGAAGCCCTTCTTCTTGAAGCAAATTTTATTCGAAAATTTGCTCCTCCATATAATATTCTTCTCAAGGGGGCACAAGCTCACACATATATTATTCTCACACAACATGAGTTTCCCTTGATTAAGGGACAAAAAACTGTGGAAAATTCTCTGGCATATTTTGGCCCATTTTTATCTTATGAAGCTCTCAAAAATCTTCTGAAAGGACTACACAAAGCATTCCTTCTCCGGTCATGCTCTGATAAATTTTTTGCCCAAAGGACTCGACCGTGCCTCCAATATCACATCAAGCGTTGCAGTGCGCCGTGTGTGGGATACATTACCGAGGAGGACTACAAAAAAAATGTTCATGATGCCATGGCCTTTTTAAAAGGACGTTCCGCAGAGGTGAAAAAAGAGTGGCTCAGGATAATGAACCAGGCAAGTTTTCATGAAGAATACGAAAAGGCTGCTCGGCTTCGGGACCGCCTTCATGCTCTGGAATATGTCCAGAACAAACAGACCATTCATGACCCCCAGATAAAAAATGCCGATGTGCTGGCCGCATTTTTTCAGGATGGAATAACAGCCATACAACTTTTCTGTTTTCGTCATGGCGCCAATTATGGGGCAGAGGTTTTCTTCTTTCCTGAAACTGAAAAGGATGGAGAAGGGCAGGTTCTCTCAGCTTTCATTCAACAATTTTATGACACCACATCCCTCCCAGAAAAAATCCTTCTCAGTCATCCTCTGGAAAAAATCCTTCAAGATTCCCTCAGGGCATCGTGCAAACAGAAGGTGACTTTCGTGTATCCTCAGAGGGGAAATAAAAGAGCCATTGTGAACCATGCACTCTCCAACGCACAAAAAGCATTGGAAGTCCATATTCGTAGGCAAATTCAACCTTGGAAGGACCTGGTTCTGGCTTTTCCCTTCTTACAGCACCCACCACAACGAGTTGAGGTCTATGATAACAGCCATTTACGAGGAGAAAATGCCTTCAGTGCCCTCGTGGTAGCTACACCAGAAGGTTTTTGCAAAAAAGACTATCGTCTTTTTTCTTTGCACCATGGCGAGGACGATTACGCCATGATGCGTCATGTCATGAGAAAACGTTTTAGCACCTCACAGCTTCCCATGCCAGATTTTTTGCTCATTGATGGGGGCAAGGGCCAGCTTTCAGCAGTGCACGAAACTTTGGAACAGATGGGGCTCAGCCACATTCCCCTTGTGGCCATTTCCAAGGGGGCTCATCGAAAAATCGGAGAGGAGACCTTTCACACCATATACGGAATCGTCTCCCTTGAAAAGTATCCAACGATTTTCTCTCTTTTACAAAGACTTCGCGATGAGGCCCACAGATTCGCCATTACCCACCATAGAAAAAGCAAAAGAAAAGATATGCTCAAAACAGATATGGATACCATAGGAGGCATGACACCGGAACGAAAAAAGGCTCTTCTGCGACACTTCCCCACCCCAGAAAACCTTTTAACCGCCACCAGAGAAGAACTTCAAAAGATTCCAGGTATTTCCCCACAGCTGGCAAAAAAACTCCATGACTTTTTTCATCACATAACTTAGAATGAAAGAACGCATTATCATCATGGATGTACAGTGAATATTCCCGTAAGCATTACCCTCAGCCGCCTTTTTCTCAGTCCTGTTATTTGTCTCTGTCTTCTTTCACAGGGAAAATTCCTTTTCAACTGTGGTCTGTGTCTTTTGCTCGTAACAAGTCTCACAGATTATCTTGATGGATATATTGCCAGAAAAACCAACTCTCAATCTGAGCTGGGAAAATTCCTCGATCCTTTAGCCGATAAGATGCTCGTACTTTTATCATTTTTTGCATGTGGGTGTGGGGGATATGTCCACTCCATCAATGTGATTCCTGTTATTCTTATTTTGTTTAGGGAAATTGTGCTGTTGGGTTTTCGGCAGTATGCATCTCAAGAAATACATGTCCTTTCAGTAACGCCCCTTGCGCGATGGAAAACCACGTGCCAGATAGCAAGTATCTTTTGTCTGCTTCTCTTTCACAGAAATCCTTTTCTCTCTGGCTGTACAGCTCTTTTCCTCTGGATGACATGCGCCCTCACTTTATGGACTGGTTTTATGTACTTTCTCAAGGCGAGAAAAGTTTTTGATGAAGAAAAATAGAAAAAAGGATTATCAATGCTCGCTTTTTCCATATACAAAAACACATCTTCTGGACGACGAGGATGCATTCACACACCCCATGGTACAGTTGAGACCCCAGCCTTCTTGTTTTGCGCCACAAAAGCTACCCTAAAGGGACTTCCTCTGGAAGCCATTCTCGCACATAACACACAAATTCTCTTATCAAACACATATCACCTCATGGTACAGCCGGGCTCTGAATTAGTGAAGAAAGCAGGAGGTATTCATAGGTTCATGGGGTGGAGTGGACCTGTATTTACTGACTCTGGTGGATATCAAATCTTTAGTTTAGGCCACGGCTCAGTTTCTCAGGAAATTAAAGGACAACGAGGAAAACATCCAAATAATCTTCGATCCTTGACAAAAATCACAGAGGATGGAGCATTTTTTCACTCATATGTTAATGGAAAAAAATATTTCCTTTCACCAGAGTCGTCCATCACTATTCAGCAGAACATTGGTGCAGATCTCATCTGTGTTTTAGATGAGTGCACTCCATTTCATGTACATCGCACATACACAGAGCGCTCCATGGAGCGGAGCCATCGATGGGCTCAGCGAAGCTTAAGGGAGTTTCAGAAAACAGACACAGGAATTCAGGGGCTATATGGTATTGTACAGGGCGGCATCTATGATGATTTAAGAAAAAAAAGCGCCGAGTACATCAATGAGCTTCCTTTCTTTGGACACGCCATTGGAGGCTCCTTAGGAAAAAATAAAGAACAAATGTATCATGTGGTAGGCACAACCATGCAGCACCTTTCGCTCCATCGTCCCATTCATCTTTTAGGTATCGGAGGCATGGAGGATATTTTCGTTCATGTGAAAAAAGGCATCGATACTTTTGACTGCGTGGCACCAACTCGTTTGGGTCGTCATGGAAATGCCCTCATTTCCATGGAGTACTGGAACGATGCCCAGGAGGATTTCCATGGTCGTCATCATATTGATCTCTCCAAAGCTTGTTTCCAGTCAGATTTTCGCCCCATTTCCTCCACATGTTCATGCTGGACATGCTCATCCTACAGTCGAGCTTATCTCCATCATCTCATCAAAGCAAAAGAGCTCTTAGCTCTCACCGCCATTACCATTCACAATGTCCATACCATGAACACACTTTTTTCAGATATTCGCCATGGCATAGACACAGACACCCTTCCCCTCATGGAAAAAAAATGGATAGGGTGACCTCCACATGTTCCACGTGGAACATTCTTTTTTATGCAAGGCCCTCTCTTTAAACATTTTCTTGCATACAAAAAAGTGATGGGCTATACTCGTCCTATTATTTTTCTTCATCTATGTTTCACGTGGAACATTCTCCCTCTCCCTTAAATCGGTCAAAGGCCCCTATTATCGTTACCATGAACCAAAAGGGGGGCGTGGGAAAAACCACCACGGTACTCAATATTGCCACAGCTTTTGCTGCAAGTGGGAAAAAAACCCTCATGGTTGATTTAGATCCCCAAGGACACATTGGCATAGGTCTTGGCATACAACCATCTTCCAAAAATGTCTATTCCGTGCTTTCCCAGGAACACACTCTAGAGGAGAGCATCTATGAAACCTATATACCACATTTGCATGTGCTCCTTTCCTCCCAAGAACTTGCAGTGGCAGAAATTGAACTTGTGCCTTTGGAGCAGAGAGAAAAACACTTGTCGTCATTTTTAGAAGACATCAGAGAGCTCTATGATTTTATTTTCATAGACTGCTCTCCCTCCCTTGGTCTTCTTACCGTAAATGCTTTGGTGGCTGCATCCCATGTACTTATTCCTTTGCAATGTGAGTTTTATGCTCTGGAAGGACTGAGCCGCCTTCTCTCCACCATTAAAAACATCCAAAAAGCATGGAACCCTTCTTTGAAACTCCTGGGCATTCTTCTTACCATGTACGATAAACGATGCCTTCTGCATAAAGAGATTATCCAAGATGTTCGAAATACCTTAAAAACCAAGGTTTTTGATACTGAAATTCCTCGCAATGTTTCCATCGCGGAAGCTGCATCCCATGGGAAACCCTCCATTCTTTATAATCGCCACGCGTCAGGCTCCCAAGCCTATGTTCATATTGCAAAACACCTTCTCACAGAGTATTCCTGGTGATGCCTGTGCTGAGCCACCCAAACCCAAATCTTTCCTTAGAGCATAAAGTTATGGGCATTGATCCTGGGCTGCACAAAACGGGATGGGGCATTGTCCAGAAAAAAAATCACACATTTTTCCATGTGGCCCACGGGGTTTGTCGAACTCCATCAGATTACACCATCTCTCAAAAGCTTTTTTTCCTGTACGACAATCTTAAAAAGATTATGGAAGAATATGCTCCCACCCATGCAGTGGTGGAAAGTATTTTTCTTAATAAAAATCCCATATCAAGCCTTACCCTTGGTTTTGCAAGGGGAGTGGCTCTTATGACACCATCCGCACTCCAGATCCCTGTCACTGAGTATTCCTCCACCCATATAAAAAAAATTATCACCAACAGTGGCCATGCCTCGAAAAAGCAAGTGATGAAAGTTGTGTCACATATTTTATCCCTGACAAAAGCGCCACCTGCAGATGCCTCCGATGCCTTAGCCACTGCCTTATGTTTTCTTTATCACCAAAACCTTTAAGGATACACGCCATGGAATGGAGAGATGTGGGAGTTTTTCTTTCAAAAAAACCTTTAGGGGAAAATAAATTTATTTATATATTTTTCACAAAGAATCATGGAATATGCCGAGGGGTTTTGTCTTCCCCAGCGACGCTTTTTGTGGGAAATATTGTGGAGCTTTTGTGGACAGCGCGCCTAGAGGAACAGCTCGGCACATGGACTCTGGAAGATATCCTTCCGGCACCTCACGGTCATCATCCCATGACCTTTATGTATACCAATATCATGACCGTATTGGTGATGACATTGTTACCGGAGCGCACACCAGACCCACATCTTTTTCACCTTTGGACCAAAAGTCTTACACTCTTCTCTCCCACCCACACAAATAACATCCTTATTTATGCATTATGGGAAAAACATTTTATCACAATACTTGGATATGACCATGAAAGCTTTCATGTGCCAAACAGTTTCGTTTCCCAGGAGGAGTGGGTCGCACATCTCCAGCGACGACAGGCTTTTTTCCTTCGCACCTGGCCACACTCTTCTCTCCTTCACACAACACGGAAAAATTTTCTGGAGCACTTAGCACAACAGAAGACACCATCACAGAAGACGTCTTATACCTCCTCATGAAGCTTCCCATTCTGTATGGAAAGCACCCGATGGAAATCCTTATGCAGTAACTTATTGTGGGTGGCCATGAGAATGCTCACATGTTCTTTTGTGCAAAGATTATGGAAAAGCTCCATGATATCCTCAGTATTCCTCTGATCAAGATTTCCCGTGGGCTCATCTGCTAAAAGCAAAACTGGGTGGTGGGCTAAAGCACGGGCGATGGAGACGCGTTGTTGTTGGCCTCCAGAGAGTTCTGTGGGAAGGTGATGACGACGATGGGTCATGTGGACCTGCTCCAGGAGATAACAGGCACGCTCCATGGCTTTTCTGGAGGAAACACCAGCAACGAGCAGCGGCATCATGACGTTTTCCAAAGCCGTGAATTCTCCCAAAAGGTGATGACATTGATAAATAAAACCTAAGAAGCGCCCTCGAAGCATGGTACGCTGCTTGTCGGTCATGGTGGAAAAAATGCTGCCCTCATGGGAAAAAAGAATTTCTCCTTTGTGTGGACTATCCAAAAGACCAAAAAGATGGAGAAAGGTAGACTTTCCAGACCCCGATGGACCAGTAAGGATGACTTTCTCCCCCGGAAAAATGGAAAGATCTGCCCCACACAGCACTTTGATCTCTTGAGACCCCTGACGATAGCTATAGAAAAGATCTTTTCCTGTTACCAAAGGCACTGCAGAAAAAGCCCTATGATTTTTACTCATAACGTAATCCTTCCACAGGATGAAGTCGTGATGCTTTCCATGCAGGATAGAAAGATGCCACAAAACTCAGTCCAATGGTTACAAAAGCCACAAGAAAAACTTCAAAGCCACGAATCTGCACAGGAAGCTTTGAGAGAAAGTAAATTTCCGCTTGAAAAAGCTCTGCACCAGAACAGAACTCCAAAAAGCGACGAATATGATCGATGTAATAAGAAAACGAAAGCCCAATAATCGTGCCCACAAGGGTTCCCACACCCCCAATAAAGGCGCCCACCCGAAGAAAGATGCCTAAAATCGCTCCTCGTGTGGCCCCCAGAGTTCGTAAGACAGCAATATCTTTTATTTTATCCTGCACCAACATAATAAGACAGGCCACAATATTAAAAACTGCCACAAGGATAATCAACAGGAGAATGAGAAAAAGCACATTTCTCTGCACCTGAATTGCATTGAAAAAGTGGGCATTGGCCTTTTGCCAATCATAGACAAGAAGCTCCTCATGGGGAAAGCCTTCAGCAAGCTGGATGCCCATATGACGAGAGATGTTGTCTATGTTTTCCGGGTCTTTAACAAAAATTTCCATATGTGTCACCGTGTCCGAAGGCATATCCCAAAATTTTTGTGCAGTGGCCAAGGACATAAATACAAAAGCCTGATCATATTCATGCATCCCCGTATCAAAAATACCCACCACACGAAAGGAACGAGAACGCGGCAAAAACCCCATAACCGTGGGGCGATTTTGTGCCACCATAATTTTCATGCGATCCCCCACCCGCATATGAATTTTTTTTGCCAGCTTATGGCCGATAATAACTGTATAAGGCGTCTCCATATCCATGATGCTTCCCTGGAGAAGGCTTTTGGACAAGAGGGAATTCTGATGATAGGAGGCGGAGGGAATAATGCCTCGAATAATCCCTCCTGAAGCCCCCTGGGCAAGAAAAAGGCCCTGTTTTTCGATAATGGGCGAACACTGGGTCACAAAGGGATCACGCACAATATATTCTTGCACAGCAGAAAAATCTTTCATAACAGACTTTCCAGAATAAACGGTAATATGTCCATTAAGACCTAAGATGCGATGCATGAGCTCATGGCGAAACCCATTCATGACGGACATGACAATAATAAGCGTTGCCACCCCCAAAACGACCCCCACAAAGGAGAACATTGCCACAAGGGCTGCGAATCCCCTTCGCCGCGAGGACCACAAAAATCGCAAAGCGACAAAATTTCCAAAAGAAGACAAAGGACCCCTCCCAAACATTCATGGTGGAGCTGAGGAGGATCGAACTCCCGGCCTCGTCATTGCGAACGACGCGCTCTCCCAACTGAGCTACAGCCCCTCTTCCTCTGTTCACTATATGCCATTTCCTTGAAAAAGAAAGTGCTTTCTCCTTTTACAAAGCTGTCTCATGGGCGCACACAAGTTCTGCGCTCAACTGACGAAGCCTATCCTGCAATTCCTCAAGGGTATTGACAATATAAAATGGATCTCCATCTTTTTCATCGATAAAGCCTTCATCCACCATAAGTTGTATTTGCTTCAGCATGTGGTCCCAAAAATGATCATGATTAAATAAAATCATGGGCTTCTCATGGGCACTGAGCTTATAAAGCGTCACAATTTCAAAAATCTCATCAAGGGTGCCATACCCCCCTGGCAAAATCAAAAAAACATCGGAAATATCCACCATCTTTTGCTTTCTGGTTGCTAAACAAGGCGTGCGTATAAGATCCGTAAGACCCATATGAGGGCTTTCATTGCCATTCAATAAATCGGGAAAAACCCCAATGACCCTCCCTTGTTCTGCAAGCGCTCCCACCGTCACTGCACCCATAAGCCCGTTGTTACTTCCACCATATACAATGGATATTTTTTCCTGTGCAATAAGACGGCCAACATCCGAAGCCAATCTCACCATCTCCGCTTTTTTTCCACTCTTGGCTCCACAAAAAACACATACCGTATGAACACTCATTCAACCTCTCCATTTCTTTTGTAAAGAAAATCTCTCTTCCTCAAAAAAGTACTGCCACGATACTTCATGGTATCCCCTTTTTCTTTCCATGGAAACCCCACCAGAAAAAGTCCTTACAAAGCAAGGCTTTTCAAAAATATGAGGAGAAAAAGGTCTCTGCACGCCTGAAAGGATTCGAACCTTCGACCTTTGCCTCCGGAGGGCAACGCTCTATCCAGCTGAGCTACAGGCGCGTACACCTCCATACTACCTGCAAATACGCCACGTGACAAACCATAAGAAATTTGTAAGAACATTTTTTTTGCTTATACTGCTCAATAATGCAAGACGCAAGAGGAGCCATGAGATTTTTTCCTGTACACATGTCTTCTTCTGCCCAAAAGGCGATCCTGTGGAAGCTTTTGGCGTGTCTCTTCTTTTCTCTTTCCAACGTGCTGATAAAGAGTCTTTCTCTGCCCGCTTTACAGATAGCCTGTTGCCAGAATTTCATAGGAGGGGTTTTTCTCTTATGCATCCTGAGAAGTTTCCCCCGAGGGCTTTTGTCATCGTGGTCATCCTTGGCTCGATCTTTTATAAGCGTTATAAGCGTTATATCATGGACCTATGCCATACAAAAACTTCCCCTCTTTCAAAGTGTTGCCCTTGGGTTCATGGGGCCTTTTTTCACAGCACTGGGGGCAAAACTTTTTTTAAAAGAAAACCTGTCCATGCAGCGCAGCGTATCCATTATGCTTGGCATATGTGGAGGGATTCTTCTCATGGAGGGCTCCAGAATTTTCAGCACATCCCATGTTTCTGCAGAAGAAAACGCATCATGGCTGATGCTTGTGCCTCTCTGCGCGGCCCTTTCCTGTTCGTTGTCCAATATCTTGGGAAAAAAACTTTTACATGAAAAGTTTTCACCACAATCCATTGCGTGTGTTCTTATGCTTTCTGTCAGTATAACACTATTGCCAAGCATCCCCCTTTGGATATGGCCCACGGGGGAGGAGTGCGCTCTTCTCTGGTTATGCGGAATTGCTTTGGCTTTTGCCCATTGGTGCCTTGGCAAAGCTTTTTCCTATACCGACCTCTCCTTCCTTCTTCCTGTTGGGTCCTTTAAATTGGTGCTTGGTGCATGGATGGGAGTGCTTTTCTTCAGAGAATATCCCACATGGTGGATGATATGCGGATCTTGTGTTATACTCTCGTCACTCCTCGTGCTTTCTTGGAAAAAACATGAAAAGAAAGAGTTTTCTCACAAGCATTCTCAGTAGATACTTTTTTTGTTTTCTTCTTCCCTTGCAGATCTCTTTCTTCCTTGCTCCACAAGACATTTTTTCCTTTCCTCTGAGAATCCAAGAGGGGGCAGTGCTTCGCGATAGTGAAATCGAAGAAGTGCTTGCAGAGTTTCTCGCACCCGCTTTGCGAAAGGTACCAGAGATTCACCGCGTACGCATGTATGTCATTGTCACAGACTCCATCAATGCCTTTGCCACACCTAATCAAGAAATCTTTTGCAACACGGGTCTTATCGCTTCAATGGATTCCGTGGAAGAGCTCATTGCGGTGCTGTACCACGAGCTTGGTCACATTGCTGGCAAACATTGGATCAGTCGTGTGGAGCTTTTAAGCAGAACACAAAATAGATCCATATTATCCACCCTTTTGGGGCTTTTGGCTGCAGGTCTTCTGAGGGATGTTCGAGCATTTGGCTTTGGGAATATTGGACAATATTGGGCCTATGCTGATCTCATGGGATACAGCAGAACTCAAGAATCTTCTGCAGATCAATTTGCTCTTCATGTGCTTTCAAGCTTGAAATGGTCCATGGATGGCTTTCTTGCCATGATGGAAAAATTAGGCAAAAAAGATTCTGTTTACAGCGTGCATCCGTATTTAAGAACCCACCCGTTTTCCAAAGATCGTATGATGTCTGCCCATTACTATAAAGAAAAGCTGGAGCAAAAAAATATCCTCCCCATGCCCCACACTTTTTCCCTCAAATTCTCCCTCATAAAAACAAAAATTATCGCCCATCTCACAGACCTTGCTGGAGCATTTCTCACCATTGAGAAGCTTCCTGTTCCACAGATTATGAAAGATTATGGGAAAGCCATTGTCCACTATAGATTGGGTCAATGGGATAAGGCTCTCCAGATATTAGATCCTTTGCGGAACAATCCTGTCTTTACCACTGCCTTTATAGAAGAGCTTCGAGCACAAATCCTTGTGGACGCTCGACGTATTCCTGAGGCGAAAGAGGCCATAGACCAAGCAGTAAAGCATCGCCCTAGGGACATGCTCCTGGCATCTTTTAAAGCACATATTCTCACCATGATGGATAATCCAGAAGCTTTAAAGGAGGCAGTCAAAACCTTAGAGCAGCTTCTCTTTGTTTCCGAGCCTAGTCCCGAGGTCTGGTATCGTCTTGGCATTGTTTATGGAAAACTGCAAAAATTTGGCCCCATGCGTGTGTGCTTGGCGGAATGCGCGCTCCATGAAAACGATCTCGAAAAAGCCCAGTTTCACATCGATGAAGCATTGAAAATTTTACCCATGGGGGACCCCTATGAGAAAAAAGCCAAGGACTTTCGTGATCTTCTCAAAAATATAAAAGAAGAAAGGAGAAGAAATCCTAAGGGCGCACTCACCCAAGGAAACGCTGGGAGACCTGGATTCGAACCAGGGTTACACGGTCCAGAGCCGAGTGTCCTACCGCTAGACGATCTCCCAAAGACACCACCAGTGTAGTGTTTTCTTCCTTCATGGTAAAGTGTTGTCTATGAGTTTTTCTTTCACCCCCCCGAAGTCCGTATCTTTTTCTGCAAATAATCTTTTAGAAAAATGTTTACTGCTTCTTATACAAAGAGGGTGGAGAAATTTTTGCTTCCGTGAACTCATGGCACAGCACCCACATGTGGATGCATGGACGCTTTTTCGTCTTTTTCCAGAAAAGAATCATATCATGACTGCATTTTTCCAGAAAACTGCGCACCACATGTTCCAGATACTCAAAAAAAGAAGGCCCTTTCATGCACAAGAAGTTTTCATAGAAGGTATTCTCACCACCATGGATCTCTTGGAGCCATTTTTTTCTCTGATGCAAGAAATTTTATATGAAGCGACACTGTCCATCTCCACCCTTTTCCAGTGGATTCACCCGTTTTATCATCATTTTTACACGTTTGCAGTGTTCCACACATCCCTTTCACACAATGAGAGCACCATACTCAGCCTTCTCATGACCCATGGCCTCCTCTCTTCATTATGTTATAAAACGAACCATGGAGAAGAAGAGGTATGGGGGCATATTCACAACCTTTCCCTGGGGATATGGTTTTAACAAGATGTTATGAATCCTTCTCTCCATGATAAGGATTATCCGAAGACCGAAAAATAAGCCGAGGCGACGACCCATATAAGGAAAAATCCTTCACCAGTCCATTTATAAGATACCGCTTATAGGATTCTGGAAGGTCCTCCATTTTATTGCCATGGAGAAGAAATGTGGGGGGACGATTTTTAATTTGCTCTATATATTTGATGCGCACAGGTCGGCCATGACACCGAGGCACCGCATGGGCCACCATCATTTTTTGAAGCCATCTGTTCAGAGGACCAGTGGAAAGCCGCACGTTCCACGTATCATAGGCACGAAAAACTTCCTCACGAAGACTTTTTAACCCTTTCTGTGTCACAGAGGAAAAGGCAACCATGGGTATAGATTTTCCTTGCACAAAGGCATCCTCTAGACACCTAGAGAAATTTTTAAGAGTAGTATGTGGATCCTCCACATGATCCCATTTGCTTAAGGCCACCACCACGGCTCTGCCCTCTTGTGTGATCTTTTCCAAAATCACAAGATCCTGCTTTTCAATTCCCCTGGTGGCATCTATCATCATCACCACCACGTGGGCAAAAACCAACGCATGATACGTTTCTTGACACGCCATTTTCTCTATGGCTCCAGAAACATGGCTTTTCTTTCGTAATCCCGCCGTGTCCACAAAGCGAAAAGGCTTACCATCCCATTGGCCCTTCACCACAACCGCATCCCGCGTGAGTCCTGCTTGTGATCCTGTCAAAACCCTCTCCATGCCAAGACATGTGTTGATAAAAGTCGATTTTCCCACATTGGGACGCCCCATCACCACAAGGGTGGGCACGCTCTCCTCTTGTGCCACCTGCATATCTTCCAACGTTTCTTCAGAAGGCAGAGACGCAAAAAGCTTTTTCATAACAGCCCCTAACTCTGCCACTCCATGACCATGCAGAGCAGAAATAGTAAGGGGCACACCAAATCCCAGGGACGCTCCTTCAGCCTCTGCAGAAAAACCCACAAAGGATTTTTCACACTTGTTTGCCAGCAGAAAAAGAGGGATTTTCTGAAGAGAAATGTTTTTTCGAAGCCATTGAATGAGGGCAATATCAGTAGCCGTAACCCCCTCCTTCCCATCAAAGAGAAAAAAAAGGCCATGACAGTTTTGAAGCACCTCTTTCACCGCATTGTGTATCTGACCATGCAAATCTGGAAGAACAACGTCCATTAAACCAGGCGTATCAAAAAGCCGCACGGGAATATCCTGAAATACCCCTTCATACATTTGCCAATCCCTCGTCACCCCTGGCTCATCATATACAATGGCAACAGGCTTATTGAGAATTCGATTGAAAAGAGTGGATTTTCCCACATTGGGACGACCAACAATGGCTATGGAAAGCCGGTTTGTCACATACATTCCTCTAGAAATTTCACCCCATCTTAACACAGCCTTGCTACTGTTAGCCAGTGTACTAAACATCCTTTTATTCATGATCAAAAAATTCTTATGGCTTTCTCCTCTGTTATCATTAACTTTTGAAGCCAGCGCTACGAAGCAGACTTTCTTTTTGCCAAGGGAGGAGGAAAAAAACCGCGACCCTGCCCGCAAAAGAAAGCGACAGCAGGAGTGGAAAGTTGTTCGTGGAAAAGCACTGGAGGCCGCCAGAAAAAAAAGGGCAAACGCCTTAGAAACATTTAAAAAAAAAATCGAAGAACGCCACGAGGAATTTAAACGATACCAAGAGGAAAAAAAGAGAGGAGGAACAACAACTTACAGCAATGGCCATCCCTCACGGAAGAAAAAAAGATCCGGGAAATATAAAACAGAACAATTACAGGAAAAAAAGCACTGACACCATCATAAGCCCAGGGAAAAAAAGCAGAAGGGCATAGAAGGTATACATCATACTCGAAGGCAAGACTATACCCCTCTCTGCGGACGTGCTGCGTACCAACAAATTCGGTGCATTGCCAATATATGTAAGAGCCCCCATAAAGACCGACCCAGCGGATATGGCCTGGAGTGTGGGCTCATGGATGGTATGAAGAAGACGAGTAACGCCCCCAAACCCCTCCAAGCATAGCAAATATGAGGGTGCATTATCCAAAATGGTTGAAAGAGCACCAGAAATCCAAAAAGCCCCACATGCCTCCCACGGACCTCTTATCTTTTCTAAAAACCCCACAGCCTCGCCAGAAGATAACATTTCCATAATGGGCACAGAAAAAAGGAAAAGAGAACCAAAGGTTGCAACATTTTCCCATAAGGGCTTCCAAGAAAAGAACCGTGATTTTCCCCTCATGATCACCCACGCACCACACCCACAAAAACCACAAAACCATATGATATTCCTCATTCCCACAGGCCAGCTTTCCAAAACAATCATGGAGGCGGATATAAGAAGTGTTATGAAAACATACCCATACCCCACACATGTCACACCAGAAAAGGAAATGGACCATGGAGACACCATTTTATGGGGGGCCTCTTTTTTTTCTTGAGCATACAAAAAAATATCCAGCAAAAAATAGAGGACGAGAAGCCACAAAAGGAGAAAAAAGACTGGACCGCTGAGCTTTTGCAAGGGCCAAAAAAATGGCACCCCTTTTAAAAAACCCATGAAAAGCGGGGGATCCCCTAAAGGCAAAAGCCCCCCTCCCACATTACACACCATAAAAATAAAGAAGAGAATTGTATGGGACTTATGCTTTCTTTGCTGCAGATTCTCTAAAAGCGGACGCAAAAACAGCATGGACGCCCCCAAAGTACCAATGACAGAAGCACACAACGCAGTAAAAAAAAGATACCCACTATAAAAAGCCGGGGTACCTTTCCCACCAATGGAAATCACAGAACACGACGTCATCATATACATCATACTAAAGACAAAAAAGAAGGGCAGATAACTCTCCTGAAGAGCCTGTGCACTTTTGTGATAAAAAGGAAGAACCCCACAGACAGCCCCCATCCCCACGCAAAAGAAAAGAACAGCACCACCCAAAATAACAGGAAACCACCTATCCCACATATGAGGGAAAAAAGAGGGAACCCCCAAAAGCACCATCACGAGAAAAAGAAATGGCGCCGCCATCCACCACGACGTGAATATGATATTTTCCATAAAGATTCCCCTTTGTCATCCCCTATCTTGCTTTATGAGAAATGAAAAATTTTCTCAGGTCAACTCTTGCTTCACAAAGAAATTTTTGTTATGGCTTATAGATGTGTTTGCCCTATGTTGAGAAACATGTCTAGAGAAAAGCCAACAGTTCGTTTTATTTTAGAAGATGGAACAATGAAGGAGGTTGAAGCGAATGTGGGGGACTCTCTTTTAGACGTGGCACGGCATCATTGTATTGATTTAGAAGGCGCCTGTGGCGGCGCATTGGCATGTTCCACATGTCATCTTATTATTGATGCAGAGTGGTATAAAGCTCTGTCAGAACCCAGTGACGACGAAGAGGATATGTTGGATCTTGCTTTTGGGCTGACCCCCACGTCCCGCCTTGGGTGCCAGATTCGCATGACCCCTGAGTTGGATGGCATTACAGTAACTCTTCCCCCTGTAACACGACATCTTGCATCCATTCTCAAAAAACGTCAGGAATCCCCTTAACAACACAAATGTGCATCCAGAAAAGTTGAAACCTCTACGGAGATCTCTTATCCTGGATAGAAAGATTCTCTTCTGCTCTGTGGGAGTCGCAGCATTGAAAATTTTGCAAAAAAATGAAGAAAATATACGCCCTGAATTATAAAAGGAGATTTCATGCACGTAGGATACTTGACCATTGCTGTAAGACAACTTGTTGTTTTACCTCATTCCGTCGTTCCTCTTTTTTTTTCCAGAAAAAAATTTATTGAAACCCTTCAAGAAGCCGTGACACAAAACAGCCCCGTCCTTTTGGTCACACAAAAAGACTCCAGTGTAGAGACCCCCACCATAGACGATATTTATTCTGTGGGGACTTTGGCCCGCGTTGTACAAATCTTAGAGCTCTCCGATGGCAACGGCATAAAAGCCATTATAGAGGGAGAAAAAAGAATTACCATTAAGGAACAAAAAGAAAATGATCATTTCAGCGAGTTTTATGGCGATGATTTCGACACCATTATAAAAGACCCTCAGGAAGTCATGGCTTTCCGTCGCTTAATCTTAGAAAAGTTGAACTCCTATTTAAAGCTGTCAAAAAAATCCTTAGATTTTTTAAGTTTTGCCGAGCAAATTGAGGATACGGAAAAAATGGTTGATGTCATCGTGACACAGCTTCCCATGTCTATTGCCTTAAAACAGGAGGTGTTGGAGTCTGTTTTCTTGGAAAAAAGGATGGAGGTGCTTTTAGCATATTTGGGGGGAGAAATAGAAGTTTTCCAAATAGAAAAAAGAATCCTCAAACGCATCAAAAACAGCATTGAGAACCAGCAGCGTTCCTATGTACAAGATATGAGAAAGCAAGCAATTCAACAGGAACTTGGGGAAAATAGTGAATATGAAATACTGCGAGAACGCATCAAGAAAACAAAGTTTCCCAAAGAAATTCGGGAAAAGGTGGAGATGGTGTTCTCTCGGTTATGCAAGATGAGCCCCATGTCCTCCGAAGCTTCTGTGGAGCGAAGTTATATAGAGTGTTTCCTTGATCTGCCGTGGGAAAAAAAATCACGCTTGTACAAAGATTTGAGGAAAGCAGAAGAAATTCTGAACAAAAACCATGATGGCTTAAAGCAACCCAAGGAAACCACCATAGAATTTTTAGCAGTCCAAAACAGAACCCAGAAAATGCAAGGAAAAGTCATATGTTTTGTGGGGCCTCCTGGAGTAGGGAAAACCTCCCTAGGAAAAGCCGTTGCCGAAGCCACGGGAAGGGTGTTCGTGCGCATCTCCCTGGGGGGTATCCGTGATGAAGCAGAGCTCCGCGGCCATAGACGAACCTATGTGGGCTCTATGCCAGGCAAAATTATCCAAGCCTTGCGCAAAGCAAAAACAACCAATCCGCTTATTCTCTTAGATGAAATAGATAAGATTGGATCGGATTGGCGTGGAGACCCAGCATCAGCCCTTTTGGAAATTTTGGATCCAGAACAAAATGATTCTTTCCAAGATAATTATCTGGATGTGGGGTACGACCTCTCCAGTGTCCTTTTCATCTGTACAGCCAACACTGTACAGGTCATTCCACCACCACTTTTAGATCGCATGGAGCTTATCACTATCTCTGGATACACAGAAGATGAGAAAGTGCAAATTGCGCAGCATCATTTGCTTCCAGATGAGAAGAAGGAATCTGGTCTTCGAGAAGACGAGCTCCATATTGAAGAAAAAGCCCTTCGTCGCATCATCCGCTTTTATTGCCGAGAAGCCGGCGTGAGAAACCTGCATCGGTGGATTTCCACCTTGGCCCGAAAGGCTGTGAAGGAAATTGATATGAAAAAAATAAAAAATTTGCATATCACCACGGAAAATTTGCGCACATATCTTGGTGTTCCAAAATATACCCGTACAGAGGCCTCTCCCATGGATATTTGCGGTATCGTTACAGGGCTTGCATGGACGGAAATGGGGGGAGAGCTTCTCAACATAGAGGCCGTACTCCTTCCTGGAAAAGGCACTATTCTTTCCACAGGAAAGCTTGGGGACGTCATGAAGGAGTCTGTACAAGCGGCCTTCAGCTTCATAAGATCCCAAGCCGCCATGTATAACATAGACCCCACAATATTAGAAACCCACGATATTCATGTCCATGTGCCAGAGGGGGCTGTGCCAAAGGATGGGCCCTCTGCGGGCATCGCCATTTCCGTTGCAATTCTTTCTGTGCTCACGAAAACTTTGGTGTACAAAGATGTAGCCATGACTGGGGAAATCAGTTTGAGTGGTAAAGTATGGCCCATTGGAGGCCTCAAAGAAAAACTCCTTGCCGCTCATCAAGGGGGCATCAAGAAGGTCATTATCCCAGAAGGTAACAAAAAAGATCTGGAAGATATCCCAGATGATGTGAAAAAAGGCATTGAAATTATTCCTGTAAGCAGCGTTGATGCTGTTTTCCCACATACCCTTGTGCATCACAAAAGGCATTTTCATAACCGCGTCTCTTGCTTTCTTCGAAGGATGATGATAAGACGAAGGGTATCTTCTCTCTAACCACTAGCTTTTATGATCACATTACCACCTCTCCCTTATGCTCTTGATGCTTTGGAGCCAGTACTCTCTTCCAGAACCCTTTCTTTCCATTATGAAAAGCATCATGATGCTTACGTAAAAAAAGTGAATGCTCTACTTCCCACTGCAGAAGACCAAAATCTTGAACATATTATTAAAAAGACCTCCAGATCTTCAGAGGACATGGCTCTTTACCTCAATGCTGCTCAGGTGTGGAACCATACCTTTTATTGGCATTGCCTATGCCCACCCAAAAACTATGCGCCCCTTCCTGAGGGAAATCTGAAAAAAGCCATAGAACAAAAATTTGGAAACGTCCAGAATTTCCTAGAAACATTTATAGAGTCTGCCCTCACACAGTTTGGAAGCGGGTGGGCCTGGCTTGTAAAAAAGGCAGATGGCACCGTGGATATAAGAAAAACCATCAATGCAGATCTTCCTCTTTTATACGGAGAACGAGCCCTTTTCACATGTGATGTGTGGGAGCACGCCTATTACCTTGACTATCAGAACAGAAGAAAGGACTATGTGGAAGCCCTCCTCCAGCAGCTGGCTCACTGGAAATTTGTGGAAAAAATGTATGATGAGCCCATATCTTTCTAGGCTCTCTTCCTCTAAAGGCACCTGAAAAGATATTTTCCATGGGGAGCCTAGACACAGTGGAAAAATATGGGTATCATGAGTGCACTGTGAATTCTTTATCCTATTAGGGATGTTATGCCGAAACTGAAAACACATAGTGGTGCGAAAAAAAGATTTAAGTGGTCCAGCACCGGGAAACTGATGCTTAAGGGAGCAAGATTGCAACATAATCTTTCCAAAAGGCCACAGGATATGAAGCGAGCAGGCAGAAGGATGCGTCCCATGGATCCTTCTGATGTGCAGGTGGTACGTCATTTTTTGCCTTATGGGGGTAAAAAGCGAACACCCAAAAAGAGAACTTCATAATATAAAATTGTGGATTTTACAAAGGAGCGAGTAGGGTATGTCTAGAGTAAAGAGAGGGGTTTCTTCTCATCGTCGTCATAAAAAAGTTTTGCATCTTGCTAAAGGCTATCGGGGGCGTTCCAGCACGTGTTTCCGCATAGCTCTTCAAAGGGTGGAAAAAGCTCTCCAATATGCATACAGGGACCGCAGGAATAAGAAGCGGACCTTTCGTGCTCTGTGGATCCAGCGTATCAATGCGGCCGTTCGCCTCTATGGCATCACATATAACCAGTTTATGTATGGGCTGTCTCGCATGGAAAGTGATGTCTCCCTTCTCCTCAACAGAAAAGTTTTGGCAGACATGGCGGTAAATGAGCCAGATGCTTTTCGACATCTTGTGGAAAAGGCAAAGACTCAGGTGCCTCTCCTTCGTCAAGTTCCAACTTTCCTATAAGGGAAACTTCGAAAGCTTTCATGGACTTTTCTCGTATATCTTTCACCTGTGAAAGCTATTCGTCTCTTTCGTCCACCCAAATTCATGGAAAAGAGTGGCATAAGCTCAACCCCAGTTCTGCGCCGGAGGTTTGGCATTGGATTATTGCCACCACACAAACAGAAGGCTATGGCACCCACCAGCGACACTGGGCCTCTCCTGAAGGAGGGTTTTATGGTACCCTGTGCTTTCATTGGCCTGTGTGTCACAAAAACCTTTTACCATTCTTGCCTCTGGGAACGGCCTATGCCGTTGCAGTCACCATGGAACGCATCATCAATGATGCCATCCCCCCTTTGCAGATAAAATGGATTAATGATGTGTTATGGAATGGGAAAAAAATCTCAGGAACTCTGGCAGAGACCATGGGAATAAACCAGGAAAACACATGGATTCAGTGCCTTGTAGGCATAGGAATAAATGTAAATAATATTCCCCATGAGCAGGCATCCTACGCCACCACATCTCTTTTCCATGAAACCAAAAAGAAATATGATCTTTTCACCATAAGAGTACACCTTGAAAAACAGTTACAAGAAACTTTTGGTCTTCTCCTTACGGACATAGATGCTTTCTTATCTCTTTTGCATCAGCGACTTTTGTATTACAGAGACATGGCATATCTTCACCATGGGTCCCATATAGTTCACGGCAGGGTACTTGGAGTGTCTTATGAGGGTGGAATCATGATGGATTTGGGACCAGGAATAGGCATCAAAAGATTTTTGCATGGAAGCCTTGCCAAAAATCCTCCGTCTATGTCAAAATAAGACACCAGCCGCCGTGGCTCAGTGGTAGAGCACGTCCTTGGTAAGGACGGGGTCGAGAGTTCGATTCTCTCCGGCGGCACAATGCTCATTTTTCTTTAAAAGAATCGCACACCATTTTCCTATGTCTTTTTCTGCCAAAAGATGCCACCCTTTTTTCTCATATATCTCCAAAAGACCCGATTTCTGCTGAGACAGTATGCCAGAAAGCACTGCATATTTTTGTGCAAAAGCGGTTATATCTTCTGCAAGTTCTGTGAGAGGATCGTACAGAATATTGGCCACGATGAGAGAAAATTCTCGTCGGAGTTCATGGTGAGAAAATCCCATGCTGGTGACAAAATCACAGGATATTTTGTTGACCATAGCATTTTCAGATGAGATCTTCACCGCTTCATCATCATAATCTGCACCTATGGTGGAGCCTGGAGACAAGCAATTCATGGCCAATGTGAGGATCCCTGAACCACAACCAAGATCCAAAGCAGTGTCCCACGGATCATCCTGCCACAGTTTTTCTAGTAAAAAAAGACATGCTTGGGTTGTTTCATGATACCCAGATCCAAAAGCTGTGGCAGCCTGAATGCACAAAGCATGTAATGCAGTTTTATCTTCCTGATGAAAATCTTGATAGATATAAAAAGATCCCACATGAATAGGGGGAAGCTTTGTCTGACATTCCAGTAACCAATTTTTCTCAAAAATTCCCTCTTGATGAGGGACAGGTAAGGAGGTTCTTTGGCAAAACTCCAGAACTCCTTGAAGCCACATATGATATGATTCTTCCGTGTGCTGCTGAAGAGCCAAAAGCGCCTCCACACACCACGAGGTCGAAGCTTCTGGGGAATCCTCCTCCACTGCAAAAATTGCCGTACTCGTACAGCACTCATCTAAGAATCCCATGAGAAAAAGCGCCTCTTCCTCTGGAAGAATCCATGTAAGCTGCACAAACTGCCATTCAGGGGAAAAAACCATATTATTTTTCCTTTGAAGGATAGTAAATGAGATCCTTTGTAACATCATGTTCCACGGAAAATTTTTTCCATCGAGAAAATCTCTCCTCGGCAAGGTCAAGAAGCTTTTGGATGAGGTCCTCATAGGAAATGCCCTCGTGTAAAAATAATTTTGGATAGCAACTTATGGAGGTAAATCCAGGTATTGTATTAACCTCATTGAAATAGAGCCTGTCATTGTCCTCATCCATGATAAAATCCACCCTTGCCATTCCCTGGCATTCCAAAAGACGAAATATCTCTCTGCTTCTTTTCCGTATCTCTTGGCAAAGCTCTTGAGAAATAGGGGCAGGTAAGAAAAAATCAGTGGAGTCCGGGTCTAAATATTTTGCTGAGTAGGAATAAAATGCATGAAAACATTTTACCTCCACAACACCAGACACCTGAAGAGATATATTTCCCAGAACCGCACATTCAAACTCTCGTCGTTTTCTCATAAATTTTTCCACAATGACAGTATCTCCATAGAGAAAAGCATCCTTTACCGCATCTGTATATTCTTGGGAAGAAGAAACCTTTGCCATGCCTACAGAAGATCCCAAGGCATTGGGTTTCACAAAAAGGGTTTTGGAATCTAAGATGCTCATCATATCATCATAAGACAGAAGGTGTTCACCCTTTCGAAGAACGGAAAATGGGATAACAGGAATACCATTGGCAAGAGCGATGGTTTTTGTGAGAGCTTTATTCATACTTAAAGCAGAAGCCAGCACAGGGTTCCCCACGTAGGGAATGTTGAAGCTCTCAAGCCATCCCTGTATGGCACCATCCTCCCCCATGGGCCCATGGAGTACGGGAAAAGCAAGATGAATAACAACTCTTTTAGAGGTTTTTTCTCCCATGATATTTATGAAAAACCCTGAAGAATCCATGAACATTGTTAAAGGATTTTGTAAAACGCTCTCCTCATCAACTCGTTTCATCGCGGCAAAATCTTCGTGAGAAAAGTATCCCATGTGTCCTTTCCTACTGATGCCCACACAGAAAACCTCATATTTTTTCTTGCACATGGCGGAGAAAATATTTTGCGCGGAAATAACGGAAATTTCATGTTCTGCCGATTGACCACCAAAAAAAAGTATGATGTTTTTCTTCATGAGAGGGTTCCTCCTTGTATAAGCCATTGACGGAAAAAGGTACGTATATCTGAAAGGCGAACAGGGTTAATTCCACCACCTTGTGCGAAATCCTTTCGTCCACCACCATTTCCTTCCCCAAGAGAAGCTATCATTTCTTTGATCATAAGGGAAGCATTATCCTTCTCTCGTCCCACCATACAGAGAACAAAAGATAAACTTCCCTTTTGCAAAAAAGTTATAAGCACAAGACCTTTCTTTATAGCTCCTCTCTCCTTGTCCACAGCTTCTCTCAGCTCATCCACAGAAACATCTTCTTGCGTATGGGTAAAACAAAAAGTATTGTCTCCCATATCTTCCCGTGTCCAGAGAAAAGAAGAGGGAGAAACTCCCTTTTTCTTTAATGTCTTCTCTGCTCTTTCATCAAGGGCTTTACATATATCAAAAAGCCCACAGTGGAGCTTTTCTGCCACAGATTTTCCTTCATAAAAGAGCTTCTGGAAAAATTCCACGGCTCCCTCTCCTGTAACGGCCTCCACACGACGCACACCGGAAGAGACACTTCCTTCTGCGATGATTTTGAAAACCCCAATATCTCCAGTTCTTGACGCATGGGTGCCTCCACAAAATTCTATGGAAAAAGCCTTTTTTTCTGCCTTTTCTTCAGGAGCCTCTCCCATGCAAATGACTCTCACATTGTCTTCGTACTTTTCTCCAAAGAGAGCCATTGCCCCAAGGGAAAAAGCCTCTTCCTTTTTCATAACTTTCTTATCAATGGGGAGATTGGCTTGAATATGTCCATTGACCAAGCGCTCCACTTTTTCTATCTCTTCCACAGTCAGTGCTTGAAAATGATTAAAATCGAATCGAAGCTTTTCTGATGATACCAGAGACCCCCTCTGCACCACATGATTCCCCAATACTTGGCGGAGAGCCTCATGGAGCAGATGGGTGGCAGAATGATTGGCCGCAGTAAGACGACGATGTACTGTATCCACAGACAAATCTATGGCTTCTCCAACACCAATGGACCCACTTTCCACATGCCCGTCATGAACCACAAAAACACCTTTTTTCTGAGTGTCAGAAATAAGAAAAGTTCCTGTTTTGGTCCGCGCTATACCTTTATCTCCCACCTGTCCACCAGACTCCCCATAAAATGGTGTAGAAATGGTAATAATTTTTCCCTTTTCTCCCGCGGAAATACTCTGAGCAGAGTCATTTCCGTTTCCCTTTAGTATCACACAAACAGAAGAGGTGTCCTGCGTTTTATCATATCCCACAAACTCTGTGGGACTATGATTTTTTTCCAAAGAAATCCAGATATCCTCCAAACTTTTTTCTCCAGATCCCACCCAAGAATCCTTTGATCGAGCCTTCTGAGCCTCCATACACTGATGAAAAACGCCTTCATCCACCTGTATGCCGTCCTCCTTCATGATATCTTGAATGAGATCCAAGGGAAAACCAAAGGTATCATAAAGGTGAAAGGCTTTTTCTCCAGGAAAAACATGGGAGGTAGGGTCTTTTTCCTTCTTCCAGCCATCCAAAAATACAAGGCCTTTTTGCAAAAGATGTGAAAATTTTTCTCCCTCTTGAAGAAGGGTATTTTTGATGGCTGACTCATAGGAAAGAAGTTCTCTATACGGATCCTGCATTTCCCGCACAAGAGTTGGAATAATATCAATAAGAAGAGAGACACCACAGGAAAGATGCTGAGCATGCCTCAAAGCTCGGCGTATAATACGGCGGAGAACATAACCTCGACCTTCATGGGAAGGAAGAAGACCATCGGCCATGAGAAAACATATGCTTCTTATGTGATCTGCAATAACTCTGTGGGAAAACTTTTTCTCTCCTCTGGAGGATATTCCGCTTAGCTCTTCACACTTTAAGACCAAAGCCTTGAGAATATCTGTTTCAAAATTATCCTTCACCCCTTGAAGAATTGTGGCTAGCCTTTCTAAGCCCATGCCAGTATCAATGGAAGAGTTGAGGAGAGGAATGGTTTCAATGTCGTCACCCTTTTGAATTTTTTCATAGGACATAAAGACAATATTCCATATTTCCACAAAGCGATCCCCATCTGCATGAGCCGATCCAGGAGGTCCACCAAAAACATCTTCCCCATGGTCATAAAATATCTCTGTACAAGGTCCACATGGCCCTGTGTTACCCATGGACCAAAAATTATCATCGGTATCGATGGAATAAATGCGCTCATCCGGAAGTCCTGCAATCTCTTTCCAGAGCATCCTGGCCTCATCATCAGTATGAAAAACGGTTACAGAAAGTTTCTCCTCTGGAAGGAGCAGCTCCTTTGTCAGAAAGGTCCAGGCATAAAAAATAGCGTCTCGCTTAAAATAATCTCCAAAGGAGAAGTTACCCAACATCTCAAAGAAAGTATGATGCCGCTTTGTATACCCCACCTGTTCCAAATCGTTATGCTTTCCTCCAGCTCGTACACACTTTTGGCTTGTGGCAGCCGTTGGAAAGGGTGGTTCTTTTTTTCGTGTGAAATAGTCCTTAAATGGCACCATGCCAGCCGTTGTAAAAAGAAGCGTCGGGTCTTCTGGTAACAGCGACGCAGAAGGGAGAACTTTATGTCCATGCTTTTCAAAAAAATGAAGAAATTTCTTCCTGATATCCTGCGTTTTCATAGGAAAATACCACCGAGATGATTCTGGGAAAGAGTATATCACGATGGAAATTTTTTCCTACTGATCCTTTACCCTTTTTTAATTTTTTTATAATAAGAAAATAGTGGTGATAGTACGGGCGGTGTCCTGTGGATTTTTTCTTAAATCCCTGAAAGAAAAATGCTTTTGGGGCGATTTTTTCCTGTTGAAAACTTTTTTATAAAGGAGGAAAAAAAGATTTTTTCTCCATTTTTCCCCTGAAAAAAATTTTTTCCCAGTTTTTTTCCACAATGTTGTGTGAATAAAGAGTGTTTGCCTTTTTGCAAAAAAGGGTGAAGGTATGCTTTGATTCGTTTATTTTCCCAAGGTATAATTTTATTTGTTTTTTTTAGTAAAAATTTGTTTTGTTTTAATTTTTTCGAGTATATAATAATAAAAAAACAAACGGAGAAATAAAATGAAAGTAAACAAAGTTCTTTTTCATGCGGTCTTTCTTTTTTGTCTAGGGGGGGCTGGCCATGTGTATGCAAAGGAAAGCCCAGCAAATGTGGAAAAATGGGTGAGAGAAAAGCTCCGGGCTGGAGGGAAGCTGGGGACAACTCCATCAGACAAAATTGCATTTCTTAAAAACAAGCTTCCTAAAAATATTTCCTTGGATCAGATGATCTCGGTGGTTCATCAGATGAACTAATCCATGTTCTTATCCAATGATGGACTTGTGGGAAGCAGGACGAGGAGATTTTGTGATCCACATTATCGATCTTCATGGTATCCACAAGGATGTGTGCCTGGCGTAGAGAGGCAACACTTTGCTCCATAAGGGAAATGGGAATAACCTCGTCTTCTTTTCCATGGACCCAAAAAATGGGGGGGGAGTAAATGGGGGGTATGTCTTCCCGGGATTGGTAAAAGCCAGAAAAGGAGAGAATACCCTTTGTTTCTATGGTATATAATCCCATATGAATAGCTAAGCTTGCTCCTTGGGAAAAACCACCTAGAATGAGGGGGGCATGCTCCACACAGGGAAATTTCTCTTTTAAAAGAGCATATACTGCAGAAGCTGTGCCCGTAAGCTTTTGGTGCAATGTTTTTAAAAAGGAGTCTTCTTCTAAGGAGAATCCTTTGAGAGAGAACCATTGACGGCCTCCATCACCTTCATGGGGTTCTATACCATCCGGCACTAAGAAAAGAAGGGTGGGATGATGCTGATACAACATCTCTGCTATGCTCAGAAAAGACGCTGCAGAGGCCCCATATCCATGGAAGAGAACAACCACACCCTCTGGGTTGTTCTGTTGTCCGAGGTGAAAAATAGTCATTTTTTCTCCGGTTGGTTGGATGGAAGAGAAAAAAGCAGTCCCAAAGCAAAGCAAATGGGAAGACATACAAAGAGAAAGGCTATCTCTGGAGTGAAAAAGTCACACAGGGGCTTCATAATGGCACTATTGGCAACGATAACCGAAATACCAGTGAGAAAATAAAAAACCCCAAAGCCTGTACCACGAAGGTTATCAGGAATACTGGTGGAAAGAAGTGCCAGAAGAGCCCCCTGCATACCCATTTGTATACCATAGAGAAGAATGCCCATTATCACAACGCTGGCATATTGTGATCCGAAACTAAAGCAGAGAAGGGACAATAGCATGGCTGTAAATCCCAAAAACACTGAACTTCGACGACTGAGAAGGTCTGATAAATAACCCATGGGGTACGATAAAAGCGCACAGGAAATATTTTGAATGGACATAACCATGGCAGGTATTTCTATATCACTTAACACAGGAATGCCAAGGATAGATGTGAATTTCTGTCGTTGCACGAAAAGCATAATGTATGCACCACTGAAATACCCAAGTTTAAAAAGGAAGGAAATAATAATGACAACCCAATAAGATGTGGGAAAGCTTTTTATATCCTCTATGATTTGTAAAAGCCTATGAAAGTATGTTTCTTTTTTAATTCTTTTTTCAGTGTGTGTATCCTGTGTTTCGCGTGTACCTACAATAAGAAGTCCTGTGGCAATAAACATAAGGAAAGTAGCCCCCCAAAGAATTTGGAAGAGGTTTTCTGACCAGTAGGTTCCCCATACATGAAAAATCCACCACAAAAGAAGGGACCCTATGGCGGAGCCTAGCATGCCGAAGGTTTTATTCAATCCAAAGGATTTTCCTAAAAGCGCTTTTGGCGCTTGGTCCATAATAAATGCTTCTCGAGGACTTGCTTGAATGCCGTTTCCAAACTTATCTAAGAAACGGGAAGACGCCATCATATACATAGAAATGGATGTGGAAGATATCACTCGGGAAACAAGGGAAATGATGTAGCCTATGACAAGAAAGCTTTTTCTTTTTCTCTTCACATCACTAACCATGCCGGAAACAGCTCTGGTTATAAGGGAAAATCCTTCTACAGCGCCCTCAAGGGAACCCGTGCTGGACATACCAAGGGAAAAATATTTGGTTAAAACAAGAGGCATACAGGTAAAAACAACCACGGAAGACCAATTAATGAAAAGAGTACTGATGCTTAGCATAAGCACTGCAAGAGGCAAGCATTCTTTTTGTGAAGAATTTCTTTTTGGTAATGATGTATTCATAAATTACTCCATTGGGTTAAAACGATTAAAACAAAAATTGTGATTCAATGCTACTTTTGAGATGTGCAATACCATCCATATTTTTAACGCTGACAAAATAAGGCAGAGAAAAATTCCATGTCATAACATCATCCAAGCATTTTTGTCGAGTAAGAGGTGATGTTTTATCTTTTTTTGTGAAGATGAGGGAATAGGGCTTTCCTTTGTCTTCCAAAAAGTGTCGTACCATATTGTCAGAAGCTTTTGCGCCATGGCGTCCATCAATGAGGAGATAAATATGATAGAGGGTTCTGCGAGATGAAACATAGGCATCCATAAGATAGTCCCATTTTTCTTGCATGGAAGATGGGGCTTTTGCATAGCCATATCCAGGAAGATCAACAAAGTGGAGGAGGGGATGCACCTCATAAAAAATGAAACTTTTCGTGCAGCCTGGGGTTTTGGAACATCGAGCTAAATTTTTTCTTCCCATGAGTGCATTAAGAAGTGATGATTTTCCCACATTAGAACGCCCCCAAAAGGCCACCTCCCGACAGCTTTCGGGAGGGAGCGCTGAAAATGTGCTAGCACTTGCAAGAAAACGACACGATGGTGGAAAAATAAGCTGATTTTTCATACAAATGGTGTGTGCTACGGTGATAGAGAAAACGACTGTGATCCTTTCCCCATCCATTTTGTCATGACCCATTGTTGGACAATGGTGAGAATATTTCCCCATGTCCAATAAATGACAAGTCCAACAGGGAAGTTTTCAAACATATATGCAAATACTGCTGGCAAGACATAGGTGAGGAGAAATCGTTGATGAGGATCCATCAAAGGGGAATCCGTAGTTTTTTGTTGAAGCCACATGCTCAATCCCATGATGATGGGCCATGCTCCCATATGAAGTCCAAAGGGAACCTCGTAGGAAAAAAGACCAAATCCTGTGAAGATATTGCTTGGGTCTGGTGCTGATAAATCTCGTATCCATCCCCAGAAAGGTGCATGGCGCATTTCCAGAGAAATGAAGAGTACTTTATAAAGAGCAAAGAAAAATGGAAGTTGTATAAGCATGGGAAGACATCCAGAAACGGGATTAATGCCTTCTTTTTTGTAAAGTCCTAAAAGCTCCTGGTTCAACCGCAATTTATCGGATGCATATTGTGCCTTTAAAGCATCAATTTTTGGCTGTAGTTTTTTTAAGCGTATCATGGATTTTTGTGATTTAATGGATAGAGGCAAGAACAACACACGAATAAGAACTGTCATGATGAGAATTGCAAGACTAAAGCTTCCCAAAAGCTCCTTTAAAAAGGACAACATCAAAAAGAATGGCTTTGTCAAAAAATAAAACCACCCAAAGTCCACTGCTAAATCAAAATGAGCGATATGATATTCCTTTTTATATCCCTCCAAAAGCTTAAGATTTTTAGGTCCCACAAAAAAATTGCTTGTAATTGTTTTGGTTGCTCCTGGGGCCACCACCTGTACAGGAGAAAAGGTTTCTGCACTGCAAAAAGCTCTTTCTCCAGAAGCACCATAAAAACGCCCCATGGTACTTTTTTCCTCTGGAATAAAAGCACTTAACCAATATTTGTCTGTAATGCCTATCCACCCATGATATTTTTCGTCTCCATGGAGGAATTGAGGGTTCTGCTCTTGAGGCTTATAGCATTTTTCATAGGTGACTTCTCTCAGTTTATTCTGAAAAACCCCTATGGCGCCCTCGTGAAAAATCATCCCCTGGGATTTTTCTGGACAACTTTTGTGAAGCACGTCAACGGCCCTTACATGGATAGGCTCAGAAGTACCATTAGAGATATTCTGTTTTACAGTAATCATATACCCAGTAACAGACAATATATATTCAAACCTTATTCCAACATTATTTGTCCAGTAGAGTGTAATGGGCTTTTCTTCTGTAAAAGATGTTTCGTCACAGCTCCATACTGTGTCTTCTGAAGGAAGTTCAATATTTTTTTCTTCCTTCATATTTTCCCATCGAAAGGTTCCATAATAAGCCTGGGGTGTTTCGAGGGGCGCCAAAATGACTACTGGGGCATCCCCCTCTGTTTGTGCAGGATATGCTCGAAGAGCCACATCATCCATGCGAAGCCCTTTGAGGAGAATGGATCCTTGAAGATATTGTGTGTTTATGGCGATGCGCTGGTCCTTTGTCAGCAATAAGGCTTCCTCTCGTGATACTTTTTTCTCACAGGGAGGACACACCACCGGGGCAGGAGCAGGCATTACGGCGTTGCTCTGAGTAGAAGTGGTTTCTCTAGAAGGGGTTTCTGGTTTTCTCCAGAGCTCCATCCCAAGCCAGATGATGATGAACAAAAGGGCTGCAATAAAAATATTTTTATTCTTTTCCATGATACGGTCCTTTTTTTTGTGGTGGAAAAAGTGGAAGAGGATCTTCACCCATGGGACCCCATGGATGACACCGACATAAGCGTCGAATACTTAAAAAAAGAGCTTTTCCAAGAGAGAAACGTAGAAAAGCTTCCTTAACATAGGGAAAACAGGTGGGATGGAAACGACATTGTCCAGAAAACCAGGGTCTGAACCAGGAGAGATAGAGAAGTTCCGCTCCGTGGGCCGCCATACGCATCACCCAGAGATAAAAGGCATAAATTTCTGTTTTTATCATGGGGGGGCAGTTTTTTGTATAAAGTGGGGGAAAAAGTGAGCAACATGGGCGGAAAGTTGTTCCACAACCAATGAAAAGGGAAAGTTCGCCAAGGCTTTTTCTTTTAAGAGCACCAAACACGACATCACCAGGAATGCTCTTTTTTCCAGAGGAACTTCTTGGGAAAAAGCCCGAGAAATCATGCGAAAGGCTTCTCTCACCCTTCTCTTCATTTTATTGCGACACACGGCATTACCGAGCTTCTTTGATACCACAATGCCATACAAAAAAGCACCAGATGCACAAGCCGTATCCTCAGACGTGATAACTTTTACCAAAAGCTCAGGATTCTCGGACATCTTTCTTCGGAAAGGCACCTGACGGAACCTTTCCCATGCACCGTGAGATTGTGGCAAAGATGCGCATCTCATTGAGCCGACAACCGCTTTCTGCCTTTTTGTCTTCTTCGGGAAATAACAAGCCGACCACCTACTGTAGCCATCCGCGCCCGAAACCCATGACGACGCTTTCGAACAAGCACACTGGGCTGAAAAGTTCTTTTCATCCTTTTCTCCTCATGAAATCTGCCACCATTTTACTTTTTCATGGCCCCCTTTGTAAAGGGACACAGGGAAAATATATTTCTTCTTCTCCTCTTTCCCATATATTTTCCACTGAAGGACCCCCGTAATCTCTTTTGAAAAAAAGAAACAAGAAAAAAAATCATATTTTTTATTTGGCTTTTGAGAGGATTTTACGTATGATAAATGGTTAGTATGTGATGAGGAGCTTTCGCATGGTATATAGTTTGAACAGGGTAACCCTTATTGGAAATTTGGGACGGGATCCAGAGCCCTCAAAAAGTCAGTCGCCGGCAAGATTTGTTACTTTATCCATTGCCACATCAGAGTCGTGGAAGGATCGCACCACCGGCGAGAGAAAAGATCGCACGGAGTGGCACAGGGTGGTTATCTTTAATCCGTATCTCATTGAGCGATGTGAGCGGCTTTTGAAGAAGGGGAGTAAGGTTTTTGTAGAGGGCACTTTGCAGAGCCGTACCTTTATCAACCCTGAAACCAATGTTGAGCAGCGCACCCATGAAATTTGTATTCGATACAAAGGAGATGTGATTCTTTTGGATGGCATCAAGGGGGGTGAAGGCGGATATGCGGGCGCTTCTCAGGGATATGGAGATGAAGAAGGTGGCGGAGGATCAACATCCGGAGAGGACGCCTCGGGGCCGCCCCTTACGGATGATGAGATTCCTTTTTAGAGAGTGTCTATGCAACAATCACAGCTTTTTGGGGAAGTTGTTCCTGTTTTTGTAGAGGATGAGCTCAAGCGATCCTATCTGGATTATGCCATGAGCGTCATTGTGGGAAGGGCGCTTCCTGATGTGCGAGATGGGCTTAAGCCGGTGCATCGGCGTATTCTGTATGCCATGATAGAGGGCGGCTTTGACTACAATAAGCCTCATAGAAAATCTGCAAATGTCGTGGGGCAAGTCTTTGCAAAATATCATCCCCATGGTATGGAACCCATTTATGAAGCTATGGTGCGTATGGCTCAGAAGTTTTCCATGCGTTTGCCATTGGTTTCCGGCCATGGAAATTTTGGATCCATGGATGGAGATAAGGCTGCTGCCATGCGTTATACAGAGGCTCGCCTTTCCCATGCAGCTCATTTTCTTTTGGAAGACTATGATAAAGCCACTGTGGATTTCCAACTCAACTACGATGAAACCCTTGAGATGCCCACGGTATTGCCAGCACGGTTTCCAAATCTTCTGGTGAATGGTGCCAGCGGCATCGCGGTGGGTATGGCTACAAACATTCCACCTCACAACCTTGAGGAACTTATTGATGCATGTTGCTACATGATTGATAAAAAGATGGATGTGTCTCTCCAGGACCTGAGTGCTTTTATCCAAGGACCGGATTTTCCCACTGGCGGCATTATCATTACGGATACGGGCCTTGTGGATGGATACTCCACTGGTCGTGGAAGTTTTTTGATCCGTGGACGCCATCATATAGAATCCATCAAGAAAGAACGGGAAGCCATTATCATTACTGAAATCCCTTATCAGGTGAATAAAGCTTTGCTCATTGAGCGCATTGCCGATCTGGTTTCTCAGAAAGAGCTGGAGGGCATATCAGACCTGCGAGATGAGTCTGATCGCCATGGAGTGCGCATTGTATTGGAGCTTAAAAAAGATGTGGTGTCCGAAGTGGTGCTGAATAAGCTTTATGCCATGACATCTCTTCAGACATCCTTTGGTATTAACATGCTGGTGATTCATAGAGGTCAACCGCAACAGATGTCCCTTGTGGACATTCTCGCAGCTTTCTTGGAGTTTCGAAAGGAAGTGGTGGTGCGGCGCACCCAATTTTATCTTCATAAAGCCAGAGATAAGGTGCAGGTGGTGGTGGGGCTTCTTGTGGCTGTGCAGAGAATCGATGAGGTTATCGCCCTCATTAAGGCATCAGAAGATCATGCCCATGCGCTGAGTGCACTGCAAAGAAAGGAGTGGCCTCTGGAGAGCAGCATTGCAGAGTACCTTGCACGATTGGATTTGCTTCCACAAGGCTCCAGTGGTGCTTCCTATTTTCTCTCTGAAGATCAGGCTAAAGCTATCCTGGCCTTGCGTCTCAGTCGTCTCACCAATATGGAGCGAGGGAAATTGCAAGATGAGCTGACAGAGCTGCAAGCCGCCATAGACACATATCTTGGCCTTTTGGGGTCGGACGAAAAGCTTTTTTCCATGATCAAGGAGGAAATGCAAGAGGTTAGACGCCTTTTCCCCATGCCAAGAAAAACCCTTGTGCAAATCCAGTCCCTGAAATCTGTATCCATGGAGGATATGATTCCCTGTGAAGAGATGGTGGTAACCGTAAGCGTCAATGGCTACATCAAGCGCGTACCACTGACAACCTATCGAAGCCAAAAACGTGGAGGACGTGGTCGTCATGCCATGATGACCCGTGAGGAAGATGCAGTTTCACAGGTTTTTGTGGCGGATACCCATACTCCGCTGCTTTTCTTCACTTCTCTGGGACAAGTGTATCAAATGAAGGTTCATGAGCTGCCCCTTGGGTCGGCGACCTCTCGAGGCAAGCCCCTTGTCACATGTTTCCCCTTTTCAGAAGATGAAAAACTCACCACCATTCTTTCTCTTCCTAAGGCTTCAGAGGAGTGCCCAGAATTTATTATTTTTGCCACATCCCATGGTATGGTGCGAAAAAATGCTTTGGAAGACTTTCTCTCCATTCGATCCAACGGGAAAATTGCCATGAAGCTTTCTCCGGGGGAGAAGCTTATTGCCGTGGTTTTGTCCCATGGCCAAGAGGACATCCTTCTTTCATCTCGATATGGAAAGAGCATTCGTTTTGGGGTGGGGGAGTTGCGGAAATTTGCTGGTCGCAACTCCACTGGTGTACGTGGTATGAATCTTAAAAAAGGTGATTCTGTTGTGTCCATGAGTCTTCTGTCCTCCACACAGTATTCTTCTGAAGACACAGAAAGTTATCTGCGTCGTCACCATGGGGAGGAGGGTGAAGAGGGCGCCACCGTTTCCTCAGAGCAGCTGTGGACTTCCATGGAGAAGGATGAGGAATTTGTGCTGTGTATAAGTGAACAGGGCTTTGGAAAGCGTACGTCCTCTTACGCATATCGTCGTATTAAGCGCGGGGGACAGGGGGTGGCAACCATGGAGGTGACAGAGCGCACAGGATACATCGTCAATGCTTGTCCAGTAAAAGATACGGATCATATCTTGCTTTTGACCAATGAAGGGCAGCTTTTGCGATGCCCGGTGGAGAAGATCCGCATTTCTGGGAGAAAAACTCAAGGGGTACGAGTCTTTCGTTTGGCGGAAAACGGCGAGCACATTGTGTCCATGGCCGCCATCCCGCAAGAAGAGGAGGGGCCAGAAGATGAGAGCTCCTCTCCGGAAGGTCATATGGAGAGCCCAGAGGAAAATCTTCTGTCTTTAGAATAAACCATTGTGTAAGATACGCTCCATGACCACAAATGCTGCTGCATACGGTGGTTCATCGGTGAGACTGAGGTGACAGACGACATCTCCGAACTGTTCCATGAGAAAATGTCGACCTTGTGTGGAAAAATTTAAAAATGGCATGCCATTTTCAGTGTTTTCCACATAAACATCTTGCCAAGAAAAGCTTGGCGAAAGCTTTTTTCCGGTGGCTTTTATAAAAGCTTCCTTGGCCGCAAATCTTTTGGCGTAAATGCCTGCGGGGTTGGTACGTTGTTGCGCGTAGGTTCGCTCTTGGGGCGTAAAAATGCGGTGCATAAAACGAGGAAATTCTTCCAAAAGACGCTGTATTCGTCGAATATCTACATAATCAATGCCGATACCAATAATCATAGTCTCTGTCCTCTAGAGGCTTTTAATGCCTGTGGTGGTGGAGTGTTGAAACGAGAAGCTTTTTTCCGGGAAGAGATACTGTTGAATGTGATGTGCAATATTGGCCACCTCTCCAAACCCTGTGACAATAAGCTTTAATTTGTGAGGGTAGGTGCTGACATCTCCAGCCGCATAAATGCCCGGAAGGTTTGTGGTGCCAGCGGTGGGATGGGTGATGATTCTTCCCTTTTCCATGTGCAGTCCCCATGACAAAAGTGGCCCCATATCAAAATCAATACCAAAAAAAGGTAAAAGATAATCGCAGGCGATGCCGATGGGCTCTTGGGTTTCTAAATGACAGAGGGTGACTTTATGAAGCATACCATGATGATCCCCAGAAACCATGTGCAATTGATAGGGCACATGGAGTACGATTTTCCCAGCATCTATAAGTTCTTTGAGGGCTTTGAGGGAAGCATCCTGTGCTCGAAACTGATGCCGTCGATGAATCATATGAACAATCTCTGCATCAGGAGCTAAAAGTACAGCCCAATCCACTGCGGAGTCTCCTCCCCCCGCAATAACGATTTTTTTTCCTTTGAAACGCTCTTTGTGGCTCACATGATAGAAAACACTTTTTCCTTCAAAATGTTCCACGTGTTCTAATGGGGGTCTTTTGGGGATGAGTGCCCCGCCTCCTGAGCATATAAGGATGCACAGGGTGATGAAGGAGCGCCCCGCCGATGTGTGCACTCGCCATACAGCTGGTAATGTGGAGAGCGGTATATCAAAGTGTTCTTGGAGATGTGCATATTTTTCTAAAGAGAGACGCTCAAGAGTGATGGCAGATTCCCCCAGAAAAAACTGGGGACGAAAGGGTGTTATCTGGGCTTCCAGCTGTTGTATAAAGTCCTCTGACAAGATCTTAGGAAATGCAGGAATATCATAAATGGGCTTTTCCGGATAGAGTGTGCGGCACTGACCCCCAGGAGTCGATAGAGTATCCAGAACGGAACAAGGGATGCCAAGCATACCGCAGGTAAAGACGGAAAAAAGACCCACCGGTCCCGCACCAATCACTAAAATTTTTGCATACTCAGGGGACATTATTTCATATGCTCCATTTTGTTATGCTTTTTCTTCCATACATTTCTCCATGCATATCTCACACCCCATAAGAGCACATAGGTAAAACTGCACTGCAGAAAAAAGGCTCCCAAGGTCCATACCTTAATCAAAATTAATAAAATACAAAAAAGCCCCTCCACACAACCCACTTTTTGAAAACTTTCCTGTTGTTCCTCAGGGGTGGCCCATGGATGTGATGGGGGACCCCATATCCATTGGATGGCCACAAAGAAAAGAACTTTGGAGAGGCTCAGAACCCATAAAGGAAAAGTCTGATGTGGGTCCCACAAAAAAACCACAGAGGTTGCGACAATAAGGGCATCAATGCACAATGCTCCAAAATATGGAGGAAATTTTTTTGCCCAGGAAAAAACATCGTCCAGAAAATTCATGTATTTTCCTCCTTTTCCAGGGCATCCTCTGCGCTTTTGTAAAAATCTCGAATGGTGTGACGAAGACGGTTTTCACAACTTTCCTGAAATATGTGGTTTCGAAAAGAGGTGGCAGATGGAAGAGATCGACTGTACCACGCCAAATGCTTGCGCATGATCATAAGACCGCTTTCGCGCCCATAGTGTTCCAACAGCATGTCCATATGCTCCTCCACAATTTCCCTCTGTTTTTTTATGGGAGGTGGAGGCATGGTCTCTCCCGTGGAGAGAAAGTGTCGTATCTGGGCAATAAGCCATGGCTTTCCATAGCACGCACGCCCCACCATGATGCCTCTTACGCCGGACATGCGAAAAACAGATGAAGCATCCTCCAGGCTTCGGATATCACCATTTCCTATAACTGGGATGGAAATGGCATCACAGACGTTCTGGAAAAAAGACCAGTCTGCTCTATCTTGAAAAAACTGGCATCGAGTGCGACCGTGTACTGTTACCATGGCAATCCCACTCTCTTGTGCGATACGGGCAAGATTGGGGGCATTCAGATTTTTGTCATCCCATCCTTTGCGCATCTTTACAGTGACAGGCACGGGTACGGCTTTCACCACAGCTGAGAAAATTTGTCCTGCCAGCACCTCATCCTTCATCAGTGCAGACCCCGCATAGCTGTTAATGGCAATTTTTTTTGCCGGACACCCAAAGTTTAAATCAATGATGGTGGCGCCATGATCTACCCCTATTTTTGCTGCTTCCGCCATGATGGCAGGATCATTGCCTGCCAGCTGAACAGAAATGGGGCCAGGCTCCTGAGGATGACGGCCACGGCGTAGAGTCTTTTTAATGTGGCGCACCATGGAGGGGCTTGCTATCATTTCAGATACCACAAGGCTTGGGTTTCCATATTTTCGTACCATGGATCGAAAGGGAAAGTCTGTGATCCCCGATAGAGGGGCTAATATCACCACAGGGCCGGGAAGCTGCACAGGCCCTAAGGAAAAATGTGGGTATGCTCTGGTGCTCAAGACGCACGTAACCTCTTACCATTCTCGTGTACATAAGTGTATGGTATACACCTTAAGAAGACAAGAAAAATACCAGAAAAAAAAACAACACTTTACGAGGATCTGTGAAATATTCTATGATGGGTGAGGCGATTATATCTGGGCATTTTTTTATGACAAAAATTCTTGATGAAATCCACGAGGAGCTTAAACGAGAAGATTTTTTGAAAAAATTTTTTCGCGTGCTTGCCATTGCAGGCATATGTGCGGTCTTTCTCCTCATGGGGGTGGCACTGAAAACATGGATGAATGCGCGACGAGAGGAGGCCCTGTATGAGAGAGAGCATGTCTTTCTTTCTTCCATAGAGATTTTGGAAAAGACGGATGCAACCTCACAAGAGAAGAAGGACGCAGAGGAGGTCCTGAAGACATCAGTCTCAGAAAGGGATGGGATGGAGACCCTTTCATCCCTATATTTGCTGAAAGAAGCACACAGCGCTCAAGAAATAAAGGATTTTTTTGCTCCTTACAGTGAGTCCGTGGAGATCATGAACTTTCTCTCTGCAGCCATGGCATTAAAGCATATCGATACAGGGGGAGCAGGTATTTCTTCTTCTGAAGACAAGAAGTTTTCTGAATATTACAAGAAAAGCGTTGCATGGAGACCCATGGTGCTTCTTTATGATGCTTTGGCAGAATATTGCACAGTGAATCCCCAGGGTGGGTCTCAACTTCTGAAGGGCTTTTCTCAGTGGGAGAGCAAAATAGAGGCAAACAGCCGAGGATATTGGCTTTTTCTTTATACTGCCCTAGGTGCAGGAGTTTCTCGTACATTTCAAGAAAAAGATCAATATGAGTAGGATATGAAGCATGACAAAATGTTGTTGGAGTTTTTTGAAGGGTCTGTTGACACAGAAAAGAGCGCTTTCCATGGGGGTGGTCCTTTTATGTGGACTTTTTCTCGGAGGATGCAGTCTCTTTGAAAAGGAAAAAATACCTTTGGAGGGAAAGCGTATTTCAGTGGATGTGGATGATACAACCTCGAAGATCGTGGAATCTTCGTTGGCAGGAGAAAGAGAAATTATTCTTTCCCCAGTTATGAGGGCGGATCTTCTGTGGCTTCAGGATGGGCGTACTGCGTCTCGCAACAGCAGCAATCTTTTTCTTTCACCAGGGCCTTTGACTCCTGCATGGTCCTATAGCACCAGGCAGGAACCCAGTTACTTGACGGCCACCCCCATTGTTACCCACGACCATGTTTTTCTCTATCATTGTGGTGCCGTTCATTGCGTGGATCTTTTTGGTCAGCTCCAGTGGAATAAGGCGCTTTCAGAAGAGTCAGATGTGACACAGTTTGGTGGTGGCATGTGTAGTGACGGGAAGGGACATCTTTTTATTACCACCCCCTGCTGTCATATTTTTTGTCTTTCCGAAAAAGATGGGAGTACTCTGTGGACCCAAGCCACCACGGCTCCGGTCCGTGGAGCGCCAGTATACTATGAGAACTATGTGTGTTGTCTTAATATGAATAATCAGGTGGAGATTTTTGATACGAAAACCGGAGAGTCTGTGATGGACTATTCTGGTCTTGTGGAGGAATCGCGGTATTTGGGCAATATATCGCCCTCTATTTCTGATGATGGCATTATGGTGTCTACATTTTCTTCGGGTGAGGTGGTGGCATTATCTCTTGTGAATGAAGCGCTTTTATGGATTAAAAATGATGGGAAAAAAACAAAATCTTTGGCCTCCACCCAGCACCATCTTTCCCACACACGATGCTCTCCCGTTATTAATAACCATTATCTATACACCGTTACGACTGATCATTATGTGTGTTGTTACCAGCTTGAGACAGGGGATCTCATATGGAAGTGTCCCCTGCGCTTAAACAGTACCCCCTGGATTTCAGGGCATATGCTTTTTTGCATAGAAAAACCATCGGAAATGGGGATGTCTTCATGGAGGATGGTGGCACTTCATGCAGATACAGGGGAGGTCATGTGGGCAAAAGATTTGGTGAATGCACGTGGGCTTCCTTCTGCAGCGTGGTTTGGTCCTTTTGTAGCTAATAATGCGGTATATGTGGTGAATAATGAGGGGGATATTATCGCCATGGACCCCACCAAAAAAGGTCATATTCTTTCTGAGTATAAAGGGAGTGAGGGTGCGGAAAAGGCTGCCATCGCTGTGGCCCATGGAAAGATTTTTCTTTTTAACTCCGATGGGGTTTTAACTGTGTGGGCGGCGCATCCTGAAAAACCATCCATTCCCCATAAAAAGTCTTGAGGGCGTATGGAAACTCCCCAACTCTATCCATGGCAAGATCCACAAGCGACTCCGCTTATATATATTCACGGGGTTTCAAAAAAGTTTGGATCAGTCCAGGCCCTCGATACAGTGAGTTTGTCCATTTATCGCAAAGAGTTTTTCTCCCTCCTTGGGCCGTCAGGGTGCGGAAAAACCACTCTGCTTCGGCTTTTGGGAGGTTTTGAGAAACCATCCAATGGCAGAATTTTTATTAACAATCAGGATGTGACAGAGTTTCCTCCCTACAAACTTCCTGTCAATATGATGTTCCAATCCTACGCCCTTTTCCCGCATATGACTGTGGAGGAAAATGTTTCCTTCGGCCTTCGACAAGACAAAATGTCCAAAAGTGTGATTAAAGAGCGCGTCCATGAAATGTTGGATTTGGTACACATGACAGATTATGCCAAAAGACTTCCGCATCAGCTTTCTGGAGGCCAGCAGCAGCGGGTTGCTCTTGCACGTTCTTTAGCAAAACAACCGCAAGTGCTTTTGCTGGACGAGCCCCTCGGGGCCCTGGATAAAACCCTTCGAGAGAAAACCCAGTTTGAACTTATGAACATCCAGGAAAAAGTGGGCATTACCTTTGTCATGGTTACCCATGATCAAGAAGAAGCCATGACCATGTCCTCTCGTATTGCTGTGATGAATCAAGGGAGAATTTTGCAAGTGGGTACTCCCGGAGAGGTCTATGAATATCCAAACTGTCTTTCTGTAGCCAAATTTGTTGGGTCCATTAATATTTTCGAGGGCATTGTTTTGGAAGAGGAGTCAGAGTATGTTGTGGTGCATTGCTCTGACATGGAAAAAGATTTGGCAGTGTCGTATTCGGCTTCGGTGCCTGTTGGCGCTCAGGTCTCCGTAGTGGTGCGGCCGGAAAAAATCATGATTACCCATCTTCCACCCAAAACCACACATAACACAGCCCATGGCATTGTTCGAGATATTGCATATCTTGGAGATGTATCTGTGTATCACATTCAGTTGGATTCCGGAAAAATGGTCTTAGCCACCCAGCCCAATCTGGTACGATTGGCTGAACGTCCCGTCACCTGGGAAAGTGAAGTCTTCCTGCGATGGAGACCGGAAAGCAGTGTCATCTTAACGGTGTAGAAAAATGACCATATTTTCTTCCTCTTTTTTTAGAAAATCTTGGATCTCTCTCCCGTACGTCACATGCTTTCTTCTTCTTGTTCTTCCCATGCTGAGCATTATCAATATAAGTTTCTCAGAGTTTTCTGCAAGTTTTCCACCATACTCCTCCACCCTGCAATGGGTGGATAAAGAAACATTTCAAATGCGTCTTTCCATTGCCAATTACAGTCTTGTCATCCATGACAGCATGTTGTACGGGAAGGCATACAGTAATTCGCTTTTCATTGCGTCCCTGTCCACATTTTTTTGTCTGTTATTGGGGTATCCCATGGCCTATGGTATCACCAGATTTTCACCCCAAAAACAGCTTCTGTGGTTGATGCTTTCTGCACTTCCTTTTGCCACCTCCTTCTTAGTGCGGGTTTATGCCTGGATGGGTATTCTCAGTCCAGATGGGGTAGGAATGCATCTTTTGCAAAAAATTGGTATTCCTGCATCTTTTCACCTGATGAACACCACCACAGGCGTGATTATAGGCATTGTGTACTCATATCTTCCTTTTATGATCTTTCCCATTTATGCGGCCCTGAGTCGTATAGATCAAACCCTTCTAGAAGCAGCCTATGACCTTGGATGCAAACCGTTTCGTGCATTGCGTACTATTACGATTCCCCTGTCGCTTCCGGGAATTTTGTCTGGATCAAGCCTTGTATTTATTCCTGCCATGGGTGAGTATATCATTCCGGAGCTTTTGGGAGGATCCTCTTCTCTGACCATTGGGCGACTTCTCTGGTATGAATTCTTCACAAATCGTGATTGGCCCGTGGCCTGTGCCTTGGCGGTGTGCATGATTGCATTGCTGTGTATTCCTATTATGCTCTTTGAGAAGCTTCAGCCAAAGCTCAAGGACCCTTATAAAGACTTTTTACATTAGCGCCTATGACTATCTCCTGAATTCATCTCTATGCTGGATCTCTCAACGATTCATGTTTTGAAAAAAATCATCATTGTTCTTTGTGAGGGCGAGTTTATCCAGAAGGAACTCCATGCCTTCTTGTGAGCCCATGGGGCTGAGCACCCTCCGCAACACAACAAGTTTCATCATAATGGCGGGATCCACCAAAAGTTCCACACGGCGAGTTCCTGATTTTGTTGCATCAATGGCTGGGAAAATCCCTCGATCTGCAAGTTTGCGATCAAGGATAATTTCACAGTTTCCTGTGCCCTTAAATTCTTCAAAGATCACTTCATCCATGCGTGACCCTGTTTCTACCAAAGCGCTTGCAATAATGGTCAACGACCCTCCCTCTTCCACATTACGCGCAGCACCAAAAAACCTTTTGGGCTTTTGCAGTGCATTGGCATCAACGCCTCCCGTCAGTACTTTTCCAGAAGATGGCATAACCGTATTGTAGGCCCTGGCGAGTCTGGTGATGGAATCAAGCACAATGACCACATCTTTTTTTGCCTCGACCAAACGTTTTGCTTTTTCCAGGACCATTTCTGCCACCTGCACATGACGTGTGGCTGGCTCATCAAAGGTGGAACTTATCACTTCACCACACTTTACCAATCGTACCATTTCCGTGACTTCCTCGGGACGTTCATCAATATGCAAAACGATGAGATGCACCTCCGGATGGTTGGCCATAATTGCCTTAATGATGGATTGTAAAATAATGGTTTTTCCTGTGCGTGGAGGGGCAACAATAAGGGCTCGTTGACCAAACCCAATGGGAGCCACCAAATCAATGACACGCAATGTGAGATCTTTTCGTAAGAAGGCCTTTTCCTGTGGTTGATGTGCTGGTGCCATCTCAAAACAAATCTTCTTTTCAGGAAAGATTGGCGTGAGGGAATCAAAAGAGACACGATGATGGTTTGATCCAGGAGGTTGTGTGTTAATGGTTATAATCTTTGATAAGGTGCAATATCGCCCATTATCTTGGGGGACATGGATAACGCCCTCAACCACATCTCCTGTTTTTAAATGGAAGGAACGAATTTGCTGTAAGGAGAGATATACGTCATCTGCTCCCGGCAAATAGTTTGTGAAGGAAAAGCGGAGAAAGCCAAATCCATCTGGCAAAATTTCCACCACGCCCTCGGCAGTGATGAACTCATCTTTTTCTGCCTTTTTTCGCAACACCGCATGTTTCAGGTCTTGTTTTTTCAAAGACTCTGGTTGATCCACTGCAAGAGTATGCGCTATAGCAAGCAGGTCCTGCAGTGATTGCTTTCTAAATTCATGGAAACGCATCATAAAGGAACAAAAACCATCCTAGGTAACTGTGAAAGAATTTTCGACACCTGTGGGAAAAATCACAAGGACGACAAACCATACCACGTTTCTTTTGTCGTTACAAGTGATCTTTTTTCCCTTCTTTCCACAATTTTCCTTCCCATTGACAAAATTCCATCATGTTGTTACTCGAAAATCCACATTCATATTGGATTGACGTTAATTTTTTTTTTATATATTGTTAGCAAAGGATTTTAAGTGACATCACTATGAAAAATAAAGATTATGCCAAGGTTCTTTCTCTCTGTAGTATTTTTCTATGTGCTTGTCATGACAAGGAGTCTGCTTCTACGAATAGTTTGGGGGGAGAAGGACTTTTTGAAAAGAGGGACATCTTAACAAGGCTTTCCAAAGAGCACTTCGATCTTCCCACATATTTTCCTTTAGAAAAGTTAAAAGAGTCTATAAGAAGGGGAAATTTGAAGGAGGCGTCGCATATTGTGAATCAGGCCCTCCAGATCAGTGTGAATTTTCCAGCCTTACACGTCATCAATGGCATTATTTACGAAGAAAGAGCGCGACGGGGTGATGAAACATGTGAGGAGCTTGCAGGCGTTGCGTACAGTTCGGCTTGTACCCTTGATCCCTCTAAATGGCTTTATGCCTATTTATATGGATGCTATTCGCTTCAGAAAAAACAATATCAGAAGGCACAGGATTATTTGGTTAATGCTCTCATCCTTCGCCCAGAAAAACCAGAAATTTTGTATGCCTTAGCATGTGCGTCCTATTATGTAAGGGATCTTCATTTGGCATGTGAGAGCATTCAAAAAGCTGTGGCGTTGGAGCCGAAGAATGCTCTTTTTCATAGGGCATGTGCCATTATATCAGCGGCATGTTCGGATTTTACTCAAAGTGAAGCGTCTTTTGTGGCGTATAAAAGTGCTATGAAAGGCAATGATGCAGATGTGGTCATGGTGCAAGAAAGAATTGCGGATTGGAAAAGGCTTCACACCAATACCGCTTTTTTTGAAAATGTTCAGGGAGAGGAGGGTGAGTTCTCTGATGACCAGCCACAGCCGCTACCCTCACCAGATGATCAGCAAAGAAAGCATGCTCAGGTGATCACTTTTGATTGTTATTTGCTGACGTCCACACAAACAACTTTTACCAGCATGGGGCAGAATATTTTGGATTCCCTGAGAATTTCCATGGGCGGGGAGAAGACCACATTACCTTATGTGGACCTTAGCCGAGACAGAGAAAATAAAGGGGGGGCCATTACGGGAGGATGGACCCAAAATTTTGCTTTTTCCGCGAACTCTTCGAACTTAGCGTACAGCTTAAATATTGCCAATGTGGATGTGGATACGGTGGAGCTTCTTTCTCGTCCTACGGTGACCACACTTTTGGGCACACCAACACATTTTTTAGAAGGAGATCAGTATACTGGGGCCACTGCAGGTATTACAGGATCAACGGTGGCGTCTGTAAGTTCTGGTACCAATGTGAAGATTTTACCTGTTTCTATTGATGAGGATGATGTACTAACCTTGAACATTACCCTTGAGGACAGTACATTTTTGAAAGAGCCAGATGTTATAAAAGGCATCACAACACAACTTTTAAGTTTAGGAAAAGTAAAGCTTTCTACCACGGTGAAGGCCAGATCTGGTGAAACGATTTTTATCGGTGGTATCAACTCCGTTGCTCAGCATGCACATGAGTATGGTACTCCGCTTTTGAAGGATCTTCCTGTTGTACAATACTTTTTTGCATCCAATTCCACGAACAGCGACACAAGAAATACCATTTTCCTTATTTCTCCACGGTGGGAGTCTCACAAAAAGAAAAAGAAAAAAAGTCTGTACACACTGTCCTCCAATGCGCAAAAACTGAGAGATCATGGTGTTATGTCCATAGGAGAACGGCACACTGTATACACTATTCTTCGACACCTAGAAGAAAATCCTCTCTTTCATAATTTTCGAAGTGGGGATATGATTCCTCCTTTTTGGGGGTCCACAGGAGGCTCTTTGGAGGATAAATTAGAGCAAATTGCCAAGTTTCTTTATTTTTAATGGGAGGAGGAGTGCATGATGAAAAATATACACATATCTCTTTTTCCTATACTTTGTTTCTCTTGTCTGTTCTATGGATGTCATGATAAAAGAAGTCAGCATGAGGAGATATCAAAAAAAGTTGCTTTGATACATGGCGCAAATAGTGATTTGCCTCCCCATTTTTCCATGGATGCACTGAGGGACAAAATTGACAATGGTGAGCTGAGGGCAGCATCTCAGTACATTAATGTTGCTTTGCAATCTTCTGTGAAAAGCTCCACACTTCATATCCTCAACGGTCTTGTCTATGAGACCATGGCGCAGAATGGTTATGACAGCAGTCCGGAGTTAGCGGGTGTAGCTTATCAAGCAGCAAAAACTGCAGATCCATCAAATTGGGTGGGATCATATCTTCTGGGTATGCATGAAATTCGTGTGGGGCGATATCATGATGCCCAAAAAAATCTCTATGATGCTTTTTGTCTTCGCTCCAATGATCCGGAGATACTTTATGCGTTGGCCTATGCGTCTTATTACGTGGGGGATCTTCCTGCAGCCACGGCAGCCATTCGTCAGTCCCTCAAACTCTCCTCAGAGGATGCAAAAAAGGTTCGAGCCGCTGCCCTGATTTATGCTGCATGTAATAAACCTCAGGAGGCAGGGAATTATGTGAAAAAGTATAGAAATCTTGTGCCCAAGGAGTACTCTGATGTGGATCAGCTTCAAAAAAGGGTCTCTGATTGGGGGACGTTCCATAATCATGCTTCCATAAGGCCGGTCCAGGGAGATGATGACGAAGAAGGGCCAGAATCTCTGGATTCTCAAGAAGACGTACATGAGCAAGAACAATCCATTCAAGAACCACAGATGGAAACTCAAGAACGACCGCAGGCGCGTCCTCCTCATGATTTTCCTCCTCCACAAGAAAGACGACCATCTCCAGAAGAGGAGTGTTCCATTGGTGTTGATTTCTGCACGTTGCATGTTTCTGAGGAGGAGATGACACAAAAAGGAAACAATATTTTGGAAAAACTGGCAGTGACATTGGGGGGAACAAACCCTTTGGTAGCACTCACAAGAACCATAACTTCTGCCAATGAGGAGATCACCAAAGGTTGGACTCAGGCTTTTAATTTTGCCATTACTCCTGTGGTGATGGCATACAATTTGAACATTGCCAATGTGCAGAAAAGACGCATAGAGGTGATTGATCGTCCATCGGTTTTCACTGTTCTTGGTAAAACAGCAAGCTTCTATAGTGGAAGAAACTACATTGGAACGTCTTCTGGGTCCAGTGGATCAGGTATTATTGATATGGATACAGGATCAAAGGTGGAAATCACTCCATTGGAAATTGATGGGGATTATGTCACCATAGAAATCATGGTAACAGGAAGTCGTTTTATTGAAGAGCCTAATATGAATATAGGTATCAATGACCAAATGATAGCCATTACACGAGCCAACGTGTCAAATACGGTGAGGGCAAAATTTGGACAAACCATGGTTATTGGTGGTCTTAACTCCACCTGGCGTGCAACATCTAAGAAAAAGGTGCCACTGCTTGGGGATATTCCATTTTTACAGTACTTTTTTGCAGAGGAGTCCACCCTGCAAGATCGTCGGAGCGTCTTATTTCTCATGACTCCACGGCGAGGAACTGACCAGAGCGTTTTTGCGAAAAAAAAATCCCTATCGAGCATTGGAAAGAAATTACAAGGCCACGGTCTTCTCTCCCTAGGGGAGTATTCTAATCTGTATTATATTATGAAGTATGTTGGCAGCTCTGATCTCTTTATGAATTTTCGTTCTGGAGACCTCTACAAGCCGTTCTATGGTAACACGACCTCCTTGAAGGAGCGCTTTGATCAGATGAGGGCATTCCTTTATTTCTGAGGGGAGTGTGTAAAATGGGAAAACTGACAAAACAGCGAAACATGTGACAGGTGGAGATACAAACAGACCTGTAACGCCCTTCCTTTCTTTTTAAAAGAAAACTGGATGGTGGGTGCAGCAGCCTTAGCCATTGTTATTGCTGTGGTGTGAATCTCCCATCTCCATCAGCAAAACCACCATAAAGACCAAAAAGCATGTTATTCATTTCGTTGTGTGCATTTTTTTTCATGATCTTTGCAACTTATTCCATCAGTTTTTTTTATTAATATAATATTAAATAAAAATAATATATTTTTACTATTGACTTTGATGGTTTAAACATATAGAATGAATATCAGGTATTTTTAATTTGAAAGGTTAGGGCTTATGTCTTGTATTCGAAAAACTTCCATTGTTTTTTTACTTTTTTTTATATGCACGAATGCAGAAAGGGCGCAGTCGGCAGGAGGAAGAGATAACCATACCAAAAAACCTCTGAAACAAACTCCTCAAAAACAAGTAAAAGGAGGAAAACAGGGCACCAAGAATAGGGCTTCACGGAGCAGGAGTAAGGAGAAAACTGGCAAAACAGCGAAGCATGTGAAGGGAGACATAAAAAGAGCTGTGACGTCCCCTCCTCCTTCCCTTGTCTCCTCATTATTAGGGATGGAGGCGCCAGGCGTACCGGTGACTGCTGGTTTAGTTCTGGGTGGTGGTGGTTTAGTATTGAAAAACCTTCTTGTACCTCAACAGCTTGAAAGGGGCAATAAAGAAGAAGAGCAAGGCAGAGGCCAAAGCCAAAGCCAAAACGAAGTACCTGGGGAAAACCAAAGCCAAAGCCAAAACCAAGTACCAGAAGATGTATCTGGGGAAAAGCAAAGTACAGCGTTTCCATATACTCATATGATGGAAGACAATACTGATGGACAGAAATCTGTTGAGCAAGGGATCGATGTGGGCACAGAAGGGACGACTAATGGACAGTTACCTGTTTCGAACGGGACAGATGGATATGTAGCTGATTTTGTTAACTATCTGAACAGGTTTACAGGGAATAGTACATATACACTAGCCCTAGGAGGAGTAGCAGCCACCGCGATAATCCTATCAACAGTATATGCTCTAAAAAAAGTGAGGGGTGAGAAGAAGGATGATAATGCTCATCAGCAGCAGGTTGTTCCTGTGAAGAGCTTGTTTTCTAGTATCTTTGAGTGGGTAAACTGGGGAGTGGCAAGACCATTCTCCTTTCTAGGAATAGACTTTGGTAATATAATGGAAGATGACATGTTTGTGGGCATGGGTTCTTTTAACGGTGAGAAAGAAGAGCAGAACGTGGGGCTGCGGGGTGAGAAGAAGGAGGAGCTGAAAGAGAAGCCAGAGCTGAAAGAGAAGCCAGAGCTGAAAGAGAAGCCAGAGCTGAAAGAGGAGCCAGAGCTGAAAGAGGAGCCAGAGCTGAAAGAGAAACCAGAGCTGAAAGAGAAGCCAGATCTGAAAGAGAAGCCAGATCTGAAAGAGAAGCCAGATCGGCTATCTCCACTTTTTAGAGTGGTGGCGATGCTACATGCCTACAGTAAGCAGAAGTTACCTGATGAACTACTTCAACTTAAGCTTAATAATGATGCTGCTGCTTTCTATCAAAGTGATTTAGAGGATTTCCTATATAAGGAGATTGCGCTAAAACAAGAAGGGGTGGTAGAAGGCGTCGTAAACGAACAAGAAGTAGAGGAAGGAGCGCCAGGGAAGGGTAGTAGTGGTATAGAAGAATTGCATGAGGAATTTTTAGAAAAAAATGTTGAAAGACAAGAAATAGAAGAGGCGGGTGTTGTTTACAAGCCCTTCAATGAAGAAGTAGAGCAAGAAGTGCCAGGGGGTAGTGGTGCAGAAGTAGAGCAAGAAGTGCCAGAGGGGGGTAGTGGTGTAGAAGTAGAGCAGAGGCAGGGCGATCCAAACGTTTCATATGAATCTTTGTATCAACCTCCGTATGAGCAGCTACTGGGGAAGAGAGCTGATATGAAGGGCTCTCTTTTTTCACGTTTCCTCCCCTCCCCCGTCCTCTCATTAGTGAAGAACTGGAAGATGGAGGCGGCTCTGGGCGGTATATTAGGTCATAAGCTATTCTTTGATGGGAAGCAGGTGTCTAATTTTGATATGGTGATAGGAGGAACAGTAGCAACGCTGGCCTTATTATTAAAATATGGACACAAAATAAGCGCACGATTTGAAGAGAAGAGGCAGGAATTGGACCATGTGAAGTGGCGGATAGAGAAGAAAGATCAGCACTGGAAGGACTCTGATGTTGAAGACGAATACTATGATCCTAAGGGGCAAAAGCAGCAAGAGGAAAGGCGGCAAAAGCAGCAAGAGCAGAAAGAATTGCGAGAGCAACGGTTGAAAGAGAAGAAAGAATTGCGAGAGCAACGGTTGAAAGAGAATAGGGAATGGTATAAGAAAAAGTATCCAAAGGGAGAGAAGAAAGAGAAGTCACAGCTGTCAGATCCAGACTATTATCTGGCAACTTTATTTGAAGAAGACGAACGAGGTATTTTCAAAGATGAGGATCAGGTGGTAGCACAAGAAGAGAACCTAGGGGAGGGGGGAAAGATCATAAACCAAGGAGGAGTAAAGCAAGAAGAAGGCAAAAAACCAGGAGCGGAGATGTTGCTCCCCAAGGTTCAGTCTTTATTTGAACAAAAGAGTCTAGAGGGTTTCCAAGATGAGGATGTGGTGGTAGAACAAGAAGAGGGTCCGGCGGTAGAGGGGGGAAAGATCATAAACCAAGGAGGAGTAAAGCAAGAAGAAGACAAACCAGTAGCGGAGATGGTAGAGAGTGGTGAAAGATCAAAAGAAGAATTGATGGGGCTCGGTGGGTTTAGTGATCCCAATCCCTTGAAGGTGAAAGACGACGATAAACCAGGAGTAAAGCAAGTAGCATCAGGGAAGGGTAATGGTAAAGAAAGAGAGGAGATGAGTTATTGCATTTAACCTCTGAGGAGAAGAGGGGATGGCCATTCACTGAAGAACACAAAGAAGGATTTTCCTAGGAAGATCTCTTCTTTGTGAAGGGGGGTACAGCTATGCCAAGGGCATGAAACTGATGATAAACCAAATATATATTCCTAGAAAAGAGCAGGCTCTCCGCAGAGGTGCCATAAATGCTGGAGATTTTCGGGAAGATGGCTTGAAAACTCCAGATATTCGTTGGTGCGAGGATGAGAGAAGCACAAGGCAGAGGCATGCAATCCATGGCGTTTTTCTAAGATATTTATGGATGGGGGAAGGCCATAGATCTTATCTCCCACGATGGGATGTCCTCTGTGGGCAAAATGCACACGAATTTGATGGGTTCTTCCTGTTTTAATGGAGCATTTCACCAGACTGAATGGAGGGATATTGGTGTCACTATCATGGCTTCCCTCATAAAATCCCAACGTGCGATAGAGGGTGATGGCTTTTTTGCCCTTGGCATGGGTCTCTGGCACAACGGCCCTTTTCAGAGGATTCTTAGGATGTGGGCCCATGAAATTTTCTATGGTGCCTGCTGCTGGAGAAATCTTTTTCCATACAAAGGCAGTATATGTCTTCTCCACCAACCGTTCTGCAAACTGCTGTGAAAGATGGTGATGGGCATCGTCATTTTTTGCTATGACCATGAGACCGCTTGTTTCTTTGTCCAATCGATGGACAATCCCAGGCTTTTGTATGCCAGAGATGCCCGAGAGGCTCGGCCCGCAATGGGCCAAAAGACCGTGGACTAAGGTATGCTCCCTGTGGCCGTTGCTGGGGTGTACCACCAGATCACTTGGTTTTTCAAGCACCACAATGTCATCATCCTCATAATATATATGGAGATCCATGGAGACAGGAACCAAATCTGTTTCCACAAGGGGCGGCATACGAACACCATAAACCTCCTGGTGAAACACATGATGGGTTTTCCGAAGGTTTACAGCAAGAGGCTCTTTGGTCTCTGGATGAGCACAGAAAACGTGTCCCTCAGCAATCAGGCTTTGCAAACGTGTACGACTGTGCTCCGGTATCCTGCGAGCAAGAAACTTATCCAGCCGCTCCCCATCCTCCCCCTCTTCCACCGCAAAAAAAAGAAGAGAGAGTGTCATGGCACGTTTTTACTCGGGGGTCTTGGCAGCCGTATCTAAAAATACAATGGGCTCCCCAGGCAAAATTGTGGAAATGGAGTGTTTGTACACAAGCTGTGTGATGTCTTCTTTTTTGAGAAAGAGCACAAATTGATCAAACCCCGTAATAATGCCCTGCAGTTTAATGCCGTTCATTAAAAAAACGGTGACAAAGTTTTTATTTTTTCTGAGGACATTGAGGAAAAGATCCTGTGCCGCCGCTGTTGTTTTTTTTTCCATGATATTTTTGTTCAAAGAGAGATAATGTACCTATGGTGAAACTTTATACGTCAGAATGCAAGAAACTTTTTAATATTTCTTCAATGTCGGCACAATTTTTAACGGAAATAACTGGACATGGAGCTTTTTCTCTTGATCCTATGAGAACTGGTACACACCCAGCCTGATGTGCACATAAAACATCGGCCAAAGAGTCTCCCACAAACCAAATGTCATGGCCCGGTGAAAGATGGAGTTTTTCCAAAGCATGAAGCAAGGGCAAAGGGTGGGGTTTATCCTTTGGTGTATCATAGGATCCAACAAAGCACTGGAAATAAGAGGAAAGCCCCAAGGTCTGTGCTTCTTCCCTCAGCATCTCCCCATTCTTATTACTTACCACCCCCGATGGCATTTTTTCCTTCTGCAAAAAATCAAGCAATTCATGGACACCAGGAAATATATGGGATTTATCGGGCTTTTGCTCCATCATCACTTTTTGTAAAAAAGCTGCAGCCCTGGGGATTTCGTCTTCTCGAAAACATGATTGAAAAAAAGATCGATCGGAAAGAGACGCTTTCTCCATATATTCTTCCCAGGAAAGTTGTTTTTTTCCAAAATACGCCATCAATGCATTGAGGCCTTGGAATGAAAGAGGGCATGTATCGATAAGTGTATTGTCCCAATCAAAAAAGACGGCTTTTGGCTTCTTGTGCGGATAGCTTGAGGGAATAACCATAAAGAGAACAACGTGTGAAAAAAGGACATTATAGCATAATAAAAATACAAGATACCAGAAAAATTATATGGCTTTTTGTGAGAGATGTGCGCAGAAAAGAATAATAAAAACAACACGTTTCATGAAATCTCTTTGTGAAAAACAAGGGTGCGTGTGTCAAAGGGAGGTGGAGAAGGATATTTTGCAAAGAAAGGCATGGTCCCATATTGTGAAATAAATAAAAAAGGGATATGATGTTCCCTGTGTGAGATTTTGTGGAGCTTCCATGTACGTTGCATTTAAAAATGGTGGGAAACAGTATCGGGCCCAGGTGAATCAGTGTATAGCGCTGGAGAAGATGGAGTATGCCGAAGGTGTGCCTCTGGAGTTTTCAGGCATGTCATTTACGGGAACCGCTTGGACGCCTGTAAAGATTGAGGCCATGCCTTTGGGTATGAAAAAGGCGCCCAAGGTTATTATTTTCCGGAAAAATCGGCGTCATAATTTTCGTCGGAAAAAGGGGCACAGGCAACCTCAGCTTCATGTGCGCATTGAGAAAATTACAGCAGTATAGGCTTTTACTTTCAGAGGAGAAATAAAATGGCTCAAAAAAAAGCGGGAGGAAGTTCCCGTAATGGTCGCGATTCAGCAGGACGTCGTCTCGGTGTGAAGTGTGGTGACGGCGAAATGGTTGTCAAGGGATCCATCCTTGTGCGGCAGAGGGGAACAAAGTTTTTTCCCGGGAAAAATGTGGGCATGGGGAGAGATCATACCCTCTTTGCACTAAAGGATGGAAGAATGCATTTTTCCTCCACAGCATCACGGAAATTGGTGGGCATTATTCAAGAGGACCTCTAAGCTTCTTAAATGAGGAAAATCCCATTCAAAAATAGGAAAAAGCCATGATGGGTCGTCTTTTTTGGTTCTTTGTTGTAGGGGCTTTTTTCTGTGTGGGGGCGGGGACGTGGTTTTTCTTTCGTGGAAACATTGTCCAAAGAACCTCTGAGAATGTTGTCCATATTTATAATTGGGCAGAATATCTTCCTCGGGATGTGTTGGATGAATTTGAAAAAGAAACAGGCATTACAGTTCTCTATGATTCCTTTGACAGCATTGAGGCCTTGGAAACAAAGATTTTTACAAATCCTGGATACGATGTTGTTTTTCCGCCCGCCTGGCCCCTTTTTGTGCGTTGTGTGGAGGCGGATATTTTATTACCCCTGAACTATGAGTGGATCCCCAATGCGTCACTTTTGGATCCATGGCTTTTAAAAAAGTTAAACACAGCAAATCCAAAAGGCATGTATGGTGTGCCCTATTTGTGGGGCACCACCGGCATTGGTGTCAATCATTCGGCTGTTGACCTGGAGGAGGCCCAGGTGGATAGTTGGGGGCTTTTTTTTCATCCATCCATGGCAGAGAAACTGAAACCTTCCCATCTTTTTTTGTTGGACTCTGCCCTTGATGTTTTTCAAGCAGCTATGATGTATCTGGGACACAGCCCCATTACAGAAGATGTACGCCTCTGGGATGAGGCCATTCGGCTTGTATACAATGTTCGCCCCTATATTCAGCAATTCACTGGATCACGACAAAAGGAACACCTTTTAGAGCGAACAAGCTTTATACTTCAAGGGTTTTCTACATATATCACCATGGCGGCCTTGCATAAGACAAAAGCGCACAAGAATGAAAAGACCAGGAGCGCTCAGGACAAAATTTGCTATTATATTCCGAAGGAAGGGGCCATGGTATGGTTTGACATGATGGCTATCCCTCGGGGGGCACGAAATGTCCGCAATGCCCATCGGCTTATTAATTTTATTCTACAACCCAAAATCATGGCCCAGATCAGTAATGCTGTATGTGCTGCAAACCCAGTGCCATCATCAAAAGTGTGGATCAAAGAAGAATTATTAGATATGTCCACCATTTTTCTGACACCAGAGATGTATGAAAGACTTCATGAGGATTTTGTGCCATCGGCAAAGCTTCTCAAATACCTCTCACGGGCCTGGCTTAAAATTAAAATGGGTATCTCCCCCATAGAAAAATAATTTTTTGCACTTTTTTCTTAAAAGAACCCTTCGAGCATCTTTATGTCCATGGGCAAAACGTGGTAGGATGAATTTGGGCGCCCGTAGCTCAATTGGATAGAGCGTCAGACTACGGATCTGAAGGTTGAGAGTTCAAATCTTTCCGGGCGTGCCAAGAGGAATGCTCCACTTTCCCATATTCTCTCAATTTCTGCGTGCCATTCGCTTGTAGGAGCGATTTTTCTTCTCTGCGTTTCCAGTTGTGATGACCCATGGCTTTGGCGTGCATACGTCCGTGTATACGTGATCTTCATATAATTGCCCAGACTTTTTCAGATCTTTTCCACCGGTTGTGATGACCCATGGCTTTGGCGTGCATACGTCCCTGTATGCGTGGTCTGTACGCAATCCCTGAGGCTTTTTGCACTTCTTTGAAGCAGTTCCTTGAAAGGCACAGAAGGCACATACAGTAAGAATGACATGGATGTGATTTTTTATCATAGAGATTCCATAATTTCTTTTTATAAGACATATGATAAGAAAAAATCATGAAAAGACTATGAGATGCGTGGTATTAGATCTTTTCACATGCTGATCGTTGCAAGCGGTCATTAAGGGCTCTTCCCAGGCCACTGTGGGGGATAGGCATAACGGCAATGGAGGAGCATGGCATAATGTCCAGCTCATGGAGGGCAGAGAACAAACGTTTTGCCGCTTCCTGGAGGCAGGAAGAGGAACTGAGCTGTGCAACCCAGCTGGTGCCCTCCAGAGGTGTACCAAAAGCCAAAAGTCCTTCATGGGGAAGCACATAAGACGCATTCAATCGCATGGGTTTGGATGTTTGATAGTGGGCATGGAGCATGCCTGGGGCTTCTGCCACAGAGACAGTACCATGGGATTGTACGTGTTGCTGCAAGAGAGCTTCTATGGCTTCCACAGAAATGGCGCCTGGACGAAGCACAATGGGCACAGATCCACGAGCATCTATAATGGTGGATTCCACACCATAGGTGCACGGAGCACCATCTACCACCGGGATTTCGGGCCAAAAAGTATGGACGTGGTGAACGGTGGTGGGGCTAAGTTTTCCGGAGGGATTTGCGCTGGGAGCTGCTAATGGGTGGGGATACTGCCGCAGCATTTCCTGAAAAATGCTATGGGAAGGCACGCGAACTGCCGCAGAGGTCAGTCCATGGCCACATGCCCTTGGGGAAAGTCGAGATGATTTTTTGCGCTCTAAAACCATGGTGAGGGGGCCAGGCCAAAAAGATGCAGCTAAAGCCTGTGCCATGGGTGTCCATACCACATCTTCCTGCACATGCTCTTGAGATGCATAGTGAAAAATAAGAGGATTATTGGAGGGACGTTTCTTCAAAGTGTATATTTTTTCCACAGCTTCATGCGTATAGCCATCTGCTGCAAGGCCATATACCGTTTCTGTAGGCACCACCACCACATGGCCCTCCTGCAGGAGAGAAAGCGCTTTTTCGGGGGAAATCATCATCACACACAGACCTCACACAATCCATCAAGGGATCTTACACAGTCCACCGGGAGGGGAACCAATAGAGAAGAGGTGCCGATAAAGAAATGGATGAGATGGTACCAAAGAAAATGCCAACAAAAATCGGCAAACTAAATGCACGAATAACCTCCCCACCGAAAAAACAAAGCATGAGCAATGCAACCAATGTGCTCAAAGATGTAAAAATCGTACGAGAAAGGGTTTCACCGATGCTTCGCTGCACAATATCTATAAACGGCACTCCAAGATTTTTTTTGAGATTCTCTCGAATGCGATCAAAAATGATGACGGTATCATTGACAGAATAGCTTGCCGTAATAAGCGTTGCCACAATGATATTTTCAGATACTTCATATCCAAAGAGAGAATAAAAACCTAAGACACATAAACAGTCGTGGAAGAGGGCAATTCCGGCACATATGCTGAACTGCCATTGGAATCGAAAACACACATAGGCCATAATTGCTAAAATAGCCCAAAAAACCGCCCAAAGCCCATTTCGAATAAGATCTTCACTCACTTTTGGTCCAATGGACTCTATTTTTCGATATTGTGCATCCTTGCCCAAAACATGCTTCATTTTTTGTAAAAAAACCGCATCGTCCGGCGTGCTTTCTGCGCGAATAAGGAAAATATCTCCGGAAGCACCCAAAGTTTGTAAAGCAATGTCTTTTTCAAGTGCAGTTTTTAACTGCCCCCGTAACGTATTGACATCTTTGACATGGGGCAAATACACCTCCACCGCAATCCCTCCGCGAAAATCAACCCCCATGTGAAGCCCTTTCCATAGAAGGCTTCCACCCACACCAAAAATAACAAAAAGAAGGGTGGCAAGAGGCGCCCACCGAAACCATCGAGCAGAAAAACTTTGCGGAAAAGAAAAAAGAGGCACGCATCCCCACAATATGATAGACTATCTTGTGTTAGTGTACGGACAAGATTTGTATGTGACAAGAGGATTTTCTCTTCTTTCGAGGAAAATCCTGGGCATTGCAGCCAATATTAGAAAAAACCGAGAATATTGTGGCATCTTGATTTGCAATGTTATATTTTTTATAATGCCGAAAGATTTATTATTTACTACGGGATGTCATTACAGAAATGCAGGCGAATTTTTATTTTATTGAAAATTTTCTACTTTTTTTGCAAGGCGGCACTTCGTGCTGTTGGGTTCTAAAATGGTTGTAATAGTTCAAAAATTTGGAGGAACATCTTTAGGAGATGTGCCAAGAATCCAAAAAACTGCTGAAATTATTGCGAAATCTTTTTTAGCAGGAAAAAAAACTGCCGTGGTGGTATCGGCTATGGCGGGTGTCACCAACACCTTAGCTGGCTGGATGAAAGAAATTAATGAGCAATCATGTTTTACAGAAGAATACGATGTGGTGCTCTCCTCCGGAGAACAGGTGACAGCTGGGCTTTTAACCAATGCTCTGCGGTCCATGGGGTTTGCTGCAAAATCCTGGTTAGGTTGGCAACTTCCTATTCTTACGAAGAAAAACCACGGAGAAGCAGAGATTCTCAACATAGATGTCCAAGAGATATTGCGAGATTTGGACAATAACATTATCCCCGTCATTGCAGGATTCCAGGGTATAAGCGATGGGCGTATTACAACTTTGGGGCGTGGCGGGTCAGATACTACGGCAAGTGCCCTGGCTTATTTTCTCAAAGCTTCCTATTGTCAGATTTTTACCGATGTCAGTGGCGTCTATACTGCTGACCCGTTTGTGGTGAAGAATGCTCGACGTTTTATGCGTTTGTCCTATGAAAATATGCTCATGCTTGCTTCTTGTGGGGCAAAAGTTCTGCATCCAAGCTCTGTGAAGTGGGCCATGAAGGGTAAAATCCCAGTACAGGTGCTGTCCTCTTTTGAGAATTCCTTTATTGGTACCTGGGTGGGCACTGATGTGAACCAAAAAATTTGTGGTATTACACAAAAAAATGTTTTACAGTGGTACGTGGAAATTGACTTCCATGATTATGAACCCCTTCAAGAGAGGCTGAAGAAGGCTTCTGTGGTTTTTTTGGATTGGTGCTTTCAAGAGGATCGAAGATTTTCCTTCCTTACGTGTTGTTCCTACAAAGAGATTCTTGAAGATATTCTCAGAAATTTTTCTTACACATCACATTCCTGTATGCTTATTACTCTCATTAACCAAACTCAAGACAACTTGGCGCATTCAAAAAGCTATTTGCAGGATATCCAATTTCTCCTTTCTTCTGATATTCCCGTGCGAAGGTCATTTTCTTCTACTCATATCTCAAACTTTCTGGTGGAAAAAAACGATGCGAAGAAGGCGTTGAATCAGTTGCATGATACCTTGGAGCTCTATAATGTCCTATGAACATCACCCCCATTTTCCCACCTTACAGCGATTGTGGCAGAGAGGCACATCTTTTTTAGGATCCAGACTTGGCATTCTGGGGGGGGCCATGAGTTGGATTTCAGAACACAATCTTGTGGCGGCCATTTCCAATGCAGGTGGTTTTGGAGTGTTGGCCAGTGGCGCGCTTTCTCCAGAAGCCCTGCAAGAAGAAATACAAAAAACCGTGGAGAAAACTTCCCATCCCTTTGGTGTCAATCTCATTGTTTTTCACCCAAAGATTCAGGATATGCTGCAGGTGTGTAAAAAAATGAAGGTTTCTCACGTTTTTCTGGGTGGGGGGCTTCCATCTGCAGAGAGTATTGGGTTCTTGAAAGATGCAGGAATTCGTGTCATAGCTTTTGCCCCCTCTTTGGCCATTGGAAAAAGACTTCTTAAATTAGGGGCGGAGGCATTGGTTTTGGAAGGTGCAGAAGCGGGAGGGCATGTGGGGCCTGTGAGTACATCGGTTTTAGCCCAAGAGCTTCTTCCAGAATTACAAAAAGAGGTGCCTGTTTTCATGGCGGGGGGTATTGGAACAGGTGCGTGCATTGGAGCATATCTTTCCCTTGGAGCCTCCGGGTGCCAGCTGGGGACACGTTTTGTGTGCGCAGAGGAATCCATTGCTCATCCCCTCTTTAAAGATGCATTTATAAGGGCAAACTCACGGGATGCCATGCTTTCTCCGCAAATAGATCCGCGATTTCCTGTGATTCCTGTGCGGGCATTATCTAATGTAGGCATGAAAAAATTCATGGAGGTACAGCAGGAGGCCATTGATGCCGCCGATGCTGGAAAAATGTCTATGAAAGAAGCTCAGCTGCATATAGAGCTCTTTTGGGCGGGTGCTCTTCGTCGTGCCGTTATAGATGGTGATATTGAGTACGGATCTCTTATGGCGGGACAGAGTGTGGGCATGGTAAAGGCCATTCAATCCACAGAGGACATTATTGAATCCTTGGTGGGAGAGGCATTGGAATACCTTGCCCTCTCCCACAGATAGGTTATCCCCTGTTATCCGTTGCCTTTACCACATCTTCGCATCGATGACATATTTTCGTTGCTTCTGAGACACATGGCAGCACCTTCCAACAACGCTGACATTTCTGCCCAGGGGCAGAGATAATATGCACAGTGATGCCGTTTCGTTCCATGGAGCAGATGCTGTGCTCTTTCCTATGGGGCATGTCTGTCACCACCTGCACTCCAGATGTTAAGCATAAAAGCGATAATGTGGCATTCATGTCTTCCACAGATGAAAAATATGATAAAAGCTCCTGAAAACGGTCCATGGACAATACCACAAACACGTGGGCTTGAAGGCTTGAAGTGATATGCTTCTCCTCCCGGCATTTTTCCAATGCTGCCAAAACAGTCTGGCGAAAGGGCGCCAGGTATGTCATTTTTGTGTCCATGGCAGGATTGTTCCAGGCATCGGGTATGCAGGGGAAAGTTTGGAAATGTACGCTCCACTGCTGTATTTCTGGTGAGAAAAATCCACCAAAAGCAGTGGATAAATAGTCCATAATGTCTTTGCCATGGGGTTTTGCAAAAAAAGATGGTCCATAGGCCTTTTTTGTGTCCTCAGCCCCTAAAATATCTCGAGCAAATGTGTGCCATGCTTCTTCTGTGGTGAAGCACAATATAGGTGATAAAAAGTGTACCAATGCTGTGAAGAGATGAAGAAATGTTGTGCGCGCAGCTTTTCGTTTTTCACTGTCGAAACCATCACAGTAGAGGCTGTCCTTCACAGTATCAAAGTAGAAGGAGGAAAGGTCCACCGAGCAGAAAAATTGCAGAATATTGACCATGGAGTGAAACGCATATTTTTTTCCATCCCTCGTAAGATCCTGCTGAAGAGTCCAGAGACGATGGTGTATCCATTGTTCTAGAAACGGCATGTCCTTCACAGCCATGAGCTCTTTCATGGAGAAATCCTTTAATGATCCAAGAAGGTATCGAAAAGTGTTTCGGAAACGGCGATAGATATCCTCCACACATGGTAAAATGGTGGGGCCTACACGAATGTCTTTTCCATAGTCCTCATGCAAAATCAAAAGCCGGAGAATATCTGCACCCTTTGTTTCAGTGAGTTCTGCTGGTTCTATGCCATTACCCAGGGATTTGGACATTTTTCTGCCCTTGTCATCCAGGAGAAAGCCGTGGGAGACCACTGCGCAAAACGGTGCTTTTCCCTCCAGGGCTACTGCAGCTAAAAGTGATGATTGGAACCATCCACGAAACTGATCAGATCCCTCCAGATAAAGGGAAGCAGGCCATTGAATGGGCAGAATCATACCCTTGGGGATGCCTTCCAAAAGCACTGCTTCATGGGTAACGCCAGACTCAAACCATACATCCACAATGTCCACAACCTTTTCCCATTCATCAGCAATATATGAGGTTCCCTGAAGAACATCCCATGCTTTTTCCGTGAACCAAAAATCTGTTCCCTCCTGACGTACTCTTTCTATAATACGTTCATGAACTGTGGCATCATTCATGGGGCGTCCGTCCTCTTTATGCAAAAACTCTGCAATGGGGACTCCCCATGTTCTTTGACGAGAAAGACACCAATCGGGTCGATTCTGAATCATATCTTCCAGACGTTTTTGTGCACGATCATCGTACCATTGAACCGTAGAAATGGCTGCAATGGCATGTTCTCGAAGGGTCTTTCCTCCATCTATTCTATCATCCAATGCCACAAACCACTGAGGAATGGTTCGATAGAGAAGCGGTGTTTTAGAGCGCCAGGAATGGGGATATGCATGGGAATACTTTTCTTCATATACAAGGGCAGAGGCAGACAGGAGAGCTTCTTTTATGGCGGGATATGCTTTCCACACGGATAACCCTTTAAAAAGCGGCACGTCTTCCATAAAAAAGCCATTATGAGAGACGGTTTCTGGAATATCCAGGCCATGCTTTCGACCCAAAAGAAAGTCCTCCATACCGTGTCCAGGTGCTGTGTGAACAAATCCCGTCCCCACGGTTGTGGTGACATGCTCTCCTGGGAAAAAGGGAACCTTGTGGTTATATCCTGCCCCAACGAGGGGGTGAGCACATACAACATGACGAAAATCATCGGCTGGTGCTGTGTGATGAACGCTGTATTTCTTTACACCAAAAGTGTGGGACAATTTTTCCACACATGATTCAGCCATCCATATCTTCTTTCCCACAGGAAGAAGAGCCTCATCGTCCACTTCCTCCACCTGTATACATACATATACTGCATGTGCTGCATAACTGATGGCACGATTTCCAGGAAGTGACCAGGGTGTGGTGGTCCAAATCACCACGAATGTATCCTGAAAAACAGGGCTTTTGGGTTCTACTATAGGAAAAGCCACAAATACTGCGGTGGAGTGCACATCTTTGTACTCCACTTCTGCTTCTGCAAGAGCCGTCTCCTCCACGGTGGACCACAAAACAGGTCGCACACCTCGATAAATATATTTCTTTTGGAGCAGACGAAAAACCTGTCGGACGATGGATGCTTCAAAAGGAAAATCCATGGTTTTATAAGGATGCTCCCAATCTGCCACTACTCCCAGTCGCTGAAAGTTTTCCTTTTGAACGGCAATCCATTTTTCTGAAAAGGCTCGACAGTCTGCGCGGAAGTTTTCCACGGGAACATCTGCTTTTGAAAGATTTTTTTCCTGATATTTTTCTTCGATTTTTGCCTCAATGGGAAGCCCATGACAGTCCCATCCGGGCACAAAAGACACATCCTTCCCCTCTAAAAACTCCCATCGACCCACAGCATCTTTGAGGATTTTGTTCAGGGCATGTCCCATATGAGCGGGACCATTGCTGTAGGGGGGGCCATCATGAAGCACGAAAAGCTCTTCTCCCTTTCGAAGAGCTCGCCTCTGGGCATACAGGCCAATGTTTTGCCACCACTCTATCCAGATAGGCTCCTCGATGGAGAGCTTAGCGTGCAGGGGAAAGCTTGTTTTTGGAAGAAAAATTGAGAGTTTTTCAGAGGATTTTGGGGCTGTCATACATACCTACCACAAGATGAAATGTTTCAGAAAAAAACTTTTTCATGCCCCTTATTTTATTTTTGCCTCTTTAAAAAGCACATGAGCCCTCTTGCGGGGATCATATTTCCGAAGCTCCAACTTTTCTGTTTTCTTTCCGCTGACTTTTGTAACATAGAAGAAACCAGTTCCCGCGGTGCTTACCAGGCGGATAAGGCCTCCACCCTTCTTTTTTGCCATATTATTCATTGACTCAAAAAACCAATGCTCCCATAATAGGCCCAAATTCTTTCCTTGTCTAGGTGCCCTTCATGAAACAGATTGGATCTCCTCTGAAGAGGTGCTGTGTTATCTACGTGCATAGGCATGACGTTATGGAAGAGCATGCCCTCACATGGCGGCTTGAGGAAACCTGTGAGCTTTCTCGAGCCATGGGACTTTCCGTTGTGATGAAGGAAACATGTATATTACGTCGAATACATTCCGGGACACTTCTTGGGAAAGGTTGGGTAGAGAAGGTTCACCAGTGGATTAAAGCGGAAGATGTGGAGATTGTGGTGATAGATGGGCCCCTTTCTTCAGTGCAGCAGAAAAATCTGGAGGTTGCGTGGGGGTGTAAGGTTTTTGATCGCGCAGCCGTGATTTTAGAAATTTTTAGTCAAAGGGCCAGAACTGATGCAGGAAAGCTTCAGGTGAAATTGGCCCAGCTGTTATATCAAAAAAGTCGTATTGTCAAAGTATGGAGCCATTTAGAGCGCCAAAGGGGCGGTACTGGTCGTGGCTTTATTGGTGGTCCTGGGGAAAAACAGCTGGAGTTGGATCGCCGTATTTTAGAAGACAAGGTTATGCAGACACAAAAAGCCCTTGAAAAAATTCGCCATACGCGCAAACTTCACAGAAATGCTCGAAAGGCTTATCCATATATTGCGCTTATAGGATACACCAATGCTGGAAAATCCACCCTCTTCAACAGAATGACCCAGGCTTCTGTTTCAGAGAACTCTCGTCCTTTTGAAACCCTTGATACTACGGCTCGACGCATTGTGCTGCCTTCTAAACGTACATTTATTCTTTCAGATACAGTGGGATTTATTTCTGATTTGCCCACATCCCTTCGACTGGCCTTTCAAGCAACCCTGGAAGAAATTCAAGAGGCCGACCTGCTTCTTCACATACGTGACAGCACCGCACCCCATGCTGAGGCACAGGAAGCGGAGGTGTTAAAAGTCTTACAGCAGATGAAGTGCAAGGTGCCGGTACTGGATGTCTTCAGCAAGGCGGATCTTCTCTCACCGGGGGCTGTTTTTCCTCCCGATGCCATACTCATAAGCGCAAAAACTGGGGAAGGCATGGAAAAAATTTTTCAGGGGCTCGACACGTTTTTTCATGAAAAAAGCCAGGTCATTGTTTTTTTCTGTGAGGAGTATTCCATGGTTCATTGGCTTTATGAGCACAGCCATGTTCTGTCGGTGAAAACAAAAGAGAGAAAAGCTGGTCGTACAAAGGATTCAGAGTCCATCATTGTGACCCAAGTGACTGCAAAAATCACCCCCAAGGATCTTCAGCATTTTCAGGTCCTATTTCCCCGATGCAGCATGAAAATCTCTCATAAAGACAAAGTCTCATCACCTACGAAGCCATAGCTCCTTCCCCCAATACAAACCAGGGCAATATGGGAGGGTTAGAATTCTTTCCCGTAAATAATCATAAAGTGTTTAGGCTGGTCTTGGTCCTGCTTTCTCAGGACAAGAGAATAGAGAAAGCCAATCCTACCAAAGATAGGTAGTTCTGCCACAAGGCCTGCACCGCTTGTAATACGGGTAAAGAGTTCATCACCAACGATGTTTGGTCCTTCGAACATCGTATTCCACAAAGAGCCTGCCTCCACAAAGACGATGCCTTTTATGGGAAGCTCTTTGGGAAGCCCTAGAGGGAAATCCAATTTTAAAGCTGCGGTATAGTACTGTTTTCCTCGAAGAGCATCTTTTGTCAGGGTATCTCTGGGACCAATACCATTTTCTCTGAATCCTGGGAAAAAATACTCGCTGGTGTTAAACTGATCAATGAATCGCATATACCCCATTTGTCCAATAAAACCATACCGAAGCTCTAAACGAAGCAGAATTTGCTCATTCTCACCAAACGCTTGATAAAAGTTTGCAAAAAATGTGTTCATGAACGCATGGATATCTCCACCAAGCCCAATGAACTGATTCACCATACGAATGGCATAGCCGCCTACCCGTGCGCCCTTTTTCCACGCCACACGATCATATCCCAAATTATGTTCTAAGTTGGACAGCCACTGTTTTTCATGGCCAATCATGTTTTCCGTGATATAGATGGAAAGCCTTTTGGGCTTTTTCAAGTTCAAATTATCATGACGTAGTTTATATGCCCAGCCCTGATAGAGGTTTCTGCGAAGCATGTAGTTTGTGGTCAACACACCTCCTGTGACCTTTTGCTGGTACCCACTTCTTTCTTCTTGGTCTTGATTCTCTGCAATGGTCCCACGATACATGTTTTGAAAAACATCCCATCCGACCGACATGGGGCGTCCCATGCAATAGGGGATATTCATACCAAGATCCACGTTATATCCTCTGCTGGATCCTTCGAGACCAAAGTGTAAGGCTTGTCCTCTTCCAAGGAAATTTCGCTCTGTATAGCTGACATCTGCCAAAAGGCCATCCACAGAAGAATACCCACCACGGGCCTGTAAATCACCCGTGCCTTTTTCTTTGACACGAATAATGACATCTTTATATCCAGGGTTTGCCGTGGGTTTCTCCATGACTTCCACAGACTCGAAGAAGTCCAAGCTTTGCAGACGACGTTCAGAAAGAGAAAGACGGTTATCATTTAACGCATCTCCTTCTGCAAATGCCAGATATCGACGAATGACATCTTCATTGGTTCCCCAGTTCCCAAAAATATGAATGGAGTTCACATAACATGCTTGTCCTGGCGAAAGGACCAGCTGTAGGTCGATTCGATGATGTGGTCCATCTTTTTTAGAAATGGGAGTAATTTGTACGAAGAACTGGTTCTTCTTGCTGAGAAGGTATGTTGCTTTATCCACGAATTCCTGCAGCAATTTCGCGTTAAATGTATCCCCCTCCTCCCACGGAATGATTTCTTGTATTTCATCCAAAATTTCTTGACTTAAAGAAGGCATTTCCGACTTAAGAGCGGTCTTTCCAAAAAAATATTTTTCGCCTTCATGGAGGATGAAGGTCAGAAAGAAATCTTTTTTATTTTCAGAAAGCTCAGCGCTGTGGGAAATGACACGAAAATCCACATATCCATTGGCGAGATAAAACTGACGAAGATTTTCCCTATCATAACGAATACGATCTTCATCATAACACTCTTCCGGACCGCCTAACACTCGATACCATCTCTCCTCTCGAGAGGAAATGACCAGAGACAACTCGCTTGGATCAATCTTCTTAGCACCAACAAAGGTAATGGATCTTATGTAACTTTTCGGTCCTTCATCAATCTGAAACACCAAGTCCACCCTGTTCGACTCTCTTTTAATGAGGGCTGGAACTATTTTAACGCAATATCTTCCCTTCATACGATACAAAGCCAAAAGAATTTGAATGGCTTCTTGTACACGAGCTGTGGTATAGCTCTCCCTGGGGGTTAACCGAATATCCTGTAATGCATCCCGCAGTTCTTTATCACTAAGGTCCTTGTTTCCCTCAAAAACAATCTGGTTGAGAGAAAGATTCTCGTCCACATGCACATGGAGAGTTGCGCCCTCCATGCGAATTTTAATATCAGAAAAAAGTCCTGTGTCAAAAAGCGTCTTCATATACGCATTGAGATTTTCCACAGTGTATGTTTCCTGAGAGGGTAAACGGTCTTGTATACTTTGTGTATCCACACGTTGGTTGCCGGAAACCTTCACCTCTTTTACAGGAAAGGACCGCATATTCCTTTCCACCGGAGTTTCCTCTTGGGGAGACGACGAAACATCTTCTTGATCTTGAGATGGTGCCACATCTTCATGGGAATCGGAGGGTTCGCACAATGCCACAGTGCTTATGGCCAAGAAAAACCATGGGACACATCGATAAAAAAATAAACGCAAAGACAAAACATCCCCCTACCCTTCACATAGTGTTAGCATATCTCAACCACCCCCCCTTGCAAAGACCCCAAAAACGATTTTATTCTCTTATTTTTTGAAAAAGCTTCCGGTGCCTTCTAAGGTATGACGCAAATTTTGAAGAAAATCCTGCTGGGACAATCCACGCTGGAGGGCGGGAAAAATGCGCAACACAATGGTGCCAGGCTTTTTAAAAAATGTATGTTTTGGCCACAGATTACCGGAGTTGAGTGCCACAGGAAACACAGGAAGAGAAAATCTTTTGTGCAGGGTAAAAACCCCTTTTCTATAGGGACGAGACTGTCCCACAGGCACCCGTGTTCCCTCTGGGAAAATCACCATGGGTCTTTTCTCGTGTACAGCCCATGTGACAGCGTCCATATAGTGTTGGTACGCTTTTTTCGTCATGGCCTTTTCTCGTATGACGGGAATCATCCTGAGGCGTTTTAATTGCCAACCAATGATGGGAATCCATAAAAGTGATTTTTTCAAAAAGAATGCTGGATTGTGCAAAAATGTGCTGAAAATAATTGTGTCCCAGACAGATTGATGCTGGCATGCAAGAATGTAGGGAGTATTTTTGGGAAGATATTTTCTGCCTGTAATGCGCACTGTGATACCCAGAAAAGTTTTTGCAGCATATAAAAGACCCTTCGTCCACCACGAGGAGATTTTCTCTGCTGCTTTTTTTTGCCACAAAAGCACCGCTGGTATGGACAAAAAAACAGTCCATAGAACAAAAAATGTATAAAAGAAAATATGAGCACACAAAATACGGAAATTTTTTGTTACCTTCATGGTACTCCTTTTTAAAAAAATTTCTTATCTCCAAATGGGTTCCAAGGGACAATCTACGAATGGTCTTGACATTTTTTTTAAATTTTTCCGTAATGATAGGCAATGAGAGTTGTTCACGTCAAACATAAGGAGCCGATCATGAAGAAAAACGTATTCTATATATTGCTTCTTCTTGCTGTAAGTCAAGCACAGAGTATCTACGCAGAGGGTGAGGGTGTTGTTGCTGGAATGCAAGAAGATCCTAATGCGCGGTCTAACCCAGAAGATCCTGAAGCTGTAGCAGTGTACCCCACCACGCCTGCAGTGGATGAGCGTGCCATTGCAGAGTCACCTCAAGAAGAAAAAGTGGAGGTGGTGATGGAGGCTGCTGTTCCAGCCCCTGTAGTAGCAGATGGAGAGCCTGCAGCACCTAAAAAGAAGAAGCGTAATAGAAGAAGAAAGCAGCTTCATGTTATTGTTGAGAAGAAACAGGAGTGCGATCCAAATGTTGTAGAGAAAGTGATGAAGCAAACGCAAATTTCTCAAGCAGTACAGGAAAAAGAAAAAATCGTACAAGAGGAATGTTCAGAAAAAGCAGAGTAATCCACTCTCATCTATTTTCGAATTAAATCATTTTTCCTGAAAGGGGAGCTTCGGCTCCTCTCTTTTCTCCTATTTTGGCAATCTTTTCTTGACTTTTTAACATAAAATGTAAAAAATGTTCTTTGAATGCAGCCAAGGAGCTTTTTTTGTGCATTTTTAAAATACTTCCCAACATTATAACAGCTGCACGCATTTTTTTTGCCCCTCTCATTGTATGTACTCTTTCTATCCAAAAATATGGATTGTCTTGTGCGTTGTTTCTTCTTGCAGCCCTCACTGATTACGCGGATGGGTTTCTCGCTCGAAGATGGGACGCTGTGTCTTCCACAGGAAAAATTCTCGATCCTCTGGCAGATAAGATTTTTCTTGGAGCCATATTGACAAGCCTGTGGATGAAGGGGCTTATTTTTTCCTTTGTGTACTGGAGTATTATCATAAGAGACATCATCCTCCTTGTGGGGGCGGGAGTGATGTTTTGGAAAAACATAAAAATATTCCCCCCTTGTATGTCCAGTAAGATAAGTACAACGCTCCAAAGTATTATGGGGCTTTTCGGATTCCTATCCTTACTGTATCCGCATTTTTTTGAAAAAGAAAAAACACTTTTCATTGTTATGGGTTATTGTGTTTTTTGCACCACCGTATGGTCGTTCTGTTCTTACGGAATGCAAGCATATGATTTATGGAGGAAGATAAAATGACACAGATTTTTCAAAAAGTTTCCACACGAGCATGGATTTATGGAGCAAGTATTTTTCTCCTTTTTCTTATCTTCACGTATTTCTTTTTTTCCATCCTTGCACCATTTTTGCTGGGGTGGCTTATTGCGTATCTTTTTCGTCCCCTGGTGCAGTGGGCGTCGCTTAAAGGTATTTCCTCCACCATATCTGCCCTTGGTCTCACCATTATCCTTTATGTCTTATTCATTATGGGGGCAATTTTGCTTCTTCCGGCTGTGAAAAACATGATCCTGGTGATTTCACAATACCTGGTGACCTATCGGGAGTCTTTTTGGGAGTGGCTGCATCCCTGGGTCCAAAAAACATCGCAATATGTTTCACCAGAGTCAAGCCTGCAGGAATCCGTCAATACGCTTTTCAATAACATCACCCAGTGGGGTATTCAGTACCTCATGGGCATTTTGCAAAACAGCTGGGAGTTGGCACGAGTATGCATTATTTGCCTCGTGACCCCCCTCATAGGTTTTCATCTCATGCGGGACTGGGACAGCATCCAAAACAGACTGCAGCTTTTGATTCCTCTGCGATATCGTGCCTCCTTTTTTGGTGGGCTCGAAGAGGTACATCAGGCACTTTCTTCCTATTTCCGTGGACAGTCTGCTGTGTGTGCTGTGCTAGCACTCTATTATTCTTGTGCATTAAGTATACTAGGCATACAATTTGGGACAGTTATTGGAATACTTACGGGTATTTTAACCTTTATTCCTTATTTTGGATTGGTATTCGGGTTTCTGAGTGCGAGCTTCCTCAGCTTTTTTCAATATGAGACAGCATCCGCTATTATATCTATAAGTATTATTTATATTGGTGGACAAATGTTGGAAGGAGGCATCCTCACACCGTGGTTTATTGGAAAAAGAATTGGGATTCATCCGGTGATTGTACTCTTTACAATCTTTGCTGGAGCTATGATAAAGGGCATTACGGGTATCCTTTTAGCTCTCCCTGTGGCCACTATTCTTGCAGCTTTGTGGCGTATTGCAAGGAAACATTACCTTCAGAGCACATTTTATCTTTTTTCAAAATAAGAGCGTTTTATAAAAATTTTTTTTTGGTTTGTATGACTATATATTTTATAAAAAAAATGTATAATAGTTTTTTGTTTGTTTTTTCGTCTTTTTTCTCGCAAATTAATAAAAAAAAATCTGTGGAGCGGTTTTTGATAGTCCTTTTAAATGAAAAAAAATGTTGCCTTTCTTGCAATAAAATTCCACTTTACAAAAAAATCGCAAAATAACTCTTGCATATTTTTTATAAATATAGTACAGTTCACGCATTAGGGACAAATTAACACGGAGTTTTGAAATATGAGTTCTCGCTTTTGGGAAAAAGAGCAGACAAAAGACACCACAGGAGTACTTGAAGTGCTTGGTCAGATTGTGTCTGCGTATGTCGCACAACATAAAGTGGAGCCTGCAGAGCTCACATCTCTTATTCAGCAGACATTCACGACATTGAAAAACTTGCAAAATGCCACAGGAAATCGTGGTGCGCTTCATCCAGCAGTGGATATTGCGTCATCAGTGACAGAGTCTCACCTTATATGCTTGGAAGATGGAAAGAAGCTTAAAATGCTTAAGCGCCATTTGCGCACATCATACAAGATGACACCAGAGGAGTATCGAGCAAAATGGGGTCTTCCACCAGACTATCCCATGGTGGCAGCTGGATATGCAGCAAAGAGAAGCAGTCTGGCAAAATTTAATGGTCTGGGACGTGCGTCAAAGGCAAGAGAAGCCGCGGCGGCACAGCAATCAGCAGCCTAAGCAAGCTTTGTGAAAGATGGCAGGGGTTCGGCTTGCCAAATACCTTGCTGCACGAACACCTCTTTCTCGCCGTGAAGCTGAAAAAGCCATATTTTCCGGTCGTGTTATAGTGGATCATGCGGTGGTGATGACCCCTGCATTCTTTGTATTTAGCCATAGTATCGTGAAACTTGATGGTGCTGTGGTCTCTTCGCCCATGTCTTTACCGAGGTTATGGTGTTATCACAAACCACCAGGGTTCCTTGTGACAACAAAAGATCCATGGGATCGAAAGACAATCTTTTCTCATCTGCATGATCTGGAAAAAAGCCATCATCGTATTATCTATGTGGGGCGCTTAGATATGGCCTCAGAGGGGCTTCTTCTCCTCACGACATCATCTGCTCTGGCTTCTTTTTTAGAACACCCTCAGCAGGCGTTTATTCGCCAATACCATGTGGTTGTCACATCTCCTTGGAGCAGCGAAGATACCCGAAAAAAGTTACACGACATAGAAAGGGGGATGGTGGTGGATGGTACACGATATCAGCCGTGTGTCATAAAAATCCTGACATCACAGCCCCTTTGTCTTCATATCTCTTTACAAGAGGGAAAAAAGCGAGAGATACGGGTGCTTTTGCAGTCCATTGGCATAAAAGTTTTACGACTTACACGCATAGCCTATGGACCCTTTACCCTTGGTAACCTTGCACCACGAGCATATAAGGCAGTACCCCATGCTTTGATACAGCCCCTTGTTGCGCAGGCTCGCACAAAGGCGCTTTTGCCTTCATGAATCGTTAAAAAAACATCTTTTAAAATGTAAAAAATTTTTTTTCATAATAGATTGTAAAAAATCTCATAATAAACAATTTTATATACGTAATGCAAATCTCTGATCACAATTTTATTTGTGGCAGCCTCACATGCAACCGCTATGCGTGCTATGAAAGTCCTTTTACACGAAGCATGCAAGGGCGTATGCACGCGTTATTTGGGCCTCCAGGGAAACGTCCCTTTGCAAATTTATGCTGGTTGTGTTAGTGGGGTGCTTTGGCGGATGGCGTTGCTTTGGGGAATTTGCCAAATTTGTGGAACATCTGTCGAAGCACTTCTGTGCCATGGTCGGAGGGCAGCACGGTTTCTTCCGAAGAGATTGTGATGTCCACAGGGCCTTCAGATTCTTCTATGGAGAGTAGTACACCATTTGCGTCAAAGCAGAGGATATAAGAAGGGCTTTGAGAGAGGGTAGGACGAAAAAATGCCTCCCTGGTGATGGTTTCTCCCAAATAGTGCCAGGAGTTTTTATCAAAGGAAAATATGTAGGTTGGAAAGCCAATGAGCGCAGAGACATCGTTCTTTGTCATGGTGTTGATGCCTTTTTTCAAAGCAGTCAGTTCCTGTGGAGAGAGAAAAAATCCTCGTCGGTCCTCTATGGTTTCACATCCAGATAAGGTAACAAGGCTGCTGGCAAGACAGAAAAAAAACGCGGAAAAGGAGATCCGAGAAAAAAAGTGTCCTTGAGAAGAGGAGATTTTGTGTATCATAGGAATTTTACGTACCTCCATGAAGCGTTTTCGTATCAATGGTTGTTTTCCAGCGTTCTTCTAAAGCATAATATTCTCGTGCTTCTGGCGTGAAAAGGTGCACGAAGCTTGTGCCTGCATCCACAACCACCCATATGGTTTCTCCGAGGTCCTTCCCTTGAATAGGTGGAAGAAAATCGTGACGACGGCAGACGTCTTTTACGGCATTTGCCAAAGTATCGAGGTGTCTTTGGGACGTCACAGAAGCAATGCAGAAATATGATGTGAGGGGAAAGACATCTTTCACATAAAGCCACACGATATCCTGCGCCCCCTTCTCCTGAAGAGCTTTCATTATATCATCTTCCAATGGCGGCAATGTACAGTTCATAAATTTTTCCTTCTATTCTTGTTCAGCTTCTTCAGCTTGTTCAACATCTCCTGCGCCATCAAACAATCCATCCACCATGGATTTTTCAACGGAGAGAGGGTATTTTTTCTTCAAAGATTCTACATAACAAGACCAGAAAAACCCTTCCAGCTCTCGTTGCATGAGATAAGCCACCTCCCCCACTTCTCCCTCGCCCATACCAGGTTTTTCAGAAACCCCACCATTATCAATGCGATCCAAAAAGACCACGTAAACAATTTTTTTATCAACCACAGTTACGGCACTTTTTTCTGTCAAATGAAAGAGTGCTTTTTTCACCGGAAGGGGTATGATTTTTTCCTGATTTATGTCTTGCAGACCGAGGGGCGGAACGAACGCCTCGGATGGCATCTTCCTTCCTATGTTCAGACCTGAGGTATCATTCATATCTTTATATGCGGCCTTCTGCCGACTCATCTCTTCCGCAACATGCTTGGCTTTTGTTATACATGCATTTTTCTGCTTTTCTGTTCTCCACTTTTTTTCCAGAAGGGGCCGCACTTCTTCGTAGGTATATTCTCTTTCTGGAGTAACATCTTGTACCACAGAGAAGATGGTATTGCCTGATGTGGTTTGTATCCATTCCGGGTCTTGGTCTTTATTGGATGCAAAAACTTTTTGTACAAGCTCTTTTTGAACATGATTTCGTTCATGGTCATCTTCTATCTGCATGAGGAATGCTTCATTTTTCTTTCCCTTGGGAGCACGCCCTCGCGCATCGGTGGTGGTGACATATAGGGGAAGATTATAGTGCTTTGCGATCTTTTCGAGGGTGTCCCCTGCGCCAATATCTTCCTCTATTCGCACAAAAAGGTCTTCTGCCTTTTTCACAGCTTTGTGAAGGCGAAGAGTTTTTTCTGCTTTTTCCTGTGGATTTTTTTCATGAGACCCCATCTTTTTTACTTCATCTTCTATGTCTTGAGATGAAACAGTCATCTCTTTTGCCAGGGTTTCTGGAGAAAAATGAATAAAAGTATAGGTTCTATACTCTGGAGCATGAAGGGCCCCTTGTGCAAAAAGCTCTTTCAATTCTTTTTCAGAAGGTGAAGCCGTTACTTTTTCCTCTGAAAAAGAGAATGCATAATAATATCCCTGACGTTTTTGAAAAAAACCCTTTACAGCCAGAGAAACAATGGGGGTATGCTCGGGGACGTGTTGTAACAGGGCTTTTCGAAGGCGTTCTACCCCGATGCGATACTGCTCCTCTCGAATCATCTGTGGTACCGTCAGGCCATAACGTTCACGATACTTTTTCAGCAGAGATTCATCAAACTTCCCTCGTGTATCCTGAAATTTTTCCTGTAGTTTTTCCCGTGCATATTTTTTGGACACACGAATTCCGAGCTTTTCCATTTCCAAAGCAAGGGCTTTCTCCTCTGCGATTTCTTTTATAAGAAAATCTTTCAGGTGAGCAGGATTATATTTGTGCGCGCGTAGGAGATCCATTTTCCTGGCAACGGCTTGACGAAACTCCAAAAGACGCACCGCGTGTCCGCCCACAGATAACACAGCCGGTTGCAAAAAATTTAAAGGGATGTACTGAAAAGAGGTGACGATAAAAGCCATTGCTAAAGCTCCGAATACGGCTGTTACGTACCATTGGGGTTTTTTTACAGGGGTGTTGGCAGGATCATGCATGAAGAAAACATCAAATATATATCGATACTCTGTGGAGTATACGGTAGGTTTCATTATGGGTGCAAGAGGAATCATGGAGGGAGACAAAGAAAAAGCTCAGAGATCCATTTTGTGAAGATACAAGGAGATTTTACGGGGCAGGGGAGCTTCACCCATTATCCAAACGTAGGAAGGGTGCGATAGGACAGGGCTTCGGCCACGTGGCACCGACTGATACGTGGTGCTTGTTCTAAATCTGCAATGGTGCGGGCCACACGAATGACTCGATAGTATCCTCGCACCGAAAGGGAGAATTGTCCAATGGCTTTGTGCAAAAGCTGACAAACCTCTCCATTGTCAGAAATTTCCCTATCTAAAAGATGGGGTGGAGCTTTTGCGTTGCGGGTAATTCCATATTCGGTGTATCGTTTTTCCTGTATTGTATGGGCTGTTGCTATGTGTTCTTGCAAAGAGGAATGAGAGTCATCCTTTGTGGAGTGTGGGAGTATATCTTTGGGGTCAGGGGAGGAGACATGACAAAAAAGATCGATTCTGTCAAGAAATGGGCCGGAAAGACGTTGTTGATAGCGTTTTCCGCATTCTGGTGCTTTTGAGCATTGTCGTTGGGAGACTCCTAAAAATCCGCAGGGACAGGGGTTCATAGCTGCCACCAACTGAAATTGTGCTGGGTACGTGACATGATAATTGGCTCGTGCCACCACAGCCTCTCCAGATTCTAAGACGGGACGGAGGGATTCTAATGCCATGCGAGAAAATTCTGGAAGCTCGTCTAAAAAAAGTACACCGCCGTGGGCCAGAGAAACCTCCCCAGGAAGTGCCCTGCTTCCACCGCCTATGAGAGCTGCCATGGAGACAGAATGATGGGGGTTGCGAAAAGGACGATACCGAAGCAAATGTCCCTTATATCCATGAAGACCATGAATCATACTCACCTCAAGAGCTTCCTGAGGAGTCAGGGGAGGAAGTAACGTAATAAGGGCACTTGCCAACATAGACTTTCCCGTGCCTGGTGGCCCATAGAGGAGTACATCGTGTTGCCCTGCAGCAGCAATGCTGATGACGCGCTTGGGAGTTTCCTGACCTTTTATCTCCTTGAGTCCATCACATAATGAGATTTTTTCCTCTTGTTTTTCTAACTTTCCTTGGGGCGGAGAGAGCACATGGGTCCCTTTGAAATGATTAATGATGTCCAGGAGATGGTAAGGCGCTAAAATATTCGTGGCAGAGCCATTCCATGCTGCCTCTCCTCCACATTCTCCTGGACAAATAAATAAACGCTGATGTTCTGATGCCAAGAGGGCCGCGCACAAAACACCCTCCACTGGCTTTATTGTGGCATCTAGGCCGAGTTCTCCCAATGCAATGGAGTGCTCCAGTTCTTCGGGGAGGATCCCTAAGGACATGAGAAGGGCCATGGCAAGGGGGAGATCATAATGGTTTCCCTCTTTTTGAATATTGGCAGGAGACAAGTTCATAATGATTCGTTTTGGTGGCAGAGAAAGACCTAAGGTGGAAAGGGCCGCCCTAATACGCTCCCTGGATTCCACAACGGCTTTATCTGGCAAACCCACAATGGAAAAGCATGGAAGGCTTCCACCCGTAACCTGCAGCTGTACTGCCACAGGAAAGGCCTTAATGCCTCGGAAGGCAACCGTATGAAGTTGTCGTATCATCTTTCAGATTTTTTTATTTTATAGTAAAAAAAAGCCATATATATTGTCAATTTTTTTTATTTAAATAAAATTTTTTTTATTTTTTTTATAAATTTTATATATATATAATAATAATTATGAGAGGCTTCAATTTTTCCATAAAAAAAAAGGTGAGCCACAAGAGCTCACCGAGAATAAAGGGGATCTTCATTTTCATAGAAAACGAATATGAAAAAAAATACCAACCTCTTAAGAAATGCTTCCTAAGATGTCAGGACAAGATTAACGAATCGTTAATCTTTTTTTATTATTTCAGAAAAAATTTTAATGTCAATAAGCTATTTTTATTTTTTATTAATTTTTTTTCGTGCCCATGGCAAGGGCAGGGAGACATTCTTGAGTTTTGGGTTTTGTTTTGGTACTCTGGGGTGAAAGCGCCTTTAGCTCAGCTGGATAGAGCATCAGACTTCTAATCTGAGGGTCGCAGGTTCGAATCCTGCAAGGCGTGCTTCCCTTCAGATATGTGCAACATGGAAAAAAGGATGAAAATGGGGGAGAGGATTTCCATTTTAGGAGCAGGTGCATGGGGGCGTGCCCTTTATATGGCAGCAAGGGCATCCGGAGCCCATGTGGTTTTATGGGGCCGGGATGAGACACCGAAGGCATTGCCGCATTTTCCTCTGCCCCAAGACTGCTTTTATACGAATTCTTTGAAAAAGGCTTTGGAGCACTCCCCTTGGCACATTCTTGCTCTTCCTGTGCAATCCGTTCGTGAGGTGCTTTCTTCCATAAAGAAAATGTCACCACAGTATCATGGGCGTGGTTTTCTTTTGGTATCCAAGGGCATGGAGAGAGATACGGGGCTTTTTTTGGGGGAAGTGGTGCAAGAATTTTTTCCCCACCATGAGGTGGCTGCCTTGGGAGGACCAAATATTGCTCAAGAGGTTTTTGAGGGAAAGAAAGCTGGAGCAACATTGGGATATAACGAAACAGATGCCATGGGGCCCCTCATGCGGAGTATTTTTTCCCCAGGCTTTCTGTTGGAGTGCTCTCCAGATGTTTTGGGCATACAAATTATGGGGGCATTGAAAAACGTCATGGCCCTGGGATACGGCTTTTTACGAGCCATGGATGTGGGAGAGAACCAGCTCTCCACCTTTTTAGTCAAGGCTCTTCAGGAAATTATTTTTTTCGCTCAGAAGAATGGTGCCAAAGATTATATGTCTTGCCATGTGACCTACGCGGGCATAGGAGACTTTGTGTTGAGCTGCACCAGTTCTGTGGCTCGCAATGCTCAATGTGGTCATGGGTTTGCACGTCATTGTCTGAAAACACAGGAGGAAAAAGCGCATTTTTCCTCCTATGACACGGCATATTTGACGGAGGGGGTGTATACAGTTTCTGCAGCCATGAGGAGAGGAAAAGCCTATGCTGCTGACTTGCCTATTATGGCGGGAATTGCTGAAGTTTTGGAGGGTACTCTTTCTCCTCGGAAACTTTATCAAGGGATATTTAATATTACTTAATGATTTTTTATTATACTATTCATCAGAAACAATATTAGAAAGCGCATTTATTATGTCAAATTTATTAAAAAACAAAAAATCGCCGCAAAAATCATCTTTCTCACTCCCAATAATGTCCCTTATAGTAAGCATGGCCTTGTGTCTTTCCGGGTGTAACATGTCCTCACAGACCACGTCTGCTTTACCGGATGTGCATCGTTGTTTAGATCGATGTGACGTGCGCTTTACGGGTAATCATCAGAGAAAGCGAGAGTGTGAAAACGCGTGTATGAATATGAATGCAAAAAATGTTCTGACCACGTCCCGGGGCATGTCCCTCTCTCTCAGCGATGATGGAAAAAACTCTCTCAACGAGCGTAATATCACCGCCACCCTTGCGTAAAAAACCTCTGTAAGGCTATTCAAAGATTTTCTTGACCAAAAGTAGTTTTGCTTTCATAGTGCACACAAGATCTTTTTATCATGGTGTCTATGTTTGATTATGTGGGGAAGAAGATTGTTCATGCCTTGGCAAAGCTTCGAGGGAAAGGGGTTTTAACGGAGGCAGATGTTGTGTCTGTTCTGCGAGATATTCGTGTGTCGCTTTTGGAGGCGGATGTGGCGCTTCCTGTGGCCAAGGCTTTGGTGGATACAGTGCGAGAAAAAGCGTGTGGTGCTCAGGTGCTTCAAAGCCTTACGCCGGAGCATACCATTGTGAAAATTGTTCATGATGAACTCTTATCTTTGTTGTCCCATGAGAATATTGCTTTTACTTTTTCGTCTAAGGGAGTCACGACTATTCTTATGGTAGGTCTTCAGGGAAGTGGTAAGACAACCATGTGTGGAAAGATCGGCCATTATTTACATAAAACTCTTCAGAAAAAAGTGTTACTGACATCGGTGGATGTGTATCGGCCGGCAGCTCAAAAACAGTTGGAGATTTTGGCCCAGAGTGGAGGTTTGGAAAGCGTTCCCATTATAGAGGGAGAGCATCCTATGGACATAGTGCGTCGCAGTCAGAAAATGGCCGTGCAAGGAGGGTATGATGTGCTTCTTGTGGATACTGCTGGGCGGTTGCATATGGATGATGAGCTCATGAAGGAGTTGGAAACTCTTTGCAAGGTGGGCTCTCCTCGGGATGTTTTGTTTGTGGCCGATGCGCTTTTGGGCCAAGATGCCGTGAAAACTGCCACGGCATTTGCGGAAAGAATTCCCCTTACGGGTGTGTGTCTTTCACGAATAGACGGTGATGGTCGAGGGGGGGCTGCCCTTTCTGTGACGTATGTGACAAAGCTTCCCATAAAGTTTATGGGCACAGGAGAGCGTCCATCCCAAGGTATGGTGTACGATCCACGTCGCATTGCCGATGGCATTTTGGACAAAGGGGATATGGTTGCTCTAGCGGAAAAAGCCATGGAGGTGGTGAGTCAGGAGGATACCATGCGACTTATGGATCGTTTGTCTCGTGGGATTTTTACTTTGGAGGATCTCAGAAAACAGCTTCGTTCCATGGAGAAGATGGGGGGCGTCTCTCGATTTCTCAGTTTTTTACCAGGCATGAGAGCTTTATCTGATAAAATGGGGGATACCCTGAAGAATGCCCATTTTAAGAAACAGATTGCTATTATTGATTCTATGACCCCAAAAGAACGACGAGATCCCACGTTGCTTCATGCATCACGGAAAAAAAGGATTGCCTTGGGAAGCGGTACATCCAGTGCAGATGTCAATCGTCTTTTAGAGCATTTCGAACAGATACGGGGAATGATGAAGAAAATGAAAAAAGGGGGCATGGGGTCTCTTCTGCCTCCCATGTCGTGAGGAAGATTCCTATGAAAAAATGAGGAGGATGCTGAGAAGCGCTCCCTCCCATAGGCTTCTATGAAAAGCTTTTTTGTAAAAAATTGTATGAGCACAAGGTAAGTGGGAAAAGGTGTTCCATCGGGTAATGACCCATAGAAGCAGGAGTGGGAAGCATGTTATTTTTCCATGGAGAAGGGCCATGAGGCAGCTTCGAAGAAGAAGCCCCAGACGGAAAAAGCATTTCATGATCTGGGGGTTTTCTCCTAAGAGTACTGGGAGAGAATGGAGCTTGAGAGCACAATCATCGTGAAGATCCTGGTATGCGTACAATGTGTCGTATTCGAGGGTCCATAAAACAGCATAACCATATAACAGCCATATGTGACAATGAGTCCACCAGAGGGGGCAGCTCCACCCATAGCTCATAAGGGCGCCACAATTTATGGTCAAGCCCAGGAAAAGTTGTGGGAAGGGAAAAAATTTCTTGCACAGTGGATACAGAATGGTGGCGCCTGCGCTGATAATGGCGAGGGGACGAAGGAAAGGTGGACACATGAAAAGAAAGAAAAGCCCTATGACACCGAAAAAGAAAAAGGATTTTTGGACCTGGTGTGGTGAAAGGTCCTCGCAGGCCAATGGCCTGTTTTTGGTGCGTGCCACGTGCTCATCAATGGTATGATCCATATAGTCATTTATGGCACATCCCGCACTTCGCGCCCACACACATCCCGCAAGAAAAAAGCATGCTTCCCACCAGTGGAATACTCCATGGTGGACCAAAAGATTCCCCCATATACAGGGAAAAAAAAAGAAAAGAAGCGGCATGGGATTGTGAAGACGACACAGGTGCACCCAGGGACGGATTTTTCTGTGGGGAGCAGCTCTCTTCACAGTACTTTCCTTCAGATTATCCTTTCGTCACCGGCGGGACAGCTTTCATGACTTTTTTTGTCGTGTCATTCTTCTGTTTATGAGCATTTTTTTCGGGCGGATATTCCATGCGAACAAAAGATGAGGAAATGTGAGAAAGCTCACCAGAACTTTTGTGAAGAAGCTCCTTCTGAAAGGCATAGGTGAGGGCATCCAACACATCTCCCTGGAAAATGATGCGCACCGTATAAAATGGATTTTTGGAAGAAATATGCGGCTCTATGTACTTTTCATACATCGCACCATAGGTCTTTAATTTTTCCGAAAACTCTTTTTGCACATCCATGGGAATATGTCGGATAATAACAGAGTTATGACGATGCGCTTCATCATCTCCAAGGCCACCACAAGAAAATGCATAAAGTTTTTTGTAGGCGTTTTTGAGGGTGATAAGATTGATCCCCACAGAAATAATATTTTCTTCTGGAGAGAGTGGTTTTTCTGTTTTTATGAACATTTCTACGAGGGGAACACCACACACAGAGATGGAGCCATCTCCGTTCAATGTATGGAGAGAAGGGCTCTGGACAGGAGAGACTCTTCCATGAAAACTCACAGTGCTTTTCAGAGTAATACTCTGATCTTCCAAAGCTTCAGAGTCCTGATTGACGGCTCCAAGAAGCATATAGATATTCTGAGGAAGAAGGTTTGCCAAAAGACCAAGGGAGGAAATCAGGTGGGAGATGCTTGTATTGGCATTTATGGTACATGTGTTAGGCAGTGCAGAATTTCTTGGGGCTTCTTTATAGGAGAGCCGTACAGTGGGAAAGTGGATGTCTGCATCCTGAATAAAGACCTCTTTTCCTTCAAAAGAAAGGGTCAGTTTTATGGGATCATCGGAGCGAGGAAAGGGTTGAGGGTATTGTAGCAGCAGCGACCCTATAATGGAGTTATACACAGATGAAGGGTGAGGCGTGATGCGTGCCGTTACCTTCACAGTACGAAAAAGAAACCATTGAAAAAAATTGACGTGAAAAAAGAAAGTAATGGGGAGAGATACGCTGTCAGGCGTGAGAGCAATGGTGCACCCCCACCAATTTCTTTCGAAAAAACTATTTCCTATGTTCCACAGATAGGAGCCATTTTTTTGAAGCTGCTCCCTGTTTTTTTCCAGAAATGCTCCCACATTTCTGTCATAATCTACAGCAAAAGTCTTACTTATCATATAGAAGGCTATGTGATGGCCTCCGTAAAATATTCCAGCTGTTATCAAAACCAGATACAGGATTCGCAAGAAAATACGTGGAAAGCGCATAATATAACCGTAACGATTTTATGGGCCACAGTATAAGGAAAATAAAAAATTTTTGCAAAAAAAATTATAAAGAACATTTCTGGGATTGTTATTTTTTTCAGAAGATCTAATACTAAAGGTGTGCCCAAGTGGCGGAACTGGTAGACGCGCTAGATTCAGGTTTTAGTGAGGATTCCTCGTGAAGGTTCGAGTCCTTTCTTGGGCACCAACATGAAATATATGGCAGGTGACACATGCATCACAACAGAGCATACCACATGGAAGATACAGCTATTCGTTCATATATCCAGGAGGAAAAGCATCGAGAAAACTCTACCATAGAGCTCATCGCCTCCGAGAATTTCGTCTCTTTGGAGGTTTTGCGAGCGCAAGGATCCATTTTGACCAATAAATATGCTGAGGGATACCCGGAGAATCGGTATTATGGCGGGTGTGTTGCCGTGGATAAGGTAGAGCGTTGTGCCATAGAGAGGGCATGTGAGCTTTACGGCTGTGCGTATGCCAATGTGCAGCCCCACTCAGGCTCTCAAGCAAACCAGGCGGTTTTTTTGTCCTGTGTGAAACCAGGGGAGTGTGTTCTGAGCCTGGAGTTGCAAGAGGGGGGGCATCTGAGCCATGGTTCACCAGTCAACGTGTCGGGCAAAATGTACAATGTTATTTTTTATCCTTTGGATCCCTCGACTCAAAGGATTTCCATGAATGTGGTGGAGAAGATGGCACGGGAGCATCGTCCAAAGCTTATTATTGCCGGAGCTTCCGCCTATTCTCGTTTTATAGATTTTGCTGGGTTTCGTCGCATTGCAGATGACGTGGGCGCAACCCTTTTGGTGGATATGGCGCACATTGCTGGGCTGGTGGCGGCGGGTGTGCATCCAAGTCCTTTCCCCCATGCCCATGTGGTCACCACCACCACCCACAAAACTCTGCGGGGTCCCCGCGGCGGCCTTGTCCTCACCAATGATAAAGATATGGCGAAAAAAATTGATGCAGCCATTTTCCCAGGATTGCAGGGGGGCCCCCTCATGCACATTATTGCTGCGAAGGCGGTATGTTTCCAGGAGGCCTTACACCCTTCATTTCGTGCCTATGGAGAACAGATCGTGAAAAACGCAAAGGCCATGGAGGAGGAATTTTTAGAAGCAGGCATCGTGCTTGTATCAGGAGGCACGGATAACCATTTGCTTTTGCTGGATCTTCGCTCCTTAGGGCTTTCTGGCCTCGAGGCCGAAAAGCTTTTGGAAGAGGCAGGTATCACCTGTAACAAAAATGCCATCCCCCATGATCCTTTGCCCCCCAAGAAAACGTCGGGTCTTCGGCTGGGTACTCCGGCTGTGACGACACGGGGTTTTCTGGAGGATGATTGTCGCCTCTGCAGCCAATGGATTGTGGAGGTTTTAAAGAATCCCTCCGATGAAAGTCTGCGAAAAAAAATTGCTCACCACGCATCACTTTTATGCCAAAAGTATCCATTGATATACACATGAAAAACAAAATTTTTTTGTGATGTGTTTTTTTGTCTTGTTTTTTTAAGTATTTTTTTATATAATAATGTAAGTTTAATTTGTGGAGATTTTTATGAAGAAGGCTTTTAAGAAAATTATATTGTTTTTTGCTTTGGGTACTATGGGAGAGACCCCTTCGGCCCACGCATGGTGGTGGCCTTTTGGTGGTAAGTCATCGGAAGAGTATTCTGATTATCATGAGGAGGAAGCATCGTCTTACATGATTGATAGTAGAGGGAAAAAGAGAAAACATGGCATAAGTATGACGGAGGATGGTCTTACGTTGGACCTAAAAATGCCTCGGATGACACGCAAAGAAGTTGCCATAGAAAATGCTGATCTTCGTGAGCTGAAAATCGTGGCAGATAAAAATCGCAAAATACTCGTGCATCTTTTTGGTACAAAAAGACCTGATATGAAAATCACATCATATACTGGAAGCACATTTGGAGATAAAAGTGCCCCACTCATCCAGAGAAAAGGCGAGTCTTTTGTGGTGGAAGCGCCGTCTGCTGCTGAAAGAATGTACTACAAGGTAGAAGTTCCGGATACTATGCATGTTTCCATTAAGGGGAAGGATGTCATGCTGATAACGAAAGATATGGCAAAGGAAAGCCACACCACCATTCTGTCAGAGAAAGGGTACAGTGTGCATGCTATGCATAATGAAAATGAGAGCTCCTTCACCTATAAAGATCAGGGACCTCATGTGTACACAATGGATGGTTCGGGGGAAGTTCTTAACATAAGCAGTGGTCATCGTGGTGTCAATGTGATGACTCTAAAGTATTATAATGTCTTACGAGAGATTACAGCGGGTATGCGTAGACTGGGGGACATGTATCGCCAGAATAATGATACTCCAGAGCTTTCTTATAAAAGTCCTCTCTTTGTGGAATTGGGTTTCATAGAGAGTGACTATAAAAAAGACATAAGAAAAATTGAGAAAAAAAACAAAGAGAAGCTGAGGGCGCTTTTGCCTCAGATGTTTTCCAATGATGCTATAAGTACATCTATGAAATTTCTTGGGAAGAAGCGCTCTGGTCCTTTCTTAAGATATGATGGTCTATTTACGTTTGATTGCCTAGGTCTTTCTGACGACCTTATCTTTTTTTCCAATATACTTTATATGACACCAGAGATGCTTCACGGAAAAGAAGATCAGTTTTTAGCCATAGAGAGGGAAGCAGAAAAAGAAGTACGGGAAGCTTTTGAGAAATATCAACATAAACTAGCTCTCTTGAGGGACAAAAACGGTATGGAAGAGAAAGGAGGGAAAGAGGAGAAGAAAAAAACAGCGGTTCATAAGAGTGTCTCCACGGAAATGAGAAACCCTAGAAGAAGGGCTGAGACTATTCATCGACGGAGTGGAAAGGGAAAACCATCTCGTAACATATATAGGAGGCAAGACTAGAAAAAGGAAGGTTTAGGTGGGGGGCCATAAGGGGTGGTGTACGCACTTATGGAAAATATTTTTTGAAGATTTTCCACCCTTCATGAAGTATTTTATTGGAGAGTAAGGGAAGGTATGTTATTACTTTATCTTCCCATTCCCCCTATCATCTTGGATTATCTTGGCATGTTGATTCATGAATGCAGATTCTTAAGTGGTGTCGACATTTATTTTAGCCACAAATAAATTCCAGCAAGAAAAACAAAAGAGAGATAGGCGATATCAAGCT